>DASZZL010000210.1:0-165813 GCA_035545035.1 Pyrinomonadaceae bacterium
CAACTCCTGCACTTAAACCCGTCCGGCAAAAGCTCGCGCGCTTCGCGTTTGTACCAGGCGTCGGCCGATTCTTTCTCAAAGATGTCGGCGACGTGGCGGATAATCGTTGCGTCGGCGACGATCTCGTTGCACTGCGCACAATAGAAAGCGGGAATCGGCACGCCCCAGATACGCTGGCGCGAGACGCACCAATCCGGCCGGCCCTTCAACATGTTGCGCATGCGATCGCGACCCCACGCCGGAATCCATTTCACCCGCTCGTCAACTTCACGCAGCGCCATCACGCGCAAAGAATTGCCGGGTTGTCCGTTGGCGGCGGTGTTATCCATCGAGATGAACCACTGCGGCGTCGCGCGAAAAATGACCGGATTTTTGCAGCGCCAGCAGTGCGGGTAGCGATGGTCGTAGCTCTCGCTGAACAAGAGCACGCCGCGCTCTTTCATGAATTCGACGATCTTCGGATTCGCTTCAAATACACTGAGGCCCGCGAAGTGTTCGACTTCCGCAGCGAACTTGCCCGCGTTGTCGACCGGACAATAAATCTCCAGCCCATACTTTTTTCCCAGGACGAAATCGTCGTGGCCGTGACCCGGCGCGGTGTGCACGCAACCCGTGCCGGCCTTGCTGGTCGCGGCTTTCTCGCGCGCGTCTTTCACGTCAAGTTCAGTCTCCGCGTCGGCCTCGCCACCGAGCGTGACGTGTTCGCCCAACATCAAAAGCGATGGACGATCCAGCCAGGCGTGACGACATTCCAGTCGATCAAGTTTCGAGCCGCGAAAGCGCGCCAGGATTTTCGGCGCGGCCAGATTGCATTTAGCGGCCACGACTTCCAACAACTCGCCGGCGACGATGTACACTTCGTCGCCGCTTTCAAACGCCACGTACTCAAAATCAGGATGCACGGCGATCCCGAGGTTGGCGGGCAACGTCCACGGCGTCGTGGTCCAAATCAGCACGAACACTTTGCGGCCTGCCAGCGCTGGATCGATTGCGGTCGGATCGCTCGCCAGCGGAAACTTCACATAGACGGACGGACTCGTGTGCTGGTTGTATTCGACTTCGGCTTCGGCGAGCGCAGTCTGATCGTGTATACACCAGTAGACAGGGCGCGCGCCTTTGTAAACAAAACCGCGCTCGACAAAGCGCGCGAACAGCCGCGCCGTCTGGGCCTCGTAGTGATCGGACATGGTGCTGTAGGGATTGTCCCACTCGCCGAAGATCCCGAGCCTTTGAAAGTCGCGCGTCTGCCGCTTCAAAGCGTTGGCCGCAAACTCGCGACACGCGCGACGGATGCTCAGCGGCGGCATGTTGGCTTTCTTCGCGCCGAGTTTTCGATCTACATGCAACTCGATCGGCAACCCGTGACAGTCGTAGCCGGGCACGTACGGCGCGTCATAGCCCAGCATCGTGCGCGACTTGACGATAAAGTCTTTCAAGATCTTGTTCAGCGCCGTGCCCAGATGAATGTCGGCGTTCGCGTACGGCGGGCCATCGTGCAGGATGAACTTTTCCGCGCCCGCGCGCGCCTGACGAATCTGTTGATACAAATCCTGCTCGGCCCATTTTTTCAGACGCGCGGGTTCGCTCTGCGGCAGATTCGCCTGCTGCGCGAATTTCGTCTTCGGCAGGTTGATGGTTTTCTTTAGTTCGAGTGCAGGTGCTTCAGTGGACATAAGCGCATCAGATATCAAAAGCGAAATAGTAACAGCATGAATGCTCGCTCACCAAAAGCGAATCTCTTTGGAGTGCGCCGACAACGGCGGCGCTTTGGACTCCAGCGTTAGGCTCATCCAAAGCGGCTTCGCGCTCCGCTTGCCGCCGCACTCCAAATCAAAAGCCCGAACCATCTTTCTTTTGAGACGATGGTCCGGGCTGTTTGAGCCTTTCGATGTTTTCGCGATCAGCCGATAAACATCTCCTCGTCTCCATAGCTGCGGTTAATTGGACTCGGCGCAGGCGCCACCAGGACTTCCAGCCCGCGTCGCAAGCCGGCCAGAATCGCGGCCAGCTCGCGCGCCGGCTCGATCACTTTTCTCTGAATGAACTCAGTGGTGTCCATCACGCGTTCATGGGTCGTATCGATCGCTCGGCTAACGAGATGCACTTTCTCATGCGCCATCTCAGTGGTTTCGTCCGCCAGCGCCATGATGCCGCGCACCTCTTCTTTGATTAGCGCCGTGGACTCTGCCAGGTGCATCGTCGCCGTCGAGAGATGCCCCGACATCACGTTGAACTGCTCGGCGATCTGCCGGCCTTGGACCGCAATAGCAGTTCCCTGCTCGCTGAGCGCAGTGGCGCGCGTCAGCAGCGGCGACAGACGCTCTTCGAGTCGATTCACCGACTTGACCGCGCGATTGACGAACACAGCCATCGCAATCATCGCCGACGCAATCATGATGAAAGACAACGCGATGATCGCGGTAATCACTACCAGCCAGAAGAGTGGTTCGTGTGGGTTCATCTCTCGCAGGGCAAGCCGGTCAGCAAGCTAAGCGAGCGACCGGCCAGATTTTAAATTAGAAACCGGAAAGCAAAAATCGAAAACGCTTACATCGTCTTCTCAGGCTTGTAAGTCGGCGCGGCCTCGGTGCGGCCGGAAAGCTCAGTCTTGCGCTTTTCTTCGACGTAGGCTTTCTTGCCGGCCTCGACTGCTGCCTGGATTGAACCAGCCTGGCGCGTCGCCGCATCGCGAGTCTTCGAAGCTACTTCGCCGGCTTTCGAAGCTACTTCGCCGGCTTTCGCCGTGGCCGTATCGTAAAGCTCGGTGGCGCGTTCACGAGTTGCTTCGTAATATTCGCCCGCTGTCTCGCGCGCAGTGTCGTAATACTCGCCTGCCTTGGCGCGGGTGGCGTCGTAGTATTCGGTCGCCTTCGCGCCCAGTTGCTGCGCGGCTTCTTTCGATCGATCGACGCCCTTTCGCGTAGCATCGGCAATATCGTTGCGTAGCTCTTCGCCGGATTTGGGCGCGAACAATAGAGCCAACACTGCACCTATGCCAGCGCCCACTAGAAAAAACGTCAGCTTCGTCGAAACACTGTCGCCATAGTCACGATCGTTTCCCATGAAAAAATCCTTTCTGTTAGAAGCGAATCCCTGCAAGGGACCGCCGGTTGTTCAATTGTCCTGGAATGATGACTGCCGCGAATATAGCAAATGCCCGATAACTTGCGCAAGGAAAGTGCTTGACAGGGCGATTCTGGTTGCCATTCCTCACTAAACTGAGGGTGGCCGCCCACAACGTCGCCAGGGCTAAATTACGAACTGAAGGTGAGTGGCGACATACCAGAAAACGAAAATGGTCAAGGCCATCGAACCGAAGAGTAATGCGAGCAGCACGCCAACGATCAGAGCCACAAACAACCAGTCACTGGCGCGACCGCGCCGCGCTTCCTCCGCGGAAACTGTCGCGCGACTTCGCAACAGATTAACGTTTCGAATGTTTGGTTTCCACCAGGCGTCGAACAAATCGCCGGCAAAGGGAACCAGGCCGCCGATAAAATAGATCGCGATGTTCAGGCCCATGCGCAGCAGCGTGATCTTCGGCACGCGATAGCGAACTGCGGAAACCAGGATGTAGAGCGCGACGATCGTCGTGGCGATGTCGCCAACTTCAGGAATCAGATCGATGACCGCATTCAGCCCAAACCGCCAACCAATCACGGGTACGCGAAACTGGTTGTCCATCAACTGGCTGATAACTTCCAGCTCGCGTTCGACCTGGACCGACGTCGGACGCAGCACCGGATGGTGCGCCCGTCTGGCCAATTCGATTTCTTGGTAAGCCTGCATCAAATCATTTCCGATTTCCAATTTCCAATTTCCAATTCAAGACTTCAGCGTAAGCTTAGAGGTCAATCGGCAATCAAAAATCGGCAATTGGCAATGCTATCTAATTCTCGTCATCTGCTGCCAGAAAAACTTTCCGACTTTGGCAAATGCCGTGAACACACTCTTCCCGTTCCCAACCGGCGCCGGCAACCCCAGTTCTGCTGCCAGCTTTGCGTCCGGTGGCGCGATGTCTTCGTCGCCGCGCTTGCTGGAAAGCCAACGATCGAAAGTACGAGTAACCGCGCGCCTTTGTTCGGCCGGCGCTTCCGCGACGAAGGCGCCGCGCAGGTCGTTCAGGTTCGCGACTTCAAGCTGGTTGGTCTTGTAGTAGCTGTCCAGAGCTGCAAAAAACCTCTCGTCACCAAGCAGCTTGCGCAAAGCCTCGAACAGGAGCGCGCCTTTGCTGGTAACTATCGCCGCGTACTGGAACGAGTTGCGATACTCGCGCGCGGCGCGGCTGGCTTCCATGTCTTCGCCGCCAAACGTGCGATAGAGCTTGTAAACTCCGCGCAGTTGCTCATCCAGAGCAATCGCGGCCTGCTCGTCGCCGTGCGCTTCGCGGTAATAAAGCAGTGCCGACCAGTTCGCCAGCGCCTCGTCCAGAATTGGTTCACGCGCCGGGTCGTTGCCGACGGTTACGCCCCACCACTGATGCGCGACGACGTGCGCCACGGTCCATTCCAAACTGTCTTCGACCGACGCGCGCTGTTCGCGAATCACGTCCGGCATGTTGCGCATCATCGGCGAATCAAAGTCCAGATAGAAGGCGCTGGCAATAGCGCTCAGGCCTGCGAATTCCGCGCTGCCCAGCGTGGCCACCAACGGCGCATCGACAAGGCTGACCGTCTTCATCGGCAAAGGGCCAAGCCGTTCGACGTAGATGCGCACGGCGTCCGCGGCGATGTTGAGCACGCGTCGCGCCACTACCTCGTGTTCCGGTTTGAAGATCGAGCGAATCGTGACGTCTCCGACCGTGCGCTGCTCTGAATGCAGATCGCGACCGGCGACGATGGCGAAGTCACGCAAGTTATCAACTGCGAATTTGGTCGAACTCAGTTCTTCCTTCTGCGTCGCAGCCTGCGCGGCGACGGGAGCGTAAACGGCGACGTTCCGCGGCGCTTCTACGGTTACTTCGTAATCGGCCACCTCAGTCATTGCCGTGTCGCCGATGCTCAATTCAACCTTGCGCAACCAATCGTCGCCATTGCGCGCCGCCAGCACAGGATAAAACGAGCCGAGCAGAATCATTCCGCGGCAGCGAAAGTTCGTGTCGCGCGGACGGCGCAGCTCGCGAGCGTTGCGAAGTGCGGCGCTGAACTGCTGAATGACGTGCGTCACCAGGCCCGTCTCTTCCGGATCGATTTCCGGCACGCTGCCCTTAAACTTGATCTCGATTTCGGTCGCCGCGTTCGGCGCTACGGGCTCGCGCAGATTGACGCGCAGCGTTGTTTCCGGGTCGTCCAGGTCGTACATCAAAACGTTGCCGTCACTTGCGCTTCGCACTTCGCTGATTTCCAAACGCGGCTCGTCGGATGTTTGCTGGCCAGATTCAGCCCTGGGCGGCGCATGGCCCGGCACGCGCACGTTCGGGTAGAGATGAAAGTACAGAGTCGATGTCGGATGCTCACCGCGATTAACGAAACGCACGCGCTCAGTGCCCGTGTAGGTGCGATTTTCAAAGTCGAGCGCGAGCTTGATCTGATATCGCGGGTGCTTTTCCGGCGGGAGCGGTTGACGCGTTTGCGCGCGAGCCGGACCCGTCGATGTGAGTAACCCAACCAGGAGCAAAACGAAGGAACATTTACCACAGAGGACACGGAGGAACAGAGGCCACTGAGTCCTGCTCCGTGTTCCTCTGTGCCCTCTGTGGTGAAGGTTATTGTTCATTCACAACTACCCTGCGAATAATATCTCCTCGCGCGATGTTATCCACAACGTCCATCCCGCGAATGACGCGGCCAAAGACCGTGTAGCCGCCATCGAGATGCGGCTGCGGCGAATGCGTCACGAACCATTGCGAGCCCCCCGTGTCTTTGCCCGACAAAGCCATGCCGACCGCGGCGCGTTCGTAAGGCACTTCGTTGATCTCGCAGCGAATCTGATAGCCCGGCCCGCCGTTCGTGTCGCCACGCGGATCGCCCGCCTGTATCACAAAGTTCGGCACCACGCGCGGAATCGTCTGTCCGTTGAAGTAACCTTTGCGCGCAAGCTGAATGAAGTTATCAACCGTCAGCGGCGCATCTTCCGGTAGAAACTCGATCGAAAAAGCGCCCTTACTGGTTACGACCGTCGCCGTCACGTGTTTGCCGATGCGCGCAATCGCCCGTCGATAGTCGGCTTCCATGTTGCGCGTCTTTACGGTGCCGATGCGATTCGAAAAGTCGCCGACGCGGTTTGCTTTCAAAAGTGCCACGGCCTTCCGCCGAATCAGATGATCGGATGAATCCAACGCCGTCTTTATCGCTTCATTCGCTGCCGCGCTCTTCTGTTTTGCCAGCGCGTCGAGAATCGCCAGCGCGGCGTCGTTTAGATCCTTATCCTGTATCGCTCGCGGCAGCGCTTCTATCAGCGTCCGCGCGTTCGCTTCGTCTGGCGGCTGACCACCAATCAATTCAGCAGCAGTCGCGCGAACGATCACGTCAGACTGTTTCAAGTAGTCACGAAGTAAATCGACAAAACCCTTTGGTTTGTAGACAGCATAAGCGTTGAGAATATTTGGGACAGCGAACAATGGCGTCCGACGATCATCCAGCATGCGCCGTAATAGTGACTGTGATTCTTCCAGAACATGCTCCGGAGGCTGGGGCTTTAGTCTTCCTAGTTCGGCCAAACCTGCTGCTCGCGCCGATGTACTGCTGAAGCCATAAACCACTCTTGGAAGTCTTTCTGGAATCTGCTCCCTTGCAGCCTCAAATCCCTTTTGATACTCCAAATACTCGGAGGGTCTGATGCGAGCGCGAGCAACCTCATCTTCCAGAATGTTCTCGCTAGTCATAGCCCGAAAGCTAAAAGCTAATAGCATTAGTTCAGGCTCAAGCACAGCATCTTCGCCCGTGAGGATCCTGGTTGCGGTCGTGTCAGTAAGTTTGCCACTAAGGACGAGGCCGAGAGCAGCTAGAGTTTCTAGCCCTTCATTTCGAGACGCTCCATTACCACTCCTCAGTTGAGCAAGTCTGAACAATTCTGTCCCGCGTCGAATCATCGGTAGCGCGGCTCTCGCATCTTTCAAACTCCCCAACGCCCGAATCGCACTCACGCGCACGCGCAGGTCGTAATCATTCAGCGCGCGGGCGAGCAGTGCATCGAACGCTTGCTTGTCTTCCGTCGCGGCGAGCACGCGTGCGGCGTTGGCGCGGACGATCGGATCGTCATGCTTCACGAGTAAACGGCGCGCGTCCTCGTTGCCGTCCTTCAGACGCAAGCGCGCCAGCGCGTTCAGAGCGTCGGCGACGATGCGCGGATCTGAGTAGCCGAGAAAGCGAACGATTATTGGCCCGACGCCTTCGGGTTTCGCGCGCAACACGGCGGTCAATCCCAACAGAATCGAAGAACGATCCGGCATTGAACGCCGCCCTGCTTCGAACTTCAACACGTCGAGAATCGCCGATCTAATCTTGGCAAGCTGCTTGTCTTCCGCTTTCGGGGTGGTTGCCTGATCATCTGACGCCGGCGCGCCGCTCAGCAACGCCGCGCCAATCTTTCCCAGCGCTTCGACCTCGCGAGCGCGCACTTCACCCGGCGGGCGCGTATCTTCCAAAAGAGCAATGAGTCCTTCCGCACTCACAGGCGATTCGATCTCGCCCAGCGCAAACGCGGCCACCTGCCGCACGTCCGTGTTGTCCACTCCTCGCAGCAAATCGAGCAGCGCGGGCACCGCGCGCTCGTCGCCAATGCGCCCCGCAGCCAGCGCCGCGCGTTTGCGCACCTGCGCGTTCTTGTTGGCCAGCAGAAATGCCAGATCTTTGTTCCAGCGTCGCTCGTCTTCGGCGCGAATAATGCGCAGCAGAATATTGGTCGGAATCGCAGAAACAGGCCTGTTTGCGCGTGGTTGCTGCGCGGTCGCGGTTGTTAATGAGGCGACCAGCAGAAGCGAAGCACAGAGGGTCGTTCGATAGCTTCCCAGTTGCATAATCAGAGGCGTTTGGTTGTTGAATTGTACCGCTTGGAAGAGAGATTGTCGCGGCGGAGTGCACTCAAAAATGCAGGCAGGATGCCTGCGCTCCCGGCGGGCGGTTCTGTAAAAAACAAAAAGGGCGGACAAAAAGTCCACCCTTAGTCAAATCCAGAACTGAGACGGGCGAAGTTATCAGCTTCGCGCTGCGCGCTCAGGCGGACAAGAATGTCCGCGCTCCCAGATTCAATCCGCACACAAGCTGCGCGCGCTTTCGGAGGTATCGATCAGTTCGCCGCAGCGACACTGACTATCTCAGGTTTCATACTCGAGCCGTCAGCTTTGTTTGCCGCGTCAACTTTGACTACTTGCAAGCTGGTCGCGTCGAGCACATTTTCTTTGCGCTCGACCTTCGCGGGCTTTTCGGTCGCAGCCTTTTGCTGAACCATCTTGCTACTGCCTTCGAAGACGCCGCCCTGTTCGATCACCAGCGAAGGAGTTTGAATGTTGCCATTCAGTTTTCCCGCGCGACCCAGCTCGATGCGCTGGCCTGCGATGATGTCGCCGTTCACAACTCCGTGAATCGTGGCGACCGCGACTTCGATGTTCGCGTCAACCTGGCCACCCGCGCCCACCAGCAGCGAGCCCGAGCTGGACGTGATGCGCCCTGAAAAGTGGCCGTCGATACGCAGCATCGCTTTGAACGTCGCCTCGCCGGTCACGCTTGTGCCGCTGCCGACAAAGCCGCTGAGCGTGCCGTCTTTGATCTCGCGCGCAATTGTTTCGCTTTCAGTCAAGGCTTTGGTGCTCGCCGCAGGTTCAGTTGCCGTCCTTTGCGTCTCGCCGCTTTGATAAGGAGAATAACTGCGCGAACTGTAGCTGTCTGTGGCTTGGGTCTGGCTCTTTTCTTCGTTCGGGTTCTTTCCCATTCTGAGCATAACTAACCTCCGTGATTGAATCGGCCGAGGAGTCGGCACTACCGCCCGGCGAGTGTCGACAAACCGTCGCCCGATCCGTTGGCAAACTGAAAACTGGCCGCGGTGGCCAATCCTAAAGTGGGGCACCGCTCGTGAGCGGGGGACACATAATAAACAAAGGCGCGCACCCTGTCCAGCAGAAGTTTTCAACCTCACAGAGTGAGGTTAAGTCCACATTAACAACACCACGGGGATCCGTCAAGAAACTTCTATTTGCGGTCGGTTTCGGCGGCTTCCAAGAGGCTTTCCAGCACCAGAGTTTCGCGAAAGTTCTCCAGCAGCGGAAAGTATGAAGCCTTGCGGTCGAGCGCTGCGCGCGGCAGGAGCCCAACGATTTCCGCGCCGGCGATTTCGACTGACTGGCGAACTGCCGCTTCACGCACCGCTTCGAAAGCGCGCGCGATCGAAGTTTGTTCATAATCCGTCAGATTCATCGAGACCTGGATCAGTCCGCGTGAGCGCAATTCAAAGCCGAGCGCTTTGACAAACGGCAAGCCGCCATCGCGCTCGCGCACGCCGCGCGCGATGCTCCGCGCGATCGCGATTTCTTTCGAGCGCAAGTTAACATTGAATGCAATTAGAAAAGGTCGTGCGCCAACGGCGATCGCGCCGGCGGTTTCGTGAACTCTGTTGTCGCCGATGTCCGGCGCGCAATCGGGATTCGTCATGATTTGGTCGCGCAGTTGCTCGAAGCCTTTGCCACGCACATTTTCCAATCGCGCTCGATCCGATCGCAGCGCCGCGCGCTCGTAAAAGTAGACGGGAATGGAAAGCTCCTGCCAGATGCGTTGGCCGGCTTCATGTGCGAGCGCAACGCATTTGTCCATCGTCACGCCGCTCACCGGCACGAATGGCAATACGTCAGTCGCGCCGATGCGCGGATGTTGCCCGGTGTGCGTTCGCAGATCGATCAGTTCAGTTGCGGTTGCTACCGCGCGCAGCGCCGCATCTACGACAACTTCCGGCGCGGCCACAAAAGTGATCACCGAGCGGTTGTGATCGGCGTCCAGGTGTCGATCGATAACGACAGCGCCTTTCATCGATTCGATCGCGCGCGCGATCTGCTCAACCGTTTCAGGCTTGCGACCTTCGCTAAAGTTTGGTACACACTCAATCAACATTGCCGATTTTCGATTGCCGATTGCCGAGTTAGAAATCGGTTGCCGCGCATTAGATTCCAAGTTCTGATTGTAAGTCGGAAATCACAAATCGGAAATCGGCAATTGGCAATCGACGATGCCTATCGATCGTTTCATCAACGAACGCAAGAGCGCCTGGCAAAGGCTCGAGGAGCTGCTGAAACTTCTCGACCGGATGACGCTACGGCGTCTGCACCGGGAGGAAGTGCGCGAGTTGGGGAGGATTTATCGCCGGACGGCTTCGGATCTGGCGATTGCCCGCGCCGAATCGCGCGATCCGCGCCTCATTAACTATCTGAATAGCCTGGTAATTCGCGCCCACGGCCGTATTTACAGGGCCGACGCGCAAGGGTACGGCCGCATCCGCGACTTTTTCACGCGCGACTTTCCGCTCGCCTTTCGGCGGACATGGCGTTATACGGCGACCGCGTTTGGCGTATTTATGCTCTTCAGCCTGATTGCTTTTTTTGGCACGCGGCACGATCCGGACTTTTCTGAGTTCGCGGGAATCAGTCCGTCGTTTCGCGAGGTCGTCATCAACCAGCGCACGCATTGGTGGGAAGACCTGAACCAGGCGAACCAGATCGGTTCCAGTCAAATCTTCACTAACAACATTCGCGTGACCTTTTACGCTTTCGCGCTGGGGGCGTTGCTTGGCGTCGGTACCCTATATGTTTTGGCATTCAACGGCGCAATGGTCGGCGCCATCCTCGCGCTGACTTATCGGGCTGGATTTGGAAACGATCTGGCGACGTTCATGGTCGGGCACGGCGTCATTGAGCTGTCGTGTATCTTCATCTCCGGCGGCGCCGGCCTCTTGATTGGCACGGCGCTTTTGATGCCCGGCGATCTTTCACGCGGGGACGCTTTGAAGTCGCGCGGGATGGAAGCTGTGCGTCTGATTGTTGGTTGCGTGCCTTTGCTGATTATCGCGGGAATTATCGAAGGCTTTATTTCGCCTCAGCCGATCAGTACGATAATCAAGATCAGCATTGGCGCGATTACTGGGATCGCTCTGTATTCGTACTTACTTCTCGCCGGACGAGAGCCTATAGAAGACCGCGCTCCTTAACTCGCAAATAAGTTTCTAATAATTTCGGGGCCAGCACCGCCGCCGTCACGTCCAGCGCCAAGCCACCTTGCGACTCAACCAGACGCAGAGCCGCCTCGCGCAGGTGAATGATCTCTTCAGCGACGGATTGGGTGAACATCTCGCGCTCGTTCTCAGGGCTTTCGCGCACCACGCCTTTCAGATCTCGATCAGCGATCGTGACGACGAGCGGCAGATGACGCGGGCGCAGCAGCTTCAACGATGAAAGCAGCTCGCTCGACCCTTCTTCATCAACCAGGTCCGTAAGCACGACAACGAGCGAACGGCGCCGGCTATTCGCGGAGATAAACTCAAAAGCGCGGGAGTAGCTCGGTTCGATCATCTCCGGCTCGATCGCGTGCAAGGCTTCCAGGGCGGCGTCGAGGTGCTCGGCGCCGCGCTTCGGTGGCAGAAAAGCCTTGATGCGCCGGCCGAAAACCAGCAGTCCGGCGTTGTCTCCGGCGCGCGCGGCCGCCGACATCAGCGCCAGCGCCGCATGCACCGCGGAATCGAGCTTCGTTTCGCCCTCAATCCGCGCGGTCATCAAACGCCCGGCGTCGAGCGCGATCAGAATCGTCTGGTCGCGCTCCATCTGATATTGCCGCGTCACCAGCTTGCCGCGCCGAGCCGTGGCAGTCCACGAAATGTGTCGCATCTCGTCGCCGCGCACGTAATCGCGCATCGACTCAAAGTCGCGTCCTTCGCCGCGCCATTGCGATTTGCGCCGCGCCGCGACAAAAGAGCGCGCGCCCAGTGCTTTCAATTCAGCTTCGCGCGCGCGTCGCATGTTGGGATAGACCTTCACGGTAATCGCCTCGCCGGCGATTGTTTCGCGCCACGCGAGCCGCCAGCGTGAAAGATGGCGGACTGCAATCCGCCCAAACTGAAATTGCCCGCGCTTCGGTGGCGTCAAACTGTAAACCAGCGCCGCGCTGGTTTGTGCATCGACGTTCAGACGCGCTTCTCGCACGCCGGACAGTTTCATTTGCGGCGGGTGTTCGTCTTTTACGATCAGCGAGATATCGCGCGCGGTGTGGTTCGCGATCTCGATGCGTACTTCAGTCTCAGCGCCGACCGCAAAGCGGCCCCCGAAATGCCTCTCGATGCTCACTCCCTTTGAAAGTTTGCTGTTCCACGCATCGAAGATCGCGCAGGCGATAATTGCCAGGTCATACGTGAGCGTCACCCAGCCCAGGATTGGCCGGCCCCACGAGAGCGAAAGCGGAATGAAGCCAACTGCGAGCAGAGCGTAGAAAAGCTTCGTGAAAACAAAGCGCATTATCTTGGAACTTCCGCTGATTGCAGGATGTCTGTGATTACCGAATCCGGCGTGGCGCCGTCCAGCTCGGCTTCGGCGCGTAGCGTCAAACGATGGCGCAGCACGGGTCGCGCGATGTCGCGCACGTCATCTGGCGTTGAAAAGTCGCGACCGCGAATCGCAGAGAGCGCTTTCGAGCATAACAACAACGCCACGGCCGCGCGCGGACTGGCGCCGTAATGCAAGGCCGGATGGTCGCGCGTGCGCCGGACGATATCCACGACATAGCGCTGCACGCCCGGCTCCATGTGCATGTTGTTCACTTCCGCGCGACAGCGCGAGATCGCTTCCGCTTCGGATAGCGGCTGAACGTCCACTTGCTCGAGCCGCCGAGAGTTGAAGCCCGCGTCCCAACGCGCCACTACCTGACGCTCTTCGTCGGCAGAAAGATAGGGGAGCAAAATCTTGAGCAGGAAACGATCGAGTTGCGCTTCCGGCAGAGGGTAAGTGCCCTCGTACTCGATCGGATTTTCCGTGGCCAGCACCGTGAACATGGGCGAGAGCCGATACGCTTCGCCGTCGATCGTGACCTGCCGTTCTTCCATTGCTTCGAGCAGAGCGGCCTGCGTCTTCGGCGGCGTGCGATTGATTTCGTCGGCGAGCAAAATGTCCGTGAAGACCGGGCCGCGTCGCAAACTGAAGCTCGACGACCCCATGTTAAAGACGTTCGTGCCGGTGATGTCCGAGGGCATCAGGTCGGGCGTGAACTGAATGCGCCCAAAGCCGGCGTTAACAATGCGTGCCAGCGTCTTTACCGTAAGCGTTTTCGCCGTTCCGGGAACGCCTTCGATCAACGCGTGACCTTCGGCCAGCAGCGCGACGAGAATTTGTTCGATGGGCTCGTCCTGCCCGACGATTACTTTGCGCAGTTCGTTTCGGATGTGTGCGATGGTCGCGGAAACGTATTCAGGCACGATTCAAAGGATGAAGGATGAGGGATGAAGGATGAAGAAACCTGAATCACCTTCCGCCCTTTCGATCTTCACCAGTCCTTTCTGTAATTGAGGTGCTTATCGGGCATTGTGCTTAAGTTGTTCGTGGCATTTTGTTTTGCGCGCCACGATCAAAGCCTAAAGAACGGAATTAGTCAAAGTGTTTCGGCTGCTTGTCTGGCGTCGCGCGCGCGCGTTCCCAGTCCGAGCCTGGATTCGATCTGGCGCAGACGCTTTACCAGCCGCAACGTTTCTTTGCCGTTCGTGGGCGCGCCGTTGATCGTCTCTTCACACTTGCGCATCAGCGATTCAAGCTCTGGCCGGTTGAGACCCGATCGCGCTGCCACGCGCGCCGCGATTTCTGCTCGCGGGCTGCTGTTGTTGAGGCCCGCATGGCGCACCAGCGCGCGGCGCACTCGTCCGTAGATATTCTCTAGCGCCAGATCGTGCGCCCTGGCGCGCTGTTGCAGCTCAGCCATCGAAGCGACGAATTCCAAACTCGAACGCCGATCGATTTGAGGCAAGGGCAGCGGCCGCGCGAACCGGCGCCCGCGCGACCACACGATCGCCAGGCCAATCAAGGCGAGCTGGCCGCAAAGCGCCAGCACCGGCGTGCCTTCGAAATATTGAATCAAAGCGTTGTGCGTAGCGGCGTGGCCTTGATGAAATTCGTCGAACGCCACGAGTCCGCCATAGCCGGCGACTACGTTGATCGCGAGTTGCAGATTGTCGGCGCGACTGACGCCGTTGTTGGCGACGATGAATGGATCTGAAAGCAGAACGATGCGGCCCCTACCGTGCGGATAATCGACCAGCAGAGCGCCACGCTCCCCCTCAAAGTGAACAACCGGCGCGGGAGAGACAGCTAACTTCGATTTCCCGGATTGATCACTTTCGCCTGCGGATGCGGGAGGCGGTTCTTCTGGATCGCCCGCTTCTTCAGCGGGCTCTGCCGTGTTGCCTCCGTGGAAATTGTTTTTGCCGCTCGGTTGGTCGCCGGACTTTTGCTTGTCCTTCGAATTCTTATTTGGCGCAACCGTGATCGCGGCCGCAAAACGCGATGGCAGAACCGTTTCAACTTCCCGCGCAAAAGCCGTTGGCTGCGCGGGAGTCAGCGGCTTCACTCCCGCGGTCATCTGTTCGAGATTCGTCGGGTCGAGTTCGGACGACGGGTAACTCGAAACCTGCGTGGCGATGGTCCATTCATCCGAAGCCGGCAGCAGACTGTGATCCGGATTGCGATCGATGATAACCAGGCGGCCGCCACCCTCAACCCAACGCAGAACTTCTTCGCGCTCGGATTTTGTGAAGGGAACGAGAGTGCGGCCCACAATGACGAGCGTCGCCGGCTTTGGTCCATTGAAACTCAAGAGCGATGACGGCGATTCGCGCCAGCGCGCGACTTGATAGCCCGACTCGTGCAAAAAATCGTAAAGCGCGCGCGTGCCCGTCGCGCCCGAGTTGAACGTGGAGCGATCCGGCGACTGCTCCGAGTCCGGTGGCTGCTCGACCTTCACGTAAGACGCCGCGTTGAGTGCGATCAGTACCACCAGAACGACGACGACAGTGATGATGATTGCCAGACGTTGACGCATGAGACAGTAATAAGCAGCTCTATTTTCTCTAGCCCAGGCGTTCACGCCTGGGGTACGCGATTAAACCTATCGCAGTTAGCCTCCTTCAGGAGGCTTTCATCACGCCTTCAGGCCAATCGTCTTCGTCCTTCAGGTCGCTCTAGCAACTCAGACAACGTTCCTCGCGGTAAGCCTCCTGAAGGAGGCTGAGTCAATCATTCTTCTTCGCTCACCCAGGCGTGAACGCCTGGGCTAGAGAAAACCGTGTCTTCCCCAAGTGTGAACGCGTGCCAGACAAAGAAACATCACGGCGTCTTTAGGGCTTGCTGATAACCGTTTCGAAATTCCTTCCAATCGTCTTCGTCTGGGGGGACAAAACCGTACCAGTGAATTTCAAAACTATTAGTAAGACCTCGCATCGAGCTGAACAGCGAAGGTCGATCGCGCACCGCACCAAGGTAATCTCGATTGGTCTTATGCTGCGCCAGACTGATGACTTTGCGATCTCCAAGCTCACACAGCAGCGCGATGTAAGCTTTGCGAATCGCGGCTCGCAGGTCGCCCGAGCGCGCCAGGGACTCAGCTTGCGCCAGGAGATCCGCGGAGGTTTGATCCGGCTCAAGCCGCTCACCCAGCACGATGCGCGCCTCGCGCTTAGCTTTCTTTTTGCTGCGGTTGCGCAGATATCGCGGCACGAATTTCCAAATCAGGAATCCAATCGCCGCCAGGCTCACGCCGATGACGACAACTTGCGCGATTCTCGACAAAGCCATTGCATTTCCCGGTTGCAACGGCTTCGTTTTCGGAAACAAACTGGCCAACCAGCGCAGGAATCTGTTCAATAAGCGGGTGAGAGCGCTGCCTTCTTCAGCCTGCTTGTTGTATTCGGAGCGCCGCAAAATTTCCGTAAGGCGCGTTTTGTTATCGTCCTTACTGGCGCCTGGTTTTCCGTTTTGCATTTCATCCAATCGCTCGCCGAGGGCGCGCAGACGTTCGTCAATGCGGGCGAGCAGCGCAACCCGCCGCGCGTTGTCACCTTTGATCTTTTCTAAATCATTCAGCAATTCGTGGAGCCACGTGTTGTCCACCGCCACGGTTTGCCGCCCGAGCAGAACAGTTTCCTGCGCAGGCAATTCAGCGCGCACGAGCGCGATCGTTGCCGCGACGAATTGTTCTCGCTGCGACGGATACTCTTCAGCAGATGCGGCTCGTAACTCCTCGATCGAGGCAAGCGCCCGCGAGACTTGATGCCGGTAATCCTCAAGTGTGACTGCGCTCGCGCGGGCAACGCAGCTCAACAAGACGAAGACTGCCACAACGAAGATGGATGCTTTCCGTCCGGGTTTAGGAATTGCGGGCATCTCGATTGGTTTAACTCAAACCCAACACGCTGCCTGTATTCATCTGACCGGGTGGCGGCGGAACGAATTTCGGGGCGCGCCCCGTGACCAGCGCGGGCGCGAAAGGCGATACGACTCCCTGGAGTTTTGGCATTTCGGGAAGTTGCCGCGCGGCCATCAGTTCGACGTCGTAACCTTCATGTCGCACGCGCTCATCAACGTAGAGCAACGAAAGTCCCAGCATCCAGATCGGCGCGAGCAGGATGTGACTGCATTGCCAGATTACTTCGTACCCAATCGCGTACCAGGCCGGCTGTTCGAATCTGCTGAAAGGCGAAATGTCCACGCCGTTCAGATAGCCGTACCAGTACAGCGGAATAATCAGCAACATCAGAGCTGAGTAAGTCGCGAAAACAGTAAAGAGCGTCATGGCCATCAAGCGACGCACGTTGCCGCTCGCGAGACCGAAGCTGCGGCCAATGGCCCCAGAGACCGTGCGGCCTTCGACCAGCATGGCCTGCGGCACGTAAGCGACGCGACCCGCCAGCAGAAAGAACAAACACAACGCCAGGATTGTCGACGCGATCACCCCAATCACGAACACAACACCAGACACCCAACCCAGAGACGCAGCAAACGCCGAAGTAATCGAAATGATCGCGAACACCATGAACCAGGCCATGGAAGCGACACTGGCCGCCAGCCCCAGCCAGAGCGCAACCAAAATCGAACCACCAAGCAGGCTCCAGAACCGTTCCTTGACGGCGCGGTAGGTCGCGCGTGCGCTCACCGGTTCATTAGACAGCAGATGAGCGACAAGGTTCCGCGTGGCTCCGCCAATGACGATCACGCTGAAGAGCGATCCGCAAATTGTGATCGCGCCGCCACCTAAGAGCATGAACACGTAAAGCGCCAGGCGAATGTCGCTACCGGTGGCGCTGATCTCGCGGAATGCGATCGTCGTAATCGTCGAGCCCAGAGCAGAAACCAGCACCGGCGGCGCGGCGATGCGAATCAGGGTAAAGAAATGATGGCGATACATCCGCACAGCGCGGTCGATCAGATCGCCGGCGCCCAGAGGAGCGAGGGACAGTTGGTCATTGAGTGGATTCATTCGCCGGAGAATCATCCTCGTTTTGCGAAGCTGAATCAAGCTTTTCGCAGTCGTGGATCAGATCAAACTGACTTGTCGGCCGACAGGATGCTCAGGGAACAAAACAAAAGCGGCGTCGCTCCACCAGAAGCAACGCCGCTGTTCACCGTTTGCTGAAGTTCAGTATTCCAACTTGCCGTCGTAGATCATGTCGGCGACCTTGAAGCGCATGTCGAGCTTGAAGGGGGGTTTGGCAGTTTGGAATTCAGAGTAGAAGCGAACCTCGCCGCCCTCTGCGTTCAGGAACGGTTGGCCGTCAAGCGTGCGAGCAAAGACGAATTTTGCGCCGGCACCGTCGCTGCCGGGCGCCTGGTAATCGCTCGCGAAAACTCGCTTGCCGTCCTTGCGCTCAAGATAGGTACTGTTCTTGACGGTGGCCATGGTGGCGGAACCTAAAGCCTGCATCACCGGACCCGAGTAACGCTGGTCGGTGGAGTCAAAGGCGACGGCCACGATGATCCAATCGTCGGTGTGAGCATCGGACCAGGCCGTTAGCTGCGCGGTGAGTTCCTTAGTCAGATTGGCCTGTTTGAGCGCAATCATCCGCGCAAAGGCTTGCCGAATAGGCTTGGCGGTAAAGAACCGGATGCGAAAATTGAGAGGGACCGCCTGATTCGTCGCGCCCTGTCTTAGGCGGGAACTATCGTTCGAGGTGCTGCGAGCGCCGTTAACGCCGGGAGCGGTGGTGGGACTAAAAAACATTTGCGAGGTATCAGTTTCGGTCTGGGTCCGCCCCCACGCAGAATCGTCGAGCATCTTCTGCGCATCTTTCTGAGACCATTCACCCCAGGGCTTGAGCTTCTGTGCTGAAACTGCGCCAGCCATGACGAGTACTATGGTGAGCGCTGCGATTGAATTTTTGCGCATTTGGATTTTCCTTTCTAACTAAGTTATTGATTGCTGCAATGGCTCGCTGTTGTGGCGCGAATGTCGCGACGATCTCATCGCCGCCGGCGAAAGTCAATTCGTCAATACTCCAACTTTCCCTGGTAAACCATGTCCGCAACTTTGAAGCGTAGATTTAGCTTGACGTTCGCGCCGACTTCCGAATAGAACCGGACGTCGCCGCTCTCGCGGTTCAAGAAGGCTCGACCATCGACAATTCTGGGAAAAACGAACCTTGCCCCCGATGCCGTCATCAACCGGCGCGCGGTAGTCCATAGGAAAGACGCGTTTGCCGTCCCTCCTCTCAAGATAAGTGTTGTTCTTGAGAGTGTCTGCCATTGCGGTGTTGAAATCCTGAAAAGCTTTTCCTGCAAGACGCTGATCTGAGGCGTCATAGCTCACTGCAACGACGATATAGTCACCGAAGTTTCGGTCGATGAATTGTTGCATCTGGCGCTTTACTTGTTCGGAGGACGCGGAAGTCTTCTGCTGGAGAATCGTGGCTGCCAGAGCTTCGCGAACGGGCTTGGCCGAAAGGAATCTGATTCGATAGTTGATCGCTACGGCCTGATTGTACGCGCCTTCAGTCGCGCGGCTGCGGTTTCTGTCCGCTTGTTCATCGCGCATTCCCGTGGTACGGGCCGGGCGGCTTCCGGTGGAACCGGCTGCGGAGCCAACGGTCGGGGAATAGACCATCTCTGAGGTGTTCGTGTCGGTCTGTGTCTGACCCCAGGCCGAATCATTAAGGATTTTTGCCGCGTCTTTCTCAGACCACTCAGTCCACGCGCCGGGCTTCTGCTGTGCCCCGATTCCGGCCGCTAATAGCGCCGTCATGAGCGTCGCAGTTGCAAGTTTACGCACGATCTCTGCTCCTGTTCTTCGTTACGAACTGCCAGTCACGAAAAGATACTGCCTCAGAATTGGAACGTCTTCAAAAGCCAAAGCGACCGGCATGAATCCGCGATGCAGACTCTAGCAACCTCGCCTTTGCTTCTGCAAGTCTGAATCCGATCAATCGGCGCGGGGTTGCTTGGGGCGTGAGATCGTGAAGAGAAAAGCGAACCGCCGAGAACTCTCATAAAGAAAAAAGGGAGAAGAGCAAATGCCTGGCTCTTCTCCCTTTGGATCAAGTGAGTGAAAGACTAGAAGTTGAAACGCATTACGATCTGTCCAACTCTTCCACCCGGATCGTTGGTTGTTGAAACGTCGCGGTAGGCTGTGTTAGAACCCAACAACTGGCCGAAGGTTGCGAGCGAATACGTCGGTATGTCAGCGTTATTGGCACCGATGGTCACGGTGTCGTTGTTATACGAACCGAGCCTCCAGTCAATATTGTTCAAGGCGTTCAGGAACTCGAACCGAAGCTCGAAATTCTTCGTTTCCGAGATCTTGAACTTCTTTTCGATGCCCACGTCAAAACGCGTGAAACGCGGCCCGTGGATAATCAACGTGGTAAACCCGCACTGTCCGCTAAACTGCTGCGGACAATTGAGCCCAGCGGGAGCAATGAATCTTCCCGTGGGCGCCGCACCCGAGTAACCGGTCAAGGTCGTACCCGTGGTGGCGAATGCGAGTATCGTGTTTTGGACGATATCATCCGGAAGCCAGAAGACCTTGTGATCCACCGTCTTGCGAATCCGGATGTTATCCTCGAGCTGGCTCCGGGTCATTCCGACAAGCTGAACGTTCCCGAGGTTCAAGGGAACACCGCTCGAAATGCGCATCGTTCCGTTTATTGTCCAGTCACCCACGAGATGGTTTACCATTCCGTGCGCGTTGCTCATGAACTTCTTGCCTCGACCCATGGGAAGTTCGACGATATAGCTTCCCTTGAGCGATTGGCGGAGGTCGAACGGCGAAAAATCTTTGTTCAGCCAGGTATTGCGAAGCGTGTTCGGCTGAGCGGAAGCGGTGGCGCTGCTGACGAACTCGTTACCCTGTGCTTTCGAGAGGGTGTAATTAAAGCTGGCCAGAATACCCTTCGAAAGACGACGGCGAAGTTCCACGGTGAAAGCGTCATACCAGGTCTTGCCATCATTGTTGACCAGGAAACTACCGTTGATGGCCATTTGCGGGTTGACGATGAACAAGTTCGACGGGAATTTGTTAAGCCCCAGTACACTGCCATTGGCTGCCGCCGCGTTTCCTGTTAATCCGTTAAGCGGATTATTGAGCAAACCGGCAAAGGTTAACGGTGCGGAATTTGTCGAAGCCAGAGCGCCCGTGAAGCTACCGTTGCGGAAGAACGAGTTGGTGTACTGCGCTGGGTTGCTTGGATCGTAAAAAGGACTGGCCATAGTTCCAAGTCCCGCTCCATAGAAGTACCCAAGGGTAAATGGCAGCGGGAACGTTCCGGTACCCGGGCCGAAGTACGCAAAGTTTGCCGAGCAACCCGCGGCAACGACCCCCGTTTGGCAGCGGCCCGCCGCGATGTTTGCCAACAGGTTAGCTTGCGCAAGCCTGAACTCATTAGTGAAACCGTTCTCGATTACGTTGATTTCATTAAGGTTGAACTGGCGCAGCAGTTGGTGGCCGCGGTTGCCTACGTACCCGATCTCGATCACCGTGTCTTTGTTGAGTTCGCGCTGAATACTGCCGCTAAACGAAATCACGTACGGAGTCTTGAGATTGGGTAGAAAGGCGTTGGCCGAGCCCCGGTCAAGCACAGCAGGCGTCGACGGCACCACCGGAATTACGGGAGCTGCAGGCAAACTTCTAAACAGCGACCCGCGCGCGAAACTCGTTCCCGCGGTTTGCGTCAAACTAACGGTACCGCCAAAGTTAGCTCCCAAGATGCTCGACACAAGATTCAAACCTTCACGGTCAAAGGCCATCGCCCAGCCTCCGCGAAGTACCGTCTGTCCCGAGTTCCCGGCCAGACGCCTTAACAACCCATGCTTGAAGTTGGGCTGATAGGCAAAGCCAAAGGTCGGAGCAAGGTTGTGCGCGGTGTTGTAAGGATGCAGGCCTGGGGGCAACGGGGTGAACGTCGTCAAAGAACCACCGGTGGCGCCAGGACGGAACAAGGCCGAAAGGTCAGTGCCTGACGAGCTAAACAATCCCGCAAAAGTGGTTTGCGTCAGCCCCTTATTCTGCGAGATCGGCGCGTACACGGTCTCAAGGCGCAGTCCGAAGTTCAGAGTGAGATTCGGCCTGAAGCGCCACGAATCCTGTCCGTAGAGGCCGAACTCCCGTTGGCGGTACCGCTGAATTCGCGTCTGGTCGAGAGTGTAGGTCGTTCCGTCCTCGCCGAGAGAAGCGGTGTGGGAAATCGACGACAGACGTCCCGTCAGCACGCGGTAAAGCGCGTCTGCCTGATTACGTTGTGTTGAGGTCGACCCCGGGAAGTTTCCGGCAGTGAACATCGCGGTTTCGATAACGTCGGACGTATCCTGACCATAGCCGATCGTGGGCACCGCGCCGTTGACGGCATTCTGCAAAAAGGTGCTAACCGAAGAGATGTCGCCGCCAAAGTTCAAGGTGTGCTTGCCCTTGATCCAACTCAGGTTATCACTCAACTGGTTCGTCGGCGTGTTGCGACGCTGCGGATTGTTGATGGTGGTTACAGTGGAGATACCGAGGCTTACATTAGCGACACTGGTCGGCGCGTTAATGTTCTGAGAAAAGCCGCCCTGATTTGTGAACTGACCAGCGTTGTTCTGTGGAAAGAAAAGCACAATGCCGTTCTGCACGCCAACTCTTGCTTCATTAACAAGATTTGATTTGATCGTGCTGCGCCAGCCCGTGGAACTCGAATAGCGATTCGAGTCCTGAGAACCGAAGTTCGGAAAGCCCGGAGCAAAAGGATCCGCATTGTTCAGAAAGTCCACCTTGGAGCGGAATATCTGATAATTGTAGATCGTGTCGATGTGGTTATTCTTGTTAACCTCAAAGTCGAACCGCGCCGTTGGAAATTGCCGCTTTTGTCCGCCCTGGTTAGTAAAGCTCAGCGTTTGAAGGTTCGGGTCGGTGAGGACGTTGTAACTCCCCGCCACCGCTCGTGTTGACGCGAGGAGCGCGGCGATCGTCGGATCGGGCGTTGATTCGCAAGCAACGGGCACGAGTGTTGTGCCGCAATTACTCGCTGCCGCAACGGTGTAGAGACTAATCGCATGCGTCCCGTAAGTGAAAATACCGGAAACCGCCGACGGACTAAGGACAGTGCGTGTCCGTAGCTGGGCCTCAGGCAGCCGATACTCTTCATAGTTTATGAAGAAAAAAGCTTTCCCCTTCTTCAGCAAATGCGGAACGATCAACGGACCGCCAACCCTGACGCCTGGCTGGTTGAGCAGCGAGTTAGTCCGCGGCGCTCTGTCGCTCGCCCGCGCAATGTTGTCAAAGTGCGGCTTGGGCGCTAATAGTTCATTGTTCCAGAAGAAGTTTCCATTCAGCGACTTATCGCGATGCGTCCAGTAGCCACTACCGTGAAACTCGCTTTCCCCGTGACGGGTGGTGAACTTGATCTGGATGGCGCCCTCAGAGTTGCTCTCAGCTCCGGGCGTCGAGGTCGAGACACTGACTTCCTGGATGGCGTCAGTCTTGGGCTGGATGATGGTGAAGAACCCATCCGAGCCTTTCAGCACGTTGTCCTGAATGTTAATGCCATCAAGCGTGATATTGAGCATGGCCTTTGGCAGCCCATTGACGGTCGACTGTCTGGGACGACCGGCGGTTGACGTTCCGGGCAGAAAGAGCAAAAGGTCCAGCGCATTACGAGAGGCGTACGGAAGCTCAGTAATCTGGCGTCCCGTGATCGAGGTGCCCACAGTGGCCGTCTGCGTCTGCACCAGTTCGCCACCGCCCACGACGGTAACCGTCTCGGTGCCGGCGCCGATTTCCAAAGCGACTTTGATGCTGGAAGGTGTACCGACAGTTACCTTGATGTCGGTAACTACGGCCTGTTTGAAACCCTTCGCTACAATTGTTGCGGAATAAACGCCGTCGCCGAGAGCGGGGATTGTGAAAGTTCCCTCTCCATTCGTTACGGCCGTGTATTCCTGATTAGAAACACTCTTAACTGTCACCGACGCACCCACGACGACAAGACCCTGCGGGTCAACGACAGTTCCAGTAAGCGATCCCGTCGAAGTGTTCTGCCCAAATGCTGACAGACTGAACACGACGACGATCGCCAAAACGAAAAAGAACCTTGGCAAGTAATTTCTCATCGCGGGGACTCCTCCAAGAAAGTTAAGGTTATTTGTTAGGCGCCCGGCAGAAAGCGTCGCTTGGCACTTTGTTTGAAGACCGAGTCTGCTTATTAATGGTTCCACGGAAAGGCTATGAATGACTGCTCGAAACCAAAGGGCAAATGCTCAGCTTTCCCAGAGGCAAACGCCGCGCCATCAGGGCAAAGGAGTTAAATCGCTCTCTTTCGGAGTTTTTGCTGGCTTTCTCGGCGCGAGAGTCTTCGCGCTTTCATTTTTCTGGATTTTCTTGCAATTTCTTGAACTCAATCGCGTCATCGGTGGCCCGACTCACTTCATGATATCCCGATGTTTCAGCGCAAAATCATAAGACACTCGAAGCGATAGTGTAGTAATGCATTGGAGAATAAAATATAATCGGTCGCCCCAGCAGAACCCAGGCGTCGTGACCCATCAATCGAGAAGTGAGAGGTGCCTTTATGAAACGGATTGTAGCCTTAATGTTGTCGGCCGGCGTGGCCATGTCCGCAGTGTTGGCGCAAACGCCACCGACTCCTCAGAAACCGCAACAGGAAATCGCGCCTGAAGATGTCATTCGGATTACCACGAATTTGGTGCAGACCGACGCGGTCGTCACCGACAAGAGCGACCAGATCATAAAGGACTTGAAGCTTGAAGACTTCGAACTCTACGACAACGGCAAGAGGCAGGACCTCAAATTTCTCGAGTTTGTCGGCGTGGACACGGCTAAACGTATCGAAGGAGCGCCGCCATCGCTGCCGCGCGGAGCCGAGATCGAAGTGCCTTCAGCCGGCGTCTCAGCCGCTGACCTGAAGCGCGTCACTGCTTTTGTGATTGACGACCTGACAATTCCCAACGAGGATCTGGCGCGCGTACGGGACCTGCTGTTGGACTTCGTAAACAACCGCATGCTTGCTGGAGATCTGATAGCTATAATCCCCGTCGTTGGCGGAAGCGGATTGCTTACGCAATACACCGCTGACAAGGCGCTGCTCCGTCGCGCGATTGCGAGGCTCACACCGAAAGTTCATCCCTACTCCGCCAACGCTCCGGGTTTCACCCCGGCGGACGCGACGCCCACAGCCGCCGATGAAACCGCCACGCCCGGCGACATCGTCAGCAGCGGTTTGGATGCCGAGTCTCTAACTGACGATGTTAACAAAGGATTTCGCACCCTAATGGGCCTGGCAACGGTGAACTCCGTTATCACCAGCCTAAAACCATTGCCCGGACGCAAGTCAGTAGTGCTCGTGTCCGGAGGCCTTCCGCTTTATCAGTCGAACGAGCAAGGCGTGGTAATTGACCGCAGCACCGGGGAGAGTCTTCCGGTTGAAGAGATCCGTCCTCTCTTCGGCGATATTGCTTCGCTGATAAATACCGTTACGGACAACGCCGCGCGATCGGGAGTCGTAGTAAACACGATGGATGTGCGCGGACTGCAATCGACTCCTGGCGTGCGCGGGTTCCAGGACACGCCCGCAAAGAGCGGCCTCGGCATGACAGTAGGCAACCAGTCAGTCGGGGGTGGCGGCATGAATCCTGCTTTTGGACGTACCCCTGACATGACGCTGCTCTCCGGCCCTGATTCGTTATCCGGAGCTCAGGGACTGCGCACTCTTGCCAACGCCACGGGCGGAGTTTCATCTGTTAATACGAACAACTTTCGCGCCGGGTTGGATAAGATCCTGGCGCGCAGCCAGGGTTACTACCTTTTAGGTTATGCTCCTTCGGAAAAATTCGACGCAAAGTTTCACAAGATCTCAGTCAAGGTCAGGCGCGAAGGCGCGCACGTTTACTCGCGCGATGGTTACTTCGCGCGCGAAGATGTGGCGCGATCTACTGAGGCCACAAAGGAAGACCTGGTCGTAAGGGCGGCGGTGTCGCCGCTGGTCAAGACCGAACTCGGCATTTCCACTTTAGTGCAGCACAAGTTTCTCGACACTAATAAGGCCGAGCTGGACATTCATCTCTTCATTGATCCCAGGACTCTACATTTCACTCAATCTGCCGACGGCAGATACCGAGACTCGTTTGACGTGGCGGGATTTGTTTTCGATCAAATGGGGAAGGCGCGCGGCGGCTTCAGCGAAACTGTCAACTCAAACCTTACTCCCGAGGAATACAAGCGCGCGCTGGCAAACGGCTTGAGCGATTCGGCGCATACCGAACTGCCGGCCGGCTTTTTTCAGCTGCGCGTAGTAGTCCGCGAAAACGAAACCGGCCGACTGGGCACAACCTCGAAGTACCTCGAGGTACCTGACCTCTCAAAGAAACAACTGACAGAAAGCAGTGTCTTTCTTTTTGCCGTCGACCCGAACCAAACCGGCAACGCCGGCGCGGTGCCACTCCAGGCAGTGCGTCAGGTTTCCCGCAAACAGGATCTGCGCTACGCGGTCGTGGTTTACAACCCGAAGCTCATCGGCGGCCAGGCGCAGTTGCGCACACAGCTAATTGTTAGCCAGGGAAACAAAGTGCTGTATCAGGAGCCGGAGCAACCTTTGAATGGTCCGCTCAGAGGAATACAGATCATCAAAGTGGGACAGTTAGCACTGGCGAAAGTCTTGCCAGGAAAGTATCTCCTAACCGTAGTTGTCAGCGATTCGCTCGGCGGGAAAAAGGCCCGGCCAGTCGCGCGTAGTATCGACTTCGCCGTAGTCGATTGACTCCGACGTGTGAAGTCAAGATCGCTTTCCCCGAGAGCGCCTTTGGCAAAGAGCGCAGCGTCGGGTCAATAGGCAGAAAGACTGAGCCATGAACTCTCGCGTTTCCGCTTTTGTTTCTCTGGTTGTGATCGCTCTGCTTGGCTGCAGCTTTTCGTCTGGCGCTCAGGCGCAAAATCCATCACAGACTAAAGAGCAGCAACAAGACGATGTGGTGCGCGTCAACACCGCGCTCGTGTCTGTTCCGGTCAGCGTCAAGAGTCGTGATGGCGGGTTCATTTCCAATCTTCGTCGAGAAGATTTTCACATCTTCGAAGATGGAATCGAACAAGAGATTGCGCATTTCGAGACGGCTGATCAGCCCTTCTTCGTTGTGTTGATGTTGGACGTCAGCGATTCCACGAAGGTCGAACTCAAGGACATTCAAAACGCCGCGCTCGCTTTTCTCAACCAATTACAACCAAACGACCGCGCCCAAATCGTGGCATTCGATAAGAACGTCAGGACGCTTACGGAACTGACCGGCAACCGGCAGGTCTTGTCGGAAGCGATCCGTCGCGTGAGCACCGGAGGTGGCACGGGCCTCTACGACGCTATGGAAATAGTAATGACCGGCAACCAAAAGCGAGTCGCCGGCCGAAAGGCCTTGGTGATATTGACAGACGGAATTGATACCTCAAGCGTTCGTGCTACCTACGAGAGCACGGTGCCATTGGCTTACGAGCAGTATGCACTTGTCTATCCTGTACAGTACAACAGTGTCGGCGACGTGCTTGGTAAACAACTCTCTTCCGAAAACAGTGGATTTGGAGCGACAATTTACACGACCGCAAGAGGTGAGCCAATCAGCAAAGCGTTTGAGCGAGGAACTCGATACTTGCGGACGATAGCTCAAGTTTCCGGTGGACGTTTCCAGTATGCAGCCGGCTTAAAGGATCTCGAGCATTCCTTCGCCCTTATAGCGGAAGAGCTGCGACAACAATACAGCCTGGGCTACTATCCCAGGAACCGGGCGAAAAAGGGAAAGCGACGAATCAAGATCACTGTCAACGCTCCGGGTGATGTAGTTCACGCGAGAGATAGCTATGCTTACAATCCTGATAATCCGTAAGAGACAACGCACGTCCGTCTGTTTCGTCACTGCTCGGAATTAAGAATCACCCAACTGTTTCGCCTATCACCTTAATTGCGAGAGAGCCGAGAGGTGAAAAGAAAATGGGGAGAGTTGAAATCAACTCTCCCCTTTAAGTTTTAGAGACTGCTTTCGCCGTCTCGATCCATTAGAAGATCAGGCGCACAGCGAACTGAATGCGCCGACTGCTAAGGTTCATCTCTCCCTTATCTTCGAAGCCTGTTCCGGCGCTATTGTCGAGGATATTGTTTGGCAAGCTGTCGCCAGCCGCAACACCATAGCCCGGATTCGGGTGATTGAACACGTTGAAGAACTCTGCCCGCAACTGAAGGGTCACGTTCTCTCTGAGCTTCGTGTTCTTGAAGATACCCAGGTTGGCCTGGTTCAACACCGGGCCCAAAACTGAGTTGCGCGCCACGTTCCCAAACGGGTTGCCAAAGCGCTTGGCGGCTCCCGGGCCGTTGAAGATGTAACGAACGTTGAGCGGGTCGATCACCTCCAGAGTTCCATTCTGGACCAGCGAAGCCAACGAGAAGTACCCAGTGGGACTCGCCGTGAAAGGAAGTCCCGACAAGAAATTCGAGAAGAGTGCGGCATCAACATCTGTGATGGCCACCGATCCCGGGGGAGCATTCGGATTTGACGAGAACGGACGAACGGCGTCGAAACCAAGGACTCCGGCGTCGAAGCCTTGATCCTGATAAGCGATCGTCCCCAGGAAGTTAAGGCCAAAGATCTGCTCTGGCGTATAGCGCCGGCCACTCGCTGCGATCCAGGTGCTGTTGGCTTGCCAGCCACCCAGTATCTTGCCCGCGAAGCCATGCTGAGACTTAAAGAACGGCAGGTCCCAAATCAGGTTCGCCGAGCCGGCGTGCCGGCGGTCATTCCCGGAATAGCTGCGTTCGCCTTTTCCATAATTGAGTGGATCGGCGGCGCCGAAACCCTCGCCGAACGAAAAGATCTCGCTGGCGTTGTCAAGGGCTTTGCTCCAGGTGTAAGAAGCGCCATAGGTCAACTGCTTAGCCAGCCGGCCATTGAAGCGCGTCTGGAGCCCATGATACGAAGACGTGGCAGTGTTCTCGCGCGAACGGATCAGACCCAGGCCCGCAACTGCACGGCCGTTACAAACGCCTTCGTTGTCCCGTGTAGCAGGGTCGTCCACACAGTTAACCGGTGTTAACCCGTGAAGGAATTGCGGGAACGCGGGAAAGATGGTCGCAGTGGAGGTCCCAGGGAGCACGGTACAAAAGCCGTGTGCGAGTCCGCCGTTGGTAAACTGTCCCGCGCAAGGTCCGCTGGCAGCGACGCTATTCGTACCCAGAAACGGGTTTCGATTCAGCGTCTGGAACAATCCAACGCCGTGATTGCCGACATAGCGGACCTCAAAGACGTTGTTGCGATTGACCTGCCGCTGAATTCCAAACGACCACTGTTCGCTATATGGCGAGTGGAAATCCGGTGAGACGATCGTCTGGGTCAGAAGCCTCGGATCGAACGTGTCCTTTTGCAGGAAACTACCCAAACTCGTGCGTACGACGTCGCCCGTGGGGTTATTCGGCAACGTAAAGGACGGCGCCGTCAGGCTGGCGTTGTTGTTGATAGTGTTATTGAACACCATCGGGGCCGACGTCGAGACGTTCAAAAGGATGTTGTAGAACGCCGGGTCGTAGGCGATCGAAAACCCACCGCGGATAACCGTCGCGTCGTTGTCGCCGACCAGGAAATGAGCAAGCTTGCCTTCACCCCAGTGCGGCGCATACGAAAATCCAAACCGTGGCGCCCAGTTGTTTTTATCAACCGGGATAAACGGGAAGGTGCGGGCACTGAGTGGCAGGCTTTGCCGCCACACCGCAGTTGACGAATTGCTCTCGCGAGCGGTGGTGATCTGATTCATGATATTGATCGGCTGCCCCGTATATTCATAACGCACGCCCAGATTGAGCGTCAGGTTGGGTCGGAACTTCCAATCATCCTGGAAGAAGAAGAATTTATCGTTCTCCTTGTAGTCCAGGGTTTCCTGTCCGGCCACGAGGGTCACACGCGTCGGCGCGTTGGCCACGAGGCGAGCACGCGACGTAAAGGCGAATGCCCCATTGACATTCGGCAGAAAGGGTACCGAATTCGTCAGGTGTCGGAGGTCGATGCCCATCGAAAACGAATGACGACCTTTCGTAAGCGCGAAGTTGTCCTGGAACTGAAGAACCTTGACCAGGCGTCCCTGCGGCAGGTTGGTAGCCGGACCGATTGTCCGGACACCGGTACCGCCGCTGGCTCCAAATCCACTGAAGCCGATATTGGTGAAGGCCTTGTCGAGGCTGGTAGCAGGATCCGGAATACACCCGGCCAGCACATCAGTGCATCCGCCGCCAAACTTAACGAAGAGGTTCTGGTAGGTTGCCCGAAACTCGTTCGAAGCGTGGGACGAGATCTGGCGGGTCCAGTTTCCGCTCAGGTTCTTGGCCTGGAACGGGATGTCGCCCAGGAATTCATTGCTAAACAACTGGCCCTTTCCGGTCGAGGTCTGGTGCAGAAAACGCACATAGACGCTGTCATTCTTAGTTGGGTTCACGTCACCGCGAATTGAGTACTCGGGTTCCCGGTAAGGGCTGCTCCATGTAAAGAGCGGGCGAGCCATCAGCACCGGAAAACCGTTTGCAAAAGCGGCCAGTTGTGCAGCACTAGCGCCCGCCCCTGGGTTGACACAATTAGTCATAACAGGTAGGCCGGTTCCGTTGATTACAATTGGTTGCGTCGGATCTTTAGGCAAACAGACTGTCTCAATTGCCGTATCACCGCGCGGCTGCGTCCTGAGGCCTCCGGAAGTTACGGCAAACGCGCTTTGACTGACGAAGGCGTTAATCGCCGGGTTGCCGGGATACTGGGCCCTCAAAGCGGCATACTGGGACGGCAACACGGCCAGACTGCCGCCGGTCACCGTAGCGTCTTCGTAATCAGAGAGCATCTGGTAGGAACCGAAAAAGAATATTTTGTTCTTCTTAATCGGACCACCCAACGTGCCACCAAACACATTGCGAACTATCTTGTCACGCCGGCCGCCGCGGCTCGGATCGCGCGCTTCCAGATTGGTCAGCGCGTCAGTCGCAGAACTCCGGAAGAACTCGTAACCACTGCCGTGAAACTTGTTTCCTCCAGACTTGGTTACGATATTCACAATCGCGCCCTGATTGCGGCCGTACTGGGCCGAGAAATTGCTGGTGATGACCTGAAACTCCTGCACGATCTCCTGGTTGTCCACAAAATAATTGGGACCACCAATGGACAGGTCATTGTTGTCAGTGCCGTCAATCGTAAAGTTATTTGCGCGGGCACGATTGCCGTTAACCGACAAAGTCACGCCGTTATTGTTGACGTTGCCAAAGCCCGGCACCACACCCGGCGCCAGCAGCGCCAACGTGTCGATCCCGCCTCCGGCAGAGTTGGAAGGCAGGTCTTGCACCTTGCGGGCTTCGAAGCTCGAAGAAATTTGCGACGTGTCCCTTTGCACGATCTCCTCTGTGCCGGCGGTAACCGTCACCGTGGCGGTGGTCGAGCCTACCGCCAGGTCTACTTTAATGTCCGTAACCTGGCCAAGTTTTACGTCTACGCCAGTCACGGCCTTGCCGCTAAAACCGCCAATGCCGGCGACAGTCACCGTGTACTTGCCGGGCGAAAGGTTCTCCGCCCTGAAAAGTCCGTCGCTGCTTGTGGTCATAGACTTCTCCAGGCCGGTTGTGTCGCTCTTGACCGTAACGGCCGCCCCGGACACAACTGCGCCATTCGGGTCGACGACCATGCCAGCGAGCGTCCCGGAGACGACCTGGGCCATAACCGACGATGAAAAGACGAAGATCAGTGCCATCAGAAACAACGTCAGCATCGCAAGCGACGCTAACGGTTTCGCTCTTAGTGAACTCCTCATATCTGTCCTCCTAAATAGTGTTGGGGTTAGAATCACTCGAACTCCAAAAAGAAATCGATCCTTTTTCGCGTTTCGAGACCTTCGATCACCGCAGCATCGCAATCATTTTGCGCACCTGATCCGCGTTGGCTGCGGCGGGCGAGTCGTGCAGGTAACTCTCAAAAGCCCGAAGGGCCTGCTCCCGCTCGCCTTTCTTCATGTAAACCTGGCCCAGATGAAAGAGGGCCAACGAATAAGAGCTGCCGCCTATTGTATAGGCCGCTTTGAACTGCTTCTCTGCCTCATCCAGATTCCCGAGTCCCATCTGGGCCATACCACCGTAGAGGCTGGCCGATGGCGACTCGGAATTCAAAGCGCGCGCGCGATCCAAAGTCTCGGCAGCTTCGGCAAACTCATGCTGTTCAACCAGCACAATTCCCAGATTGAGTTTTGGATTGAAAGCCTTGTCATCGATCCGAATGGCTGCACGCAACTCTTCAGCGGCTTCTTCGAGCTTGCCCTGAGCTAACAATTGCGCTCCCAGGTCGCTGCGCGCCATTACAAAGTTCGGATAAATGCTTATGGCGTTTCGCAGGTGTTGAATAGCTTCGTCGCTCTTATTCTCCTGCGCTGCCTTGCTGGCTAATTGGAATTCCCTTCTCGCGTTCTTTGGAACATCAGCGCCGAATTCGCCTACCGATATGCTTGGGGTCGCCGCTCGCTTTGCCTCCGCGGTCTTAGTTCGCAGAGAAACTGTAATGATAGACGGCGCGCCGCGGAAAACCTGTACAGGCTGGTTAACCACCTCGTATTCGACTCCGGCGGTCTCAACCTGGACTTCGTAATTCCCCGGTATTAGACCGGGGAAGTCAAACCAGCCTTGACTGTCCGTGTAGATTGTCGCTTCTGTTCCTCTCAGAGTAAGCAAGCTCACCTTAACGCTATCACCGACAAACGCTCCGCCCGGCATTACTACCCGGCCTCGAATACTTCCTCGACCAGTCTTACTCTCCGTCGATCGTTGATAATCAACTCTCGGCTGGGACTCTTCCTGAGCGGCAACCGACAGAACGAATACCGAGATAAAGGCTAAAGCCTTAACTGCCCCGACGAGTCGCCTGCAAGTTAGCATAATCCGCGGTTGCCACAACGCAAGAGGCATGCCCTATGCGTATCGAGAGAGGAGTCGTACTTTCGTTCCTTTTTCCTACTACGCTCGAGATTCTGAACCCAAAATTTCGGATTTAATCCCGATTTCTGAACAACGGAACTCGTTAACTCATCTAGAGACGCGGTGATGCGGACACCACCCGGTTCTGAAGCCGCGTCAGCGAAGCCGCTTCAGTTTAGAGCTAGTCCCGTATTTCTGAAAATGAAAACGAAGACCTCTATTTCGCCGCCTCGAATTCAAAATGCAGTTCCTTTCCTCGAATCACATTGCACATATAGAACTCCCAGAACTTGCGCGTGAAGCGAAACGCTGGCCAACGCTGATCGAGATTGACAATGAATTCCAGACCGAGAGCGCTCCATAGGTTCGCCAGCGAAACGTAAGTGCGGATCGGTTTCAGCTTGACCTTAGTATAGAAGGGAAACAGTTGACGATCATCGATGAAGCAGTTGAATGAATAACTGTTGAGATGATTGCGATGCGTCGGATCAGTAGCCCAGTCAGGATTTGAATAGTGAGGGGCCACGATCGTGATGCGGCTGCACGGCTTGGCGATGCGATAGATTTCCGTGACGAAGGCCATTACGTCGGGGACGTGCTCGACGACGTGACGGCAGACAATTTCGTCGAACTCATCGTCGGCGAAAGGATATGGGATGTCGCCCAGGTCGTGAATTACATCTGCGTGAGTCTTCGGATTTGAATCCATGCCGATCGCGCCCGGCGTCTTGTTCCAGCCGCAACCAACATCGAGAATCTTCTTTGAGGTAATGCCCGTAGCGTCACCTGATTCCACTGTCTCGGATTCTTCTTTCTCGGATCTATCAACCTGAAACTCTAAGCGCAGGCAGTTGTGCATGCGTTCCGCGAGCAGGGACGCGTGCGCCAGTCATGCGCTGAGAGCATGTCCGCGAGGCCGGCAAAATCGAAGGTGTAAAGCGGCACATCAAACTGTTTCTGCAATTCTTCTATTCGCATGCCATCGAGCATGACGGGCTCGTCGCTCTTCAAAGCCACGCGCGGAATGATCGCAAAGTCGCCCTGGACGCGCTCGTGCGCAGCCGCGAAATCGCCGCCGGTCAACAAGCCCGCCACGCTGACATCGCCGCCAAAGTAATCGTTCTCCACTGCGGCGACGTGCAAACGTGTTCCGAATCTCTGATTTAGCCTCTCAACCAATCTGGTCAGCGTTTGAGCGAACAGCGTTCCAGTCATAATCGTCCCGAAGAGTTCTGACGGAGCCCTCGCTAGCGGTGTGGCTACTGCCCGCGCTCGCCGCTCTAGTCTGCGCATCAACGCGTTGAATTCATTTTCGAAGCTGCGCACCATGCCGATGCCGTCTTCGATCTGCGGATAGTCGCCGTAATGCTTCCGACCCGGAACCGCACGTCCGGCGCGCAGATAAATTTCATCGCCAAGAAAAGCAAACGTGGTTCCCAACCTCGCGCGCAAATCGTGTTGAATTCGCGCCACCTCGCGAATCGTGCGCCGGCAAAACTCCGGCGTGACCGGTGTCAGTCGCGGATCGTTCAGATAACGCGTTAGTCCCAGCGGAACGATGGCCACACTCGACACGTGCGGATGTAGCTCTGCTAAATCACCGATCGTCCGTCGCAAAACTTCGCCATCATTGATGGTCGGACAAAGCACTACCTGAGCGTGAATCTCGATGCCGGCGTCGAACATCCTTTGCATCTTCCCGGAAATGTCCGCGCGCTTTTTGTCGATGCCGAGCAGATAAGCGCGCACATCCAAATCAGTTGCGTGGACGGAAACGTATTGCGGCGTCAGCCGTTGCTCGACCACGCGCCGCATCTCCTCTTCAGTGATCGAAGTCAGCGTCGTGTAGTTGCCGTACAGAAATGAAAGTCGCACGTCTTCGTCGCGCACGAACAGCGACGGCCGCGCGGTTTCGGGATTGCCTTTGCAAAAACAGAAGATGCATTCGTTGGCGCACTGGCGCGGAACGATCTGTTCGAAGCTGAGGCCAAAGTCTTCCGTCTCGTCGCGTTCGATGTTCAGCTCCCAGTGTTCGCCGCTCGGCTTGCGAACGTCGACAACCATCTCGGTCTCGCCGGCAGTATGAAAACGAAAATCGAGATAGTCGCGCACGGCGCGCCCGTTGACGCTCATTATGCGATCGCCCGACTCAAGCTCCAGCTCCGCGCCCAGACTGCCGGCCGCAACTTCCGCGATCTCGACGCCGCGGCGGCGAATCTGTGTTACTGCTGGTGTGACTGCGAACTCGTACATCGAAATCCTTCGCGTTAACGAAAAGCGAAAGTATAGCAAACGCGGCCGTTCTTTGTTGATTATGGCGTTGACAACGAATCAGGTCGAGTCTTACTCTCGTTTTGTCCGACGTTGGAATCGACCCTTGGTTCCCTTTTTCGGCCCGTCGGATTCGCCTCGACTCGGTTTCCAAAATCAATGGACAAAAAGCACGAGTCTCCACCAGCCGATCTTGCCCAACGCGCCATTGTTGCTGATCAGGCAAGGGGTTGCGTGCTTCTGGTTGAAGACGATCGCTCGGTGCGCCGCTATCTGGAAGTAACCCTTCAGCGCTCAGGCTACAAGGTCATAACCGCCAGCGATGGATTGGAAGCAATGAAGCTGGCGCTGTCATCACCAATTGACGCGGTGGTCACCGACGCGATCATGCCTCATCTGAGTGGTCAGCAATTGGCTCGCTTCGTGCGAAGCAATGCAACGCTGGCTCATGTTCCGATCGTTCTGTTAACCGGACAGGAAAACAAGGACGCCGCGGCTTCACCCGACGATCTAATCGACGCTTTTCTTTACAAGCCAGTCAAGGCGGAAGAGTTGACGAGTTGTCTGGCGAGTCTCTTGCGGAAGAATCACTCAACCTAAAGAAACCAACTGATCCAGCGCGGTGTATTCGCGCCCCTGCGACAAAGCAACTGCTTCGTAAGTTAATTTGCCCGCGTACGTATTGACTCCTGCTTTTAAACCCGGGTCGCTGGCGACCGCGGCCTGGAATCCATGGTTCGCAAGTTTCAAAGCGTAAGGCAACGTCGCATTCGTCAGCGCGAAGGTCGAAGTGCGCGGCACTGCGCCCGGCATGTTGGCGACGCAGTAATGCAGCACGCCTTCGACGTAATAAGTTGGTTCCGAATGCGTAGTGGGATGCGTGGTCTCAACACAGCCGCCCTGATCGACCGCCACGTCAACCACCACTGCGCCGTCGGTGACATCTCTGAGCATGCTGCGCGTGACCAGTCGCGGAGCCGCAGCGCCGGGAACCAGCACGGCGCCGATAATCAGATCAGCCTGCGAAACCGCATCGTGAATCATGTACGCGCTCGACGCGAGCGTCGCGATCTTTGAAAGAAAGATGTCGTCGAGTTCGCGCAGCCGATCGAGATTGTTATCGATGATCGTGACGTGCGCGCCCATGCCGACGGCAATCTTCGCGGCATTCGTTCCCACCACGCCGCCGCCGAGAATCACGACGCGCGCCGCCGGCACGCCGGGCACGCCGCCGAGCAGGATGCCGCGACCGCCGCTCATCTTCTCGAGATAATGCGCGCCCACCTGAATCGCCATGCGGCCCGCGACTTCAGACATCGGCGTCAACAGCGGCAAAGTGCCGCGTCGATCGGTAATCGTTTCGTACGCAACGCCGGTGACTTTGCTCTTGAGCAACTGTTCCGTGAGTTCTTTATCCGGAGCCAGATGCAGATAAGTGAAAAGCAGCTGTCCTTCGCGCATCCGCGGATATTCCGGCGCGATTGGTTCCTTCACCTTTACGATCATCTCGGCTTCGGCCCAAACGTCGTCCGCCGCAGCAATGATGGTCGCGCCGGCGCGCGCGTACAAAGAATCTTCAAAACCCGATCCTTCGCCCGCATTCGTTTCCACAATCACGCGATGGCCGGCGTCGGTCAACGCGCGCCCGCCCGCCGGCGTCAGCCCGACGCGATACTCGTTGTCTTTGATCTCTTTTGGCAATCCAACGATCACTGTTCTTGCTCCCGCTAGTTTCTATACTTCCACTTCGTCGATCTGAGCACGCTGCAGCTTGCCACTGTAGTCAAAGTAAATCGATTTCCATTCGGAAAAGATATCGAGCACCTGCGTGCCGGCTTCGCGGTGACCGTTGCCGGTGGCTTTCGTGCCACCAAACGGCAGGTGCACTTCCGCGCCGATGGTCGACGCGTTGACGTAAAAAATTCCCGTGTACGTTTCGTTCATCGCGTGGAACGCGCGGTTTACATCCTGGGTGTAAATCGCCGCTGAGAGACCGTAGCGCACGCCGTTCGCAATCTCGATCGCTTCGTCCAAAGAGTTCGTCGGAATCACGGACGTTACCGGCCCAAAGATTTCTTCCTGCGCGACGCGCATGTGCGGCGCGACATCGGTGAAGACGGTCGGCTCGATGAAATAGCCCCGCGCATGATCGCCTTTGGTCAGATGCTTGCCCCCGCAAGCGAGCGTGGCGCCGTCTTCGTGCTCGCCGATTTCGATGTAACTCAATATCTTGTTCACGGCGTCTTCATTGATCACCGGACCCATTTCAGTTTTCGCATCCGCGCCGTTGCCGACGCGCAGAGCTTTGGCGCGCTCGACCAGTTTCTTTGCGAACTGGCGATAGACCTTTTTGTGAACAACGATGCGCGACGAAGCAGTGCAGCGCTGTCCTGAAGTTCCGAACGCCCCCCACACCGCGCCTTCGATCGCATTGTCGACGTCCGCGTCTTCCATCACGATGATCACGTTCTTGCCACCCATCTCGAGCGAGCAAATCGCGTTGCGCTCGGCGCAGGCCGATGCAACCAACCGACCCGTGTCCGTCGAGCCGGTGAAAGAAATCAAACGCAAAGCAGGATGGCTCGTCATCTCAGCGCCGACGGTTTCACCATAACCGGTGACCAGATTGACGACGCCCGGGGGAACTCCTGCTTCTTCGCACGCTTTAACCAGATTGTAAGTTGACAGCGGCGTGTCTTCAGCGGGTTTGATGACGACTGTGTTGCCACAAACCAGCGCGGGGATTAGCTTCCATGACGGTATGGCCATCGGAAAATTCCAGGGCGTGATCAGGCCGCAGAGTCCCACCGGCTGGCGCACGCACATCGCAAACTTGTTCGGCATTTCGGCTGGCGTAGTGAACCCGTGCAAGCGCCGGCCCTCACCGGCCGTGTAGTAGGTGCAATCAATTGCTTCCTGAACGTCGCCGCCAGTTTCCTTCAAGACTTTGCCCATCTCGCGAGTCATATCCGCGGCGTAGGCTTCTTTGTTTCGAATCAGGATTTCGCCGAGGCGGAAAAGAATCTCGGCGCGACGCGGCGCGGGCGTGCGCCGCCAATGATCAAACGCATCAGCCGCAGCCGCTACTGCCCGATCGACATCCTCTTCAGTTGAAAGTGGAAAGCGGCCCACCACATCGCGAGTGTCGGCCGGGTTGATGTTCTCAAGCCAGTCGCCGCCGGCGCTCGGAACCCAACGGCCGCCGATGTAGTTTTGGTACGTCTTGCTGCGCGACCGATTCGCGGCGCGCCCTGCGGATTTTCTTGCTTTCTTTGCGAGTGCTTTCTTTGCCTGAGCCATTGAAAAGTGACGGGTGACGGGTAACAGGTGACAGGTTCGGCGACATTTATCCTGTCACCTGTCATCATTCACCTGTCACTGATATGTGAACTGCACAATTTGCTGTAGTACTCGATCCGAAATTCGATCATAAACGGAAAGACTAAGCACGATTGGGTCGCCCGGCTTTAGCGACTCAATGACACGTTGAAAGCCAGCCAGCGTCGTCACCGGCACACGATTGATGCGCGTAATAACTTTGCCAGGCAAGATTTCGTTCGGCCGGACGTCGGCGGCCAATCCGTTTGGATCGACTTCCTTGACGTAAAGTCCCTTTACCCCAGTCAGGTGTTTATCCGTTAGCAACTGGGGAGTAAGCTCGCTTAGCGTAAGACCGAGTCGCGCGCTCGCGGTTTTTAGGATTCCCTCCTTCTCTTTCGGTGTCGAAGTTTCCCCCTCCCGCGCCAAAACGTTCGGCGGCCGCTCACCCAGAGCCGTGCTAACTGTGTGGCGATCGAGTTTGCCGTCAGTATCACGCAGGAAAGTAATGTTAACGGTCTGACCCACTGCCGTGCCGGCGACTTTGGCAATCAAGTCTTGCGCGTCCCCAACTGTCTGACCGTTGAACTCCACGATCACATCATTCGCTTGCAAGCCGGCTTTGGCGGCAGGCGTCGGCTGACCGTTACGTTCTTGTACAACGTCGGCAATGATCGCGCCCTTCGCTTCCGGCAAACCATAGACACGCGCAAATTCGCCATGCACGGACTCAGGACTGACGCCCAGATAACCACGCTTAACTTTGCCACCGCCGAGAATCTGTTCGGACACGAATTTTGCTTCGTTAGACGGCAGCGCAAAGCCGATGCCGTTGTAGTCCCCAGTCAGAGTCGCGATCTGAGAATTCACTCCGATCGCTTCGCCGCTCATGTTAACCAGCGGCCCGCCGCTGTTGCCACGATTGATCGCTGCGTCGGTTTGGATGAACTGTTGGAAGTTTGCGCCGGGATAGGGTTGGCGTTCTTTCTTAGAGATGATGCCGGCCGTAACAGTCTGATCCAACCCAAACGGCGAGCCAATCGCCAACACCCAATCTCCGACCTGGCCCGTGTTTGAGTTACCAAGCTTCATCACCGGCAGATCGCGGCCGGCCTCGATCTTGATGACCGCCAGATCGGTTTCCTGATCGACGCCGATCACTTTGCCACGAAACCGCTCGCCGGTTTGCAGCCCGATCGTAATCCGCGACGCGCCATCGATCACATGCTGGTTGGTCAGAATGTAGCCTTTCGCATCGATGATGAATCCGCTGCCCACTCCGTGCGAAGGCCGCGGCGGTTGGCGGCGAAACATGTCATAGAGCGGGTTGTTCGGAGTGCGATCGGTCTTGTCCTCGTTATCGCTCTCAGCGATGTCCGGCGAAGTCTGCAACGTGTCGATGTTCACGACTGCGGGCTCGACGCGCCGGGCAATTTCCACGAACGACGCCGAGAGCGCTTCCGGCGTACGCGCGGCCGCTTGCGATCCGTCCTGAGCCACAGCCGGTCGGCCCGCGAGCATCGCGCCAAGGCCGATGCCGGTCAGTACGCAGACAAAGCCCATCGCCAAAATCCATACGCGTAGCTTGCGCAGAACCTTCGTTTCGGCATCAGTAGTTTGCTTGAAAGAGTCGAACATGATTCACCGCCTTAGAAAAATTCCAGTTGAGACCCGTTGCGCTCTGCCAAATTGCGTTTCCAATTTCGCCAGAGCACTTTCGGGCAGTATAGCGAAAGGCCGGGGGAAAAACTAGAAGGCGCCAAGCCCGTCAGGGGCGCAACAAAACTTTCAAAACCCCAGGCTCCGACGCCCGCTCCATTGCCCGCAGTCCTTCGGTCAGCGCGAACTCTTCGCTGATCAAGTTTTCCACGTCGACGGCGTTGCTCTCGAGGAGCGCCAGCGCCGGCGCAAAGCGTCCGCAGCGCGAACCGACAACGCTGATTTCATCAACCACAATGCGGGCCGCGTCCATTTCCGCCGTGCCGTGGAAAGTCGACTTCAACACGAGCACGCCGCGCGGATGCAGCAAGTCGAGAGCGAGCGCAAATCCTGTGGGCGAGCCGGAAGCCTCGACCGCAACGTCAAACTTCTTCGCTCGCGATTGGGCTTCATCAACCGTCATCGTCTCGATGCCGCGGCGGGCGGCGATTTGAAGTTTGTCTCGATGCTTGCCAACCAGCACGATCGGCACGCCGGTCGTCGCCAGAACCTGCGCGCACAGCAGGCCAAGTTTGCCGTCGCCGATGACGGCGACTCGCGTGTCTTTCGTGATCGATGCGCGCTCCAAGATTCCGCAGGCCGCCGCGAGCGGTTCGGTGAACACCGCGCGCTCGTCAGAAATTTCGTCCGGCACCGGATGAAGATTAATGACGGGTAGTTTCAAGAATTCCGCATGCGCTCCGTCGCGCCCGACGATGCCCAGCACGGTTCGCCTCGCGCAGTGGCGCGGATCGCCCGCGCGACAGAGATCGCAGCGACCACAACCGGCGTTGATCTCGCCGACAACGCGCTGGCCCGGTGTCAGAAGCCCGCGCGTGAGCAAGGGCTCAGCATCCTGCGCAGAATCCGTTCGAGCCCTCCCTGACGGTCGGGCTTCTGACACGCTTTCGATCACGCCAACAAATTCATGTCCAATCGTTCCTTCAAAACCGGCATAGCCGCGTGCGATTTCCAGATCGGTGTTGCAGATTCCAGACAGCGTCACGCGCACGACTGCTTCGCCATCAACCTGAGGTTTCGGCACCTCAGACACGGAGAGTTTCTGATTTTGGTAGCGAAGCGCCTTCACTGCTTTCAAAATTTCTTCGTGCGTTCGTAAGCATTTTCCATGGTCAGCTCGACGGTTTGTTCGCGGCTGGCTACGTTGACCGGCAAGCGCCATTCAATCGTCTCGCCGCCGCTCAGCGAAGCCGTCGCGTGCAGCCACCAATTTCCCTCGCTCAATATCGCCACCGCGCGACCCGTGTTGTCGGTCGTCGCTTTGACAGGCGTGATTCCGTGCATTCGTCTTAGGAGGAAATCATCGAACTGCCTGGCCAGGTGCGGCGTTGCTTGAAACTCGCGCTGCGCGGCGACCAAATCGAACGGATAAATGTCTACCGGAGAATTCAAAGTCGCGCCCGTGATTTCGCTGCGTAACATCACAGTCAGCCTTGTTTCTGCGCGCGAGTCAGCGGCGGTGATATTCATCGCCACCGATCCGTCGCTGGGCAAGCGCCGATAGACGTTCCAGCCGGCGACAAACATTCCGCCAACCAGCGCGACGCCGAGAATGATCTTCACGATAGCGACCGCTAGACTTTCTTTCACCATTTATCTCTTGAACTGCCGCACGTATCGCACCAGCGCGTCAATCTGATCTTCCGGAAGCTTCTTCCCGTACGCCGGCATTTTGCCTTTTCCCTTGGTGATGGAATTGAAAAGGCGCTCGTCGGTTACCTCTGCTTGCCACTGGGCATTGGTTAAATCTCGCGCATGGACAAAGTGTTTCGACTTGAAGGTCCTGGCGCGACCATCTTTGCCGTGGCACTCCGCGCACTTCGATTCGAAGGTTGCTTTTGCATCGCCAGCTATCGGCGATGTGACTTTCACTCGCGCTTGTGTCTTCGTCGCTTGCACGATAGCCAGAACTGCGAAGACCGCTGCCACCAGCGCCAGCGCTGACCAAAACTTCTGTCGTTCTCTCATAAGATTCAGTTCTCCGATAATCATTGTAATCGCATTTCGATCCTTAGTAGGCCGGCTGGCGATCGGCGTTGCTTGTGGTCGCGAATCGCATATCGCGGGCATATTTATAACCCGAATTCGCAGTCTTGTCTTGCCCAACTCTGCGAGTCGTGGTTGAAAGCCATGCGAAGGCGCGATAATCTGAAGGCGTGATCGATGAGCTCGAAGACAAACTGCGTGAAGAGTGCGGCGTGTTTGGCATCTACGGACACGCGGAAGCCGCGCGCCTGACCTATCTCGGCCTGTATGCGTTGCAGCATCGCGGCCAGGAATCGTGCGGCATGGTCGCGGCCAGCGGCGGGCGGCTGGTGGCCGAGCGAGCGATGGGCTATGTCTCGGAAGTTTTCGATCAGGCAACCCTCGATCGTCTGACCGGCCCGAGCGCGATTGGTCATGTTCGTTATTCCACCGCCGGAGAAGTTTCGGTGCGCGAATGCCAGCCGTTTCTGGTCACCTGTCAGCATGGCCAGATCGCCGTCTGCCACAACGGCAATCTGCCGTTTGCGGGCGAAGAGCGCAAACGGCTGGAAAAAGAAGGCGCGATCTTTTCGTCAACCTCAGACACCGAGGTTGTGCTGCACGGAGTCGCGCGCTCGCGCGCGGCGAGCGTGGCGGAAGCGATTCCGGAAGTCCTGCGCGAAACCGAAGGTGCTTTCTCGATGCTGTTCCTGACGCCTTCGCAACTGATCGCGATCCGCGATCCGCGTGGCTTTCGTCCGCTGGCGCTGGGCCGTCTGGGCGAGACCTGGGTGATCGCCTCGGAAACCTGCGCGTTCGATCTGATCGACGCGCACTACGTTCGCGACGTCGAGCCGGGCGAGATGATCGTGATCGACGAGAATGGTTTGCGTTCGTCGCATCCCTTGTCGGCGCAGAAACATTCGATGTGCATCTTCGAACACGTCTATTTCGCGCGTCCCGATTCGCTCATCTTCGGTCAATCGGTCAACCGCTCGCGACACAAGATGGGCCAGCGTCTGGCAATCGAGCAACCCGCTGACGCGGACATTGTTGTGCCCGTGCCCGACTCAGGCGTGCCGGCGGCGATTGGTTACTCGGCGGAAAGCGGGCTGCCTTTTCGTTTCGGCATGGTGCGCAATCACTACATCGGCCGCACCTTCATCGAGCCGAAGCAATCGATTCGCAGTTTCGGCGTGCGCATAAAACTGAATCCGGTGCGTAACCTGATCGAAGGCAAGCGCATCGTTTTGATCGACGATTCAATCGTGCGCGGCACGACTTCGAAAAAGATTGTGCGCATGGTGCGCGAAGCCGGCGCGAAAGAAATTCACGTGCGCATCTCCTGTCCGCCGACCATCAGCCCGTGCTATTACGGCGTGGACACACCCAACAAATCAGAGCTGATCGCGGCGAACATGTCCGTCGAAGAAATTCGCGAATTCATCGAAGCGGATTCGCTCGGCTATCTTTCGCTGGATGGCATGCTGGAAGCCACCGGAATCAATCCGAACTCCGCGTGCGTCGCCTGTTGGAACGAAAAGTATCCGACGCGCATCACCAGCGCGGCGGAGACCATGCGCTCGCGCGAGCAGGCGGGCGACGCCTCGCGAGTAGCCGTCGAGATTTAGATCCCTGATGAGCCTTGTTGGCAAGCCCGTTCCCCGCAAAGAAGGCCGCCAGAAGGTTACCGGCCAGGCGCTTTACGTTGACGATCTGAGTTTTCCCGGAATGTTGCACGGCGTCACCGTGCGCAGTTCCGTTCCGCGCGGCCGCATCAAAAACATTTTTTTCGAAGGCGATATTCCGTGGAGTGAATTCACCCTCGTTACCGCCAAAGATATTCCCGGCGAAAACTATGTCGCGCTAATCCTCAACGATCAGCCTTATCTCGCCGACGGCGTCGTGAATCATCCTGAAGAGCCGATAGTCCTGCTCGCTCATCACGACAAGTATCTGCTCGAAGAAGCGCGCCGCAATGTGCGCATTGAATACGAACAGCGGCCCGCAATCTTTTCCTTATACGATTCCCTCGCGCAAAAAGAAATCATCTGGGGCGACGACAACGTCTTCAAAAAGTTCCTGGTCGATAAGGGAAACGTTGACGAGGTGTGGTCGAAAGCCGATTTCATCGTCGAAGGTGAATACGAAACCGGGGCGCAGGAGCAACTGTACATCGAGAACAACGGCGCTATTGCCATCGCAAATCCGAATGACGGCGTCACAGTTTGGGGTTCGATGCAGTGCCCTTATTACGTCCACACAGCTCTGATCAAGTTGTTCGCGTTGCCGGAGGAAAAGATCCGCGTGATTCAAACCGAAACCGGCGGCGGCTTTGGCGGCAAGGAAGAATATCCTTCGATGATTGCCGGTCACGCCGCATTGCTCGCCTGGAAATCCGGCAAGCCGGTCAAGCTGATCTACGATCGCGCGGAAGACATGGTCGCTACGACCAAACGCCATCCGTCACGAACCAGACACAAGACGGGAGTCACGAAAGACGGAAAGCTGCTGGCGATGGAGATCGATTTCGTGATCGATGGTGGCGCGTATTGCACGCTCTCCCCGGTCGTGCTCTCACGCGGCACGATTCACGCGGCCGGCCCTTACTTCTGCCCGAACGTGCGCATCAAGAGCAAAGCGGTGGCGACGAACATGCCACCGCATGGTGCGTTTAGAGGGTTTGGCGCGCCGCAAAGCATCTTTGCGCTCGAGCGACATCTCGACAAAGTTGCTGCGATCGTTGGACTGACGCCCGAAGAATTTCGCCGCCGCAACTTCATTCATGAAGGCGAGACGACGGCGACCAGTCAAACGATTCGCGAGAAAGTTGATATGGAAGGTTTGCTGAACCGCGCGCTCGAGGTGAGCGACTATTACGCGAAGCGCGAACGGTTCGCGAAGGAGAACGCTGAGCGGGGCAGTAGCCCGACCGTGAGTGAGGGCTCTAATTCTTCGTCGCGAATCAAGAAAGGCATCGGTTTCGCCTCATTCATGCACGGCGCGGGATTCACCGGCTCGGGCGAAGTTTATCTGCAATCAGTGGTCGGCGCGGAAGCGACAACGGATGGCCGGATCAAGATTCTGTCGGCCAGCACGGAGATCGGTCAGGGGACTAACACGATCTTTGCCCAGATTGCGGCCGAAGCGCTCGGCCTTGATTACGATCTTGTCGAAGTAACGCAGCCCGACACTGCTAATGTTCCGAACAGCGGTCCGACCGTCGCGTCGCGCACGTGCATGATCGTCGGTAAGCTGGTCGAGTCCGCGGTGCTCGGTTTGAAGCAGACGCTGGTAGGCAGCGGCCTGTTGCGGGATCAGTTCACGCAGGCGGAATTTCAAAAGGCGTGTGGTGAGTACATCGCGAAGTTTGGTCCGCTGAAATCATTCAGTAAGTACCAACCACCGCCGAACGTTCATTGGGACGACGAGAAGTATCAGGGTGACGCCTACGGCGCGTTTGCCTGGGCCGTCTATGTGGCGGAAGTTTCCGTGGACACTTTGACCTATGAAGCCCACGTTGATGACTTCGTCGCCGTGCAGGAAGTTGGTCGCGTGATTAATCCGGTTCTCGCTGCCGGTCAGATCGAAGGTGGAGTTGCGCAAGCGATTGGAATGACGCTTTACGAAAATGTCGTCTGGCAGAACGGGCGCATGGCTAACGGCCAGATGACGAACTACATCATGCCGACCGCGGCTGACATTCCGCCGATTCGCGTTTACTTTGAAGAGAATCCGTACGCCTACGGACCGGCCGGTGCGAAAGGCATCGGCGAATTACCAATGGACGGTCCCGCGCCCGCAATCTTGAATGCGATCGAGAATGCGACCGGCGAGAGTTTCAATCACGTGCCGCTGATGCCTGAGGCGATGATGGAAGCTTCGATTGCCTGAGACTGAAAGAAAACAAGATCTTTAACGCAGAGAACGCAAAGGATTTCGCAAAGGACGCGAAGGAAAACTTTTTGCCAGACAAGATCGAGATCAATTGTACTGTCAACGCGCGGCAGTTGACGCTTCACGCCTTCCCCATGGAGCGTCTGCTCGACGTGGTGCGCGAACAACTCCATCTGACCGGTACCAAAGAAGGCTGTGGCGAAGGCGAGTGCGGCGCGTGCACCGTGATGATCGATGGCGAGATCGTCAACAGTTGTCTGGTGCCGGTCGCGCAAGTCGAAGGAGCTGCGATTCAAACCATCGAAGGACTCGCCAGCGGGGAGCAACTCCATGCCGTGCAGCAAGCTTTCATCGAATGCGGCGGCGCGCAGTGCGGCATCTGCACCCCGGGAATGGTTCTGGCGGCGGTGAATCTACTTGAGAACACGCCGAACCCAACTGAAGACGAGATTCGCAACGGACTGGCCGGGAACCTTTGCCGCTGCACCGGGTATATGAAAATCTTCGAGTCTGTGGTACGTGCATGCCAGAAGTGATGAGTGGGAGAAGGAGATTGAATCACTCAGCTCAACGAAATGAAAGGCATTCAATGAGCCGCGGAGCGGCGGCAGAGTGTAGCCCCGGGCGTAAGCCCGGGGAGCCCGTTTGCAAAATGACCCAAGCCCGCGGAGCGGGCGACAGATATTTCATGCCTATCAGAGAGGCAGAGTTGTGATCATCGCAATCATCGCACCGCGCTGTCGCCCCTTCGGGGCTTCCGTATTCAAGACGGGACAGATCCCCCGGGCTTACGCCCGGGGCTAAACTCTGCCGCCGCTTCGCGGCTTGTTGACGCAGACATCTTAGGACTGAATTGACGTGAGTATGAGAAACAAAGTTGACATGTCCCGAGAAGCAGTCACTGCGCGGATAAAGCTTGCTTGTGGGCTTGGAGACGCTGGGAGGTTAGCGACGATGATTAGATCGGCAATGGCTGAAATCGAATCTCCGAAGCAGACGTCCCGAAAGACACCAAAAGAAGAAAACCCCTAAACGAGTTCCGCATGCGCGCATTCATTCCTGACTATCAGCTTGTAAACCCGGTATCGTTATCGGAAGCGCTCGATGTGCTCGCGCGGGACGAGGGCAAATGGAAATCCTTTGCGGGCGGCACCGATCTAATGGTGCTGCTCGAAGCCGGGAAGCTGCCGCACAGAAACTACCTCAACATTTGGAATTTAACGGAACTGCGCGGGATTGAAGTAACGGATGCGCACGTCACGCTTGGCGCGCTGACGACTTACACCGAAGTTCAAAATCACGACGCGCTGCGCCGAGAGTTTCCGATGCTTTGCCAGGCCGCGAAAGAAACGGGCGGCATCGCGATCCAGAATCGCGGCACGCTGGGCGGCAACATCGTGAACGCTTCACCAGCAGCGGATTCTCCGCCGGCGTTGCTCGCGTACGACGCCGAACTCGAATTCGTTTCGACCAGAGGTAGGCGTTGGGTCCCGTATCAAAGCTTTCACACCGGCTACAAACAGATGAACATTCGCGCGGACGAGCTGCTGCGCGGGATTCGCTTGCCACGTGCCCCGAAAAAACTGACGCATTACTATCGCAAGGTCGGCACGCGCAAAGCACAGGCCATCTCAAAGACTTGCTTCGCCGGAGTCGCGCGCCTGGACGCCGACCGGATCGCCGAAGTCCGCATTGCACTGGGCAGCGTGGCGCCCATTCCGCTGCGCTGCACGCAAACCGAAAGGACGCTACTGCACAAAAGAATCGATGCCGAGAGTTTGGCCGACGCTCGAGCCGCGCTTGCGGCGGAGATTTCTCCCATCGATGATCTGCGCTCGACGCGGGATTACCGCATGAGAGTTTCGCTCAACCTGCTGGAAGATTTTCTTCAGAAACTACGACTGGCCTCGTGAGTTGGCCAAAGCTGCGGCGCACTAACACCCGCGAATAATTGCTAGTGACCCGCAAGAGAGCATGCGTTAGAATCGGCTGCGAGTCCCCCGCATGAAGCTTCTGGCGCAACTCTCAAAGCGTTCGCTCGCCGCCACCGCGGCGATCGTTCTCGTCCTGTCTTCGTCGGTTTGCGGGCAGAGCCCGCCGCCGTTGGCGTCAAACAAACCGGCCGAGCGTCAGCTCAACATGCTCGTGTTGGGCGATTCGATCATGTGGGGCCAGGGGCTGAATGAACAACACAAAGCCTGGTATCAAGTGAAGAGTTGGCTCAAAGAAAACACTAACCGGGACGTGCGCGAAACGGTCGAAGCGCATTCGGGCGCCCTCGTCGGAGTAAACGACGTTCCCCCGTTGAACGACTCGCCGCCAGACGGTGAAGTGAGTTCCGCTGTTCCGACTGTCAATCACGAAGTTGACCGCGCGCTGAAGGTTTTCGTCGACTCGTCGCAGGTTGATCTCGTTTTGGTTGATGGTTGTATTAACGACGTTGACGTCAGAAATCTGCTGAATGCCGCCAATTCAAGTGACGACGTCAAGCGGATGGCGGCGGAAAGGTGCGGAATGCCAATGCAGGCGCTGCTCGGAAGAGTTGTATCCTCGTTTTCCAGGGCGCACGTAATCGTCACAGGTTACTTTCCGATCATCTCAGAAAAAACTCCCAACAGCCTGCTGATGAAAGCCATGGCCAGAATGTTCTATCAGCCGGGACCAAAACCTGCGAAGCTGAAGCAAAAAGATTTGCGCGAAAGGCTGATCGCTGTTTCGCGCGCCTGGTACCAGGCTTCAAACGCGGCGCTGGGCAACGCGGTGAAGAAAACGAACGAAGAACTGGCGGCGAAAGGCTCGCGCCAGCGCGTCCTGTTTGTTGAGATTCCTTTTCCGCCCGAGTATTCGTTCAACGCTCCTGAGACACGCTTGTGGGGCTTTAACGCTTCGTTCCTCAGAAAGCTGCTGGCCGTTCTGACGTTGGGAAGAGTTACGTTAAAGACTAACGACGAACGTCAACGTCAACGCGTCACGAGTTGCAACGACCAGTACAGGCGGCCCGCAAACGAGACTGACAGCCAGAAAGGGACGCGCGAAATGCGCCGCATGCTTTGCCGGTACGCTTCGCTGGGACATCCGAACCGAAAGGGCTCTGCGATCTACGCTGACGCCATTGTGGGCAAACTGAAATCTTTGATTACGGAAACGGGATGGCTTAGGGATAGTCAAACCGGAGCGAGACCGGCAACGGCTGCTCCCTGATGGCGCGGCGATCTGTTGCAAGCGGACCGCACTCGTGATAAGTCTCGGCTGACTGATTCGCCGACGGAGGACTAAACGAAATGATGAATCCAGATCCCTTGGAATCCAATAGCGGCGTCGTGGCGCCCTTCGAATGTCTGAAAGAAGGTTGGGCGCTAATCAAGGATCAGTACTGGCTGTTTCTGGGCCTGGCTCTGGTCACGATACTCATTGGCCAGGCGGTGCCCATCGTGCTGATTGGTCCGATGATGTGCGGTTTGTACTTGTGTCTGTTTGGGAAGATGCGCGGCGCGCCCGTGGAATTCGGCGATCTGTTCAAAGGCTTCGACTATTTTGTTCCCGGCCTGGTCGCGGCTGCGATCCAAACGGTGCCGATGTTCATTGTTCTCGTGCCATCGTACCTAATCTTTTTCGCTTTTGCCATCGCTACTTTGCCGCACGACCGCTACGCTCGGGACCAGGGACCGCCTGCGGTGTTTTTCGTCGGGTTGATGCTATTCGTGCTCGTCATAGTCGTCATGGCTTTGGTGATCCACGTTCTCTTCCTCTTCGCCTATCCGCTGATCGTCGATCGCAAGCTTTCCGGTTGGGACGCAATCAAGACCAGCTACCGGGCCGCGCTAAAAAACTTCGGCGGCATCCTGGGACTGGTACTGCTCAATGCCGGCCTCGGAATCCTCGGCGTGCTTGCCTGTTATGTAGGTGTATTTTTCGTTCTGCCGATCACCTTTGCAGCCTACGCTGCCGCTTATCGCCGCGTCTTTCCCGAGATAGAGCTGCGTTCGATGGCGCCACCGCCACCACCGGCAAGCTGGGCCTGATTATTTATGGAGCGACCAGATCTCGTCATTCGCGGGAGCCAGGTTGTTACCCAAAACTCGATTGGCCCGGCGTGCGTTCACGTCAGTCAGGGGCGCATCAGCGCGATTACTGCTTTCGAAGAGATTCCTTCTGATTGCGAAATAATTGAAGCCGGCGAACGCTCGGTGGTAATGCCGGGACTCGTCGACACGCACGTTCACGTCAACGAGCCGGGACGAACTGAGTGGGAAGGATTCGCGACGGCGACACGCGCTGCCGCTGCTGGTGGCGTGACAACGATCGTGGACATGCCGTTGAACTCGATTCCGGCGACGACCACGCTTGACGGTTTGAAAGCAAAGCTGGAGGCGGCGAGCGGAAAGTGTTCGATTGACGTCGCCTTTTGGGGCGGCGTCGTGCCAGGCAATCGGAGCGAGCTCTCAAGACTATGGGACGCGGGCGTCGTCGGCTTCAAATGTTTTCTGGTTCATTCGGGCGTGGATGAATTTCCCAACGTCACGGAAAAGGATCTGCGAGAAGCAATGCCGGAACTCGCGCGGCTGGGCGCGACGCTGATTGTTCATGCGGAACTGCCGGGCCCGATCGAAGCTGCCTGTTGTCAGACATCAAACGGCGAGGTCAAGCGAACTTACGACACATTCCTGCGCACGCGCCCGCGCGCGGCTGAAAACGAAGCGGTAGAGTTGATGATTCGTCTCAGCCGCGAAACCGGCTGTCGCGTTCACGTCGTGCATCATTCTTCAGGAGATGCGCTGCCAATGTTGCGGGAAGCGAAAGCATCCGGCGTTGCGATCACGGCTGAGACTTGTCCGCACTATTTGCATTTTGCCGCGGGAGAAATTCGCGATGGCGCGACCGAGTTCAAGTGCTGCCCTCCGATTCGCGAACGTGAAAACCGCGAACAGCTCTGGGACGCGCTGCGTGACGGCACAATCGACATGGTCGTGTCCGATCACTCGCCGTGTCCGCCGGAAATGAAATTGCGCGAGCAGGGCGATTTCATGAAGGCCTGGGGTGGAATCTCTTCACTACAGCTTCGCCTGCCGGTGATGTGGATGGAAGCAAGGCAGCGCGGTTTCACCATCAATCAACTCGCGAAATGGCTGTGCGCCGCGCCGGCGACTCTGGTCGGCCTGGATCGACGGAAGGGCGCAATCGCGGTTGGGTGCGATGCCGACATAGTGATCTGGGATCCTGATCGAGAGTTTCGCGTTGCGCCTGAGCTGATTCATCATCGACACAAGCTGACGCCATACGCCGGCGAAGTTCTGCGTGGGCTGGTAGAAAAGACTTTTCTTCGCAGCCAGATCGTTTATGATGGCGGCGAGTTTGTCTCGGCTCGCGGGCAGGCTCTCTTGCGAGGGATGAAATAGTCACAAAAAGGCACAAAAAGCACAAAGGAATGCAAGAAAGCAATCACCAAAGCCCGTTGCTCGAAGAGATTCTCCGGCCGGGAGATTCAAACGCTCGGGACCCTGCCGATATTAATAAGCTCTGTGACGTAATTCGCCAGACAAGCTTCGAGATTCACAAGTTCCTTCGCAGCGGACATCTTGAGAAGATCTATGAGAATGCTCTCGCTCACGGATTAACGAAGATCGGAATCCAGGTTATCCAACAGCACCCATTAGACGTTTCCGATGAAGACGGAACTCTGTTAGGTCACTTTTGCGCAGACTTGTTTGTAGCAAACAAGTTAGTTGTTGAAGTTAAGGCATGCCGCGGTTTGGTTGATGAACACATTGCGCAACTGCTGGGCTACCTTCGCGCTTCTCGAATTGAGCACGGACTGCTGATCAATTTCGGCGCGCAGAAGCTCCAAATCAAGAAGTACATTCTTAGTTGGGTCACATGATCTGACTTTTCCCCTTTGTGCTTTTTGTGCCTTTTTGTGGCTAGAATCTTATGGATTTCACTGAACTAGTCGATCTGGCTTCCGAACGCCTGGGTGGCGCGGTGCTCGTCGCCAATGACGAGTTCTTTGCGCCGAAAGAGAACCTGCTCAAACCCGCCGCTCCGATTTTCATCGAAGGCAAGTACACCGATCTGGGAAAGTGGATGGATGGCTGGGAGACGCGGCGACGACGAACGCAGGGACTGGACTGGTGCATCGTTCGTCTCGGCTTGTCAGGCGTCATTCGCGGCGTGGTTGTCGATACCAGCCATTTCAAGGGCAACTATCCTGAAGCATGTTCGCTGGAGGCTTGCGCGATCGATGGTGTTCCCACGATCGAACAGTTGATCAGCGATTCGCTTCCGTGGATCGAGATTCTGCCCCAGTCAAATCTCGAAGGTGATTCGCTTAATCAGTTCGCCACGAACAGCGCGCAGTGCTGGACTCATCTTCGTTTCAAGATCTTTCCCGACGGTGGCGTCGCGCGGCTGCGCGTGCATGGCGAAGTCGTGCCTGACTGGAATCGCCTGAAGAAAGGCGGCGGCGAAATCGATCTCGCGGCCGTCGAAAATGGTGGGCTGGTGCTCGAGTGCAGCGACATGTTCTTCGGACATCGGCACAACCTGATCATGCCGGGACGCGCCGCGAACATGAGTGACGGTTGGGAAACGAAACGTCGGCGCGGGCCGGGTCACGATTGGACAATCATCAAGCTCGGCACGCCGGGACGCATTCGACGCCTGGAAGTGGACACGTCTCACTTCAAAGGGAATTTCCCCGAGAGCTGTTCACTGGAAGCCTCCAACGCCGCGGACGCGCCGCTGGAGACCTTGCAGGATCCGCAGTTTGTTTGGAAGCCGGTGCTGGCGCGCACGAAATTACAGGCGCACACGCGCCACCTGTTCGATGAAGTGATGGACGTAGGCGCGGCGTCGCACGTGCGCTTTAATATTTTCCCGGATGGCGGCGTGAGTCGTCTGCGGATTTTCGGGACAATCGAATGATTGATTCAGTGATCCATTGAATCAATGAATAAATGCGTCAATCGGCTGAGTGGCTAAATGAGCTTACAGAAGAACTCGCCGAGGCCGAGTTCTTGAAATGCTGCGGTTCTCCGCGCTGGGCGCGAGCAATGACGGACGCGCGGCCCTTCGAAGGCATCGATGATCTGCTGGCGAAGGCCGACAGCATCTGGCGGTCTTTGAGTAAGGGAGATTGGTTCGAAGCCTTTCGTGCTCATCCCAAAATCGGTCAGAAGAAAGCAGCCGCGGGCCAATCAGAACAAGCGCGGAGTTGGTCGGCACAGGAGCAATCAGGAATTGAGAACGCTGCGGCCGACACGATGGCAGCACTCGCGGCGGGAAATCAAGACTACGAACAGCGCTTCGGTTTCATCTTCATCGTTTGCGCCACCGGCAAGTCTTCAAAAGAGATGCTGGCTATTCTGAAAGGGCGCTTGCAGAATGATGCCGAAACTGAAATGGGAATCGCCGCCGAAGAGCAACGAAAGATTACGCGACTGCGATTAGAAAAGCTTTTGAATTCCGTGGCAGGTTAGGATGAGCACAATTTCCACCCACATCCTTGATACGTCGCGCGGCAGGCCGGCTGCCGGAGTGGACGTGACGCTGGAAGTACTGAACGCCGGCGAAGGCTGGTCGCACCTGGCGCAAGCTCAAACCGACGGAGACGGCCGGGTACAGGCCTTTGTTTTGAGCGAGCCGCAGTTGCAAGCTGGAACCTATCGCCTGGTCTTCGCAATCGCGGCTTACTTCGACGCGCTCAACGAAAGGACGTTCTATCCCGAGGTTACTGTGGTTTTCAGACTCGAGGGCGGGTCCGAGCATTATCACGTGCCCCTTTTGATCAGTCCGTTTGGATATTCCACGTATCGCGGCAGCTAAGTGACGATCAGTCCGACAATCAGCGAATGGCTCAACCTGTTGCTGCGCTGGACGCACGTCTTTGCCGGCATCATGTGGGTGGGCACGACCTATTACTTCACCTGGCTCGATGCGCGTCTCAGTGAAGAAGAGAAAGCTGTGTGCGCGGCCGGTTCAGCGGCGCAAATCTGGATGGTTCACAGCGGCGGCTTTTACGTGGTCGAGAAACGCAAAGCGCCGGATGAGCTTTCGCGCAAACTGCATTGGTTTCGCTGGGAAGCCGGCACGACCTGGCTGAGCGGCATGGCGCTGCTGGTTGTTGTTTACTATCTCGGCGGCGGCGCCTTAATCGATCGCGATGTCGCGGATATCAGTCTCGGAGCGGCAGTCGGAGTCGGAGTCGGCGTTTTGATCCTCGGCTGGCTGACTTACGACTTGCTGATGATTTCGCCGCTGGGACGAAACGAAAAGCTGTTCGCGTTGATTGCTTACATCCTCATCGTGGGCACTGCCTATGGTCTGACCCGCGTTTTGAGTGGCCGCGCCGTGTACATCCATGTTGGCGCAATGTTTGGCACGATCATGGCGGCAAACGTCTGGATGCGCATCCTGCCGGCGCAGCGAAAAATGATTGAAGCCATTAAAGCCGGAAACAAACCCGACGAAGCGCTCGCTGCTCAGGCCAAGCTTCGTTCAAAGCAGAACACATTCATGGCGGTTCCCGCAGTCTTCCTCATGATCAGTAATCACTTTGGCGGAACGACTACCGGGGGTTACGACTGGATTCATCTGGCAGTGCTGGTTCCGCTGGGCTGGCTTGCCGCAAAATTCATTCGCCGAGCCTGACGATCTGACCCCCCAGCGTCCAGGCTTATTGCTTCCTGGGCTTTTTTCGCTCGCCCAGCGCGACAATCGTCTCAAACTCTTCTTTTGTCACCGGCATAACCGACAGACGCGATTGGCGAATCAGCGACAGGTTGCTCAGCTTTGGCTGAGCACGAATTGCCGTTAGCGGTACCGGCTCACGCAAAGGCTTCAACGGTTTGATATCCACGGCAACCCACTGGGCCTCGTCCGCGGTGGGATCGGGATACGGGGCTTTCGCAACCTGAGCAACTCCCACGACGGCTTTTTGTTCGCCGGAGTGATAGAACAACACTCGATCGCCGACTTTCATCTGGCGCAGATTGTTCCGGGCCTGAAAGTTTCTCACTCCGGTCCATTCGGTGCCGCGCTCGCGCACCAGATCGTCCCACGAATAGCCTTCGGGCTCCTGCTTAACTAACCAGTACTGTGATGCCGGTTTGCTCTTGCTCGAGGCGGGCGGTGTTGACGCTGGTTTCTTTTTCTTGATCATCGTTTCGTTGCGGATTTGAAGTTGAGGTAGAATTCTATCGCTAGTTCATCTCAGAAAACGATCGGATTCAAACAAAAGTGGACAGTAAACTCAAAGAAGGCGATAAGGCGCCCGATTTCACGGTCAATGATGCCGAAGGGAAACGCGTGCGTCTGAAAGATCTGCGCGGCAAGAAAGTAGTTCTCTATTTTTATCCGAAGGACGACACGCCCGGATGCACCAAAGAGGCCTGTTCCTTTCGCGATTCATTCGCGCAATTCAAAAAGCGCGGCATCGAAGTGCTGGGAGTCTCTTTGGACAACGAGTCTTCTCACCAGAAATTTGCTCGGAAGTACAAACTGCCCTTTCGGCTTCTGGCCGACACTGAGCGCGCGATTTCCGAAGGTTACGGAACTTACGGCGAGAAGAAATTCATGGGTCGAACGTACATGGGCAATCACCGCATGACTTTCCTGATTGACGAAAAAGGGAAAATCAAAAAAATCTTCAGTAAGGTGAAGCCTGAAGATCATGCTGCGGAGGTGCTCGACGCTTTCGGCAAATGACTTGCGCCGGGCATTGCCAAAGGTCAAGCTGCTTAGGCGGTCTTCGCCTTGCCGTTCGCTTTCACCGGGCGCTTCCTGCCCTTCGCGGACGGCTTTCGACCTGGCATCAGGACGCCAACTGAACTAAACGACGGATTAAGCTCGGGCTGACCGCGCTTTCGCCGGGCGTGGGCCTCGTTGACGGTCCTGGTTAGCTCTTCTGCGACATCGTTTACGAAATACATTCGCGTGTGGTTGATAACGTCGGTGCGAATCTCACGGGTCCAGAGCAGCAGGTTCGCCAGGGCGTCGCAAACCTCGTCCTTAGGGAGTTTAGTAGTCTGGGCAATCGCTTTTTGGGTGCGCGCACCACAGCGAATTGCCTCGCGCACCCGGTCCGCCGGCGACAACTTCCTGAGCATCCGGGCGATGCGCCTAGGAGAGAAGCCAAGCTTCGCTTGAATCGTCACGCGCGACCGGCTGGAGGCCGCCGTTACCCCGTGTTTGCTGCGCGCACTCTTGTACTCGCGCAGGGCCTGCCGACTCAAGGCAATCTTTTGGCGAATGCAGCGCTTGCAATAAAGATTCAGGCCGTCCTTGCGCGCCCGGCAGACTCCGAACTCTGACAGCGGCAGCGACTCTTCGCACCGCGGGCACCTTTTCAACTCAACTACGATTACGTCCGCCTGGCTCACCATCTCTGCACTCCGCTCATACTATTTCGCAATGCGAAACTACGGGTTAACGATCAAGACGCCTTCACCGACCGGCACGACAAGCTGCCTTGCACCCTCGGTTCCCCTTGAACCCGTTTGACGAATGTTGGCGATTGCGTTTCGGAAGTGAGCCGAAAAAAGTTCGCCATCGACCTGCCGCGAAAATACCGACGAAGCATTTTCAAGGCATGCCCTCACCTGTCAACGCATGCGAATCGCGAAGCGTATCGAGGTTGGTCGCAGGAATGGCTGACGGTTATCTTGCGAGGTTAAATAATTGCCGCTAACACAACTGCCGAACTCGCAACTCGATCGCCGGTGCGCTCACCTCTTTCAACTAGACAAGGGACTGGCATTATATTTACGAATAATTTTTTTGCAACCTCTTTCTCACCTTGATGTGGTCCACCTCTCTCAACCGATCATTTTGTGTTTCGCAGCACATCAAAAACTTTTTTCTCTTTCACAACATCACTAGAGAGAAGGGATACGTAACATGGAATTCACACACGTGAATTTTCGGAGGATGATTAGTGTTCGTGAACGTGAATGACGCCGAACGAATTCATTAACAAAAAGCGGACGTTTCTGATCGCATAGAAAGCGTTCGCCGATTGTATCGCGCAACACCTTCGATGATCGTAGTCGTGGGCCAACTATTAGTTGATTCTCGTAGCGCAAGATTCCTGGTAGCGCACCGCGCGTGAATCATAATGTGCCGTCTGCAAGATCAAAATCACCATTTCGTGACGCGCAGTGACGTCTTCGCCCTGGGATCACCTGATGCTTATCACGAATGGCAAGTTGATCAGACAGCAGAAACTCCGCATCGGCACGTGCTGCCATTGAAGTTTTTGCTCATGAAGCTTCTCTGTGCATGCCGCTCGCCTGTGCAAAGTGCTGCAACTGGCTGAATTCACAGTGACTTTGGCGAGCTGCCGGGGCCGGTATTCACAGCTTTTCCACAGTTTCTGTGGAAAGCGAAAAGGAGCCATTAAAGCTCGCGAGAAAAGGCTTGAGGTCCCTAGAAAAGTCGGATTCCTGCTCGATCCTTCAGTCGAAAAACGAACTTGAGCCCCGACCAAACGTCATCGACGGCGCAAATCTTTACATCGACCAGGCCTGCTGCCAGACCGATTGTCCGAACATTTGTTTCTGATAAGTCGGTAATTACGCCAGAACTCTTCTTTGGCCACGCGACCCAAAGCATTCCTGCAGCGTTTAGCCTCGCAGCGTACTCGGAAAACCTAATAGTCAGTTCCCTTTCACTCTTAACAAACAACAGAGCAAAGTCGAGTGGCTTTTGTGTTTTCAAATTGATCGTCACGTTGGCTGGCAGATCCAGGACTCGCGCGAAATCGCGCGGCGCATTTACGAAAGCGACATTAAACCCAGACTTGATTCCGAGTTTTTTGACGAGAGGTGTTCCCGAATAAATCAGTAGCAGCGCGATCAATTCTGCTTCACTCTGTGGAAAATTTTCAAACTTGCGTCAATGTTCTTTTATAACTTCATCTTACGTGGTTGATCACTCATTGATGATCGGCTCACCGCCGAAATGAATTCCCCGCTTTTCGCGTCCCAGCGCAATTACGAGCACTGCGCCCGCAAATACCGTGACCGCTGTAACCGACATTGCAGTTGCATAGCTCATGCGTTCGGCGAAGACTGCTTCGACGTACGCAACAGAGCCGGCCAGTAGCACTCCGCATTGATAAGCAAAACCCGGCAGAAAACCGCGGACCGAATCCGGCGACAGCTCGGAAAGATGCGCGGGAATGATTCCCCATGCGCCTTGCACCATGAACTGAAGCAAAAATGCCCCCACGATCAGAAGCGCCAGCGATGGAGCGAAAGCCCACAGCGGAACCACCGCGATCGCGCACAACAACGCGACGATCATTGAGCGTCGACGCCCCCAACGATCCGAAATGTATCCGAATAGAACTCCGCCGATGATCGCACCCACCATTGACAGCGCCGTGATCGAGATTCTCTGTCGGGGGCTGAAATGCCACTGACGCTCGAGAAACGTCGGATACATATCCTGCGTACCGTGGGAAACAAAGTTCATCATCATTAGCAAAATGGTCAGATAGACAAACAGTTTCCAGTGCGAAACGATACTGCGGCCGAGTTGTCCCCAGGTTTCATGCTTCGTCTTCTTCCAGACTTCAGATTCTTTGACCTTGAAACGAACAAATAGCGCCAGCAAAGCCGGGAGACCTCCGATAAAGAACAAAGGCCGCCAGCCCCAGCGTGGAAACACGAAGAAGTAGCAGACTGCGGCCAGCAGATAGCCCGCGGCGTATCCCTCCTGCAATAGCCCGGACAGCACTCCCCGCAATCGTGGCGGCACCTTTTCCATGGCCAGCGAAGCGCCAACGCCCCACTCGCCACCCATGCCGATGCCGAACAACGCACGCAGCACCATGAAAGTCGCGTAATTGGGAGCCAATCCTGAAAGCACTTCGACCACGGAATAGAAGACGAGGTCAAGCATCAGGGGCAAGCGCCTGCCATACCTATCAGCAAGCAGCCCGAAAATGAAAGCGCCTACGGGTCGAAAGCCGAGCGTGAGCGCAATTGAAAGAGCGATCTCCTTATCGGTGCGGTGAAATTCTTTGGCGATAGCGGTCAGAGTGACCACTACCAGAAAGAAATCGAACGCGTCGAGCGTCCACCCAAGGAATCCCGCAAACAGTGCGGCGCGGTGTCCTTCTGTGTTTACCGGTTTGTTCGCCTCATTCATCTGCAACTCGCCGCAACGTTACTTGACGCATCAAAAAACGCGGCGATACTAATATTTGCCGCCGCAACGTTCAAGCGATTTGTTAAGATCGCCAGCGGGGTCCAAACCAAACGTCGTACTTTCCCGTAAATCCGATGTAGGGTAACAACGAGCAATGACAACTAATCAGCATGTTGATTAAGAAACCCACCGACATTGAGTCGAGCGAAATCACCGACCAGAAAACCTACTTGAACCGCCGTTTGTTCATGCGTGGCGCGATTCTGGCGGGCTCAGCTGTGGGAACTGGATTGCTGTATCGGAAACTGAATCCGCCGCCCGCAGTCGTCGAAGAGCGCCCGAAGATTGCCGGGCTCGTCAAAACCCCATCCGATGAAGCGATGCGACGCGGTTTCAAGGTGAGCGAGACGCAGACTTCATTCGAAGACATCACGAACTACAACAATTTCTACGAGTTCTCGACGGAAAAGCGCGCGGTCGCTTCCGAGGCGCGCGATTTTCTCACGCGGCCATGGACGGTTTCGGTCGGAGGCTTGGTCAACAAGCCAAAGACGTTCGATCTTGACGATTTGCTGAAGCTGGCGCCACAGGAAGAGCGAATCTACCGCCATCGCTGCGTTGAAGGCTGGTCGATGGTGATTCCGTGGGTGGGATTTCCGCTCGCAACTCTTCTAAAGCAAGTCGATCCGTTTTCGTCGGCGCGTTACGTGGCGTTCCAGACGTTGCTCGACCCTAAACGACTGCCTAATCAAAACACCGGAGTGCTCGTTTGGCCGTACGTCGAAGGCTTGCGGCTGGACGAAGCAATGAATCCGCTTGCGATTCTGGCGACTGGTCTCTACGGCCAGACGATGCCGCCACAGGATGGCGCACCAATTCGCCTGGTCACGCCCTGGAAATATGGATTCAAGAGCATCAAGTCGATCGTGAAAATAAGTCTGGTCGCTGACGAACCGCCGACAACCTGGAACATCCAGTCGCCAAACGAGTACGGCTTCTATTCAAACGTCAATCCCGGCGTCGATCATCCGCGCTGGAGCCAACGAACCGAGCATCGCATCGGGGAATTTGGTTCACGCCCGACGCTTTTGTTCAATGGCTATGCGGAGCAGGTTGGGCATCTTTACGAGGGGATGGATTTGAGCACGAATTACTGAAGTGGCACTAAAGAATGAAAGACACACGTTTCGCCAAACTCGTCATCTTCGTCAACGCTCTCGTGCCGCTGACGCTGCTGTTAACGGACGTTTATCGCAAACGCGTCGGCGCGAATCCCCTGGAATTCGTGACGCGGACAACGGGAATCCTGACGCTGGTCTTTCTGCTGGTTTCGCTGGCGGTGACGCCTTTGCGCAGAATCACGGGATTGAATTGGCTGACCAGGTTTCGCCGCATGCTCGGCCTGTTCGCGTTCTTCTACGGCTCGCTTCACCTGATGACTTACGTCGCGTTCGATCGTTTCTTTCATCTCAAGACTATTCCGGGCGATGTGGCCAAACGTCCATTCATTGCGATTGGCATGACCGCGTTCTTTCTGATGGTTCCCCTGGCAATCACTTCGACGGATAAGATGGTCAAGCGTCTGGGGGGCAAGCGCTGGCTGCGTCTGCATCGCATCGTTTATCTGTCAGGAATCTTCGGCGTGCTGCATTACTACATGCTGGTAAAGTCCGACGTGCGTCTGCCGCTGACGTTTGCGTTTCTGCTGGCTTTGCTGCTTGGTTTCCGAATTCTTGCAAAGTATTACGCGACTCAGCCACGCGTTTCCGGCAGCATCGTTCCACCGCGCTGACCGCCGCGCGTTGCCTCCGAACTTCATCGTTGTTAACTTTCTCTCATGCTGGATCCGACCAAGCGGTTCTCAAATCGCGTCGAGAACTACATCAAATACCGCCCCAGTTATCCTTCCGACGTTATTAGCTTGCTTGAGGTCGAATGCGGCTTAACTCCAGCGTCGGTGATTGCCGATGTCGGCTCGGGCACCGGAATCCTGAGTGGGCTTTTCCTGAAACACGGCAATCGCGTCTTCGGGGTGGAGCCAAATCGCGAGATGCGCGCCGCCGGTGACAAGCTGATGGCACAGTATCCGAAGTTCTCAGGCATCGATGCCACTGCGGAAGCCACGACGCTGGTTAACGCCTCAGTCGATTTCATCACTGCGGGTCAGTCTTTTCATTGGTTCGATCGGGAAAAAGCACGCGCTGAGTTCGTGCGGATTCTGAAGCCGCGCGGTTGGGTCGTGCTGATTTGGAATGGCTTTCGGGTAGAAACCAGTCCCTTGAACAATGCTTACCAGCAATTGGTGCTGAAATACGGCACTGACTATCAGGAGGTCAGACGCGAAGTCATTGGTTGCGAGGTCGAATCATTCTATGCGCCGGGAGATTGCAAGTGCGCGCGGTTTGAATTTCAGCAAGTTTTCGATTTCGAAGGTCTGAAAGGCCGGCTGCTTTCATCGTCGTACGCGCCTGAGCCGGCTCATTCGGACTACGAACCGATGCTGCGCGAGCTGCAAGAGATTTTCGACGCCAATAAGAAAGAAGGCAAGATTGTCTTCCACTACGAGACCGAACTCTACTACGGACAGCTTTCAGCCAAATAGAATTCCGGCTTACCGCGTTGCCAGAGCGGCGATGCGCGCCATCGTTGTCAGATCGCGCGCGGCGGTTGTACACTCTGGCTACTTCCGAGATCGATGAAGGAGACTGATCGATGATTAAGAAAGCCCTCAGCTTTGTTTTCCTGCTAGCTGCGACGTCAATCGCTGTTGCGCAGCAACCAACTCCAACACCACCACCGGCCAGGACGCCGCCGCCCGCTGCGCCACACACAAGCTTGAAGGTTGGCCAACCAGCGCCGGACTTCACGCTCGCAAGCACCGCAGTGGGACCGGACGGCAGGGGCGTGCGGTTCAAGCTCAGCGACTTCAAAGGCAAGAAGAACGTCGTACTCGCCTTTTACGTTTTAGCTTTCACCGGTGGTTGAACGAAGGAAATGAAGGCGTATCAGGCTGATATCGCCAAATTCGAAGGAACCGACACGCAAATTTTCGGCATTAGTGTTGACAGCGTTTACGCTAACCGCGAATTTGCCAAACAGATTGGCGTCACCTTTCCCCTGCTCAGCGATTTCAAACGCACGGTGGTGAAGGACTACGGTATCTTCAATGAAGAGGGTGGCTATGGCAATCGGGCGACGTTTGTGATCGACAAGGAAGGCGTCATTCAACACATCGACGAGGGCAACGTGGCGATCGATCCAACCAGCGCGGAAGATACGTGCAACATCCTCTCGCACAAGAAGGCGACGCCGTAGGTACGGAACCCCGACGCGTCGGGGTTCCGTACCGCGCGGTTCTTTCTAAAGTATGCCGCGCAGAAACGATTCGAGTTCGCTCTACTTAGTTTACTTAGCCGCTCTTCTGGTGTTTTCGGCCATCGCGGCCGAAGTGCTCGCTCGGCTAACCGGACTAAGGAGCGCCTGGACGTCCGTAACCATTGACATGATTATTCGGAATCGCGGCTAGCCGCGCTTCTGTCCCGTCTTAAACGCTTTCTCAATCGCCGCGCGCAGACCATCGGCCCTGAGATCGGTAAGCATCACGCCGTTGATGAAGATTGTCGGTGTGCCTTCGACGCCGCACGTCTCGCCGTCTTCGATGTCGCGACGAATGTCCGCGTCGTACTTGCCGCTTTCAAATTCCGCGTCGAATCGTTTGCGGTCGAGTCCGATCTGCGTCGCGTACTTCTTCAATGAGTCGCCATCGAGCGTGCTCTGGTTTTTGAACAGGATATCAATGTACTCCCAAAACTTTCCCTGCGCGTTCGCGGCACTCGCTGCTTGTGCGGCGCGGAACGCATTCGGATGAAGCGTGGTCAGCGGAAAATCGCGAATCACAAAGCGCACGCGATTGCCGTAAGACTTCAAAACGTCTTCCACGATCGGATACATTGCGCCACAGGCCGAGCATTGAAAGTCAGTGAACTCAATGATCGTGACTGCCGAGTTTGCGTCTCCGCGCGCCGGGCCGTTGCCGGCGCTGACGTTTAGCACCGGCGGCACGGGCTCTTTCAAGAGCATCTGCACCTTGGCTCCAGCGCGCAGTCTTTCAGAAAGCGCCGTCTCCAGTTTCTCCTGCTGCTGTTGCTGCAGATAGTTTGCGATGCTCGCGCGCGCGGAAGCTAAATCGCCTGTGATGCGGGCCTTATTCTCGTTGTAGAAATTCGCGACGTCGGCTTCGGTCGGAGGTTTCAGCTTGTCCGTGACCTCAGCGCGCACAATCTCTTCCGGGCCGATCTTGCGCTTGTTCGCTTCGGCAATCAGCAGAAGATCGTTGATGCGCCGGTCGACCGCGCTCTTTTCGGCGGCGTAAATTCGCATCTGCAACTTGTACGCGTAGGCCTTCATCCGCTCGTCGATCATATCGACGCGGATGGGATCGCCGTTGACCGCGGCCAGCACAGTACCGGGCGCGAGATTCGGCGCATTCACGTCCGCGCGTTTGGCGACCGCGTTGGTCATCCGCAGTCGGTTAAGGTAAGCCTCGTACAACTCCTGTTTGCGCTGATTGCGCAAGTAATTGATCAAGTCAGGCCGGACCTTTTCCAAATCTACCGAGCCAAGCTGATCGCGGTTGGCCGCGTAGGCTGCCTGGATCTCCTGCTCAGTGGGCGGCGAGATCTTCGCGTTGATTTCCTTCTCGACGATTTCATCGGGAGACTTTCCGCGTTTCTTTGCCTCGGCGGCAATCAACAGCGAATTGATGCGCGCATCCAACGCGCGCTGGCGCGCCTCTTTAATCTCTTTCTCCGGATCGAGATAAAACGCACGCAGATAGAGATCGGGATCGTTCAAGATCGCTGCGTTAATCTGATCGCCAACGTCCGACTGCGTGATGCTTGTGTCGTTGACGATGGCGAGCGTCGCCGGCGCCGGCTCCGCGGGCTGCTGCAATTGGTTGCTGACAGGCACCGGCGTCGGAGAGGGAGTCGGTTTAGGTTTGGGTGCAGGGCCCGTGCGACGGCGTGGCGTCTGCGCCAGGGTCGCGGCCGCAAACACGATCAGCGTTATTGAAATGATTAAGAGTGTGGTTCGATTCATGGCCTCAGCAATCTTTCTAATTAGCGATTAGTCGGATTATCAACTTGGGTTGTTGCCTTCGACAAGCTTTCTTACCGTCTCCAGCGTATCGATCTCGTCAACCGTCTTGTCCGGCCGCAGGCGTACGATGCGCGGAAAGCGCAACGCGTAGCCGCTCTTGTGACGATTTGATGGCTGCACCCGGTCGAAAGTAATTTCAATTACGGTGCGCGGCTCGACGACCCGCACTCGCCCGTGCGCAAACTCTTTCAGCGTGTGCGCGCGAAACCATTCAGTCATTTCCGCGATCTCGGCGTCGGTCAAGCCTGAGTAAGCCTTGCCGATGTTCAGCAGCTCGCCGTCATCTTCCGAACGCCGCACGGCAAAGGTGTAATCCGAAAGCACGTGGCGACGCTTGCCGTGACCGACCTCGACAACAGTAACGACGACATCGAGCGTGGCCAGCGCTTTCTTCAGCTTCAGCCATTCGCGCCCGCGCCGGCCCGGTTTGTAGAACGACGCCGGGTCTTTGATCATCAAGCCTTCGTTACCGCGCCCGCGTGCGGCGTCGAACTCTTCGTCGAGCGTCGTGACATCACTGAAGCGTTTTGCTTGTGACAAGCGCAAAGTGCCGGCATTAGCACGATCTACCCGCCCGCTACTGCAGGCGGTACTGACTATTTCTTCAAGTCTCGCTCGCCGTGCCTCCAACGGATCGTTTATGAGGACTCGCTGGCTGGCGTACAAGAGATCGTAAGCCACGAACACGACTGGCGCTGATTTCAAGAGATCTTCGCTGACGGTTTTTCGGCCCAGCCGCTTTTGTAAATCGCTGAAGGGCAGGATCTGTTCGCCACGCGCGGTGATGATCTCGCCATCGATGATTGCGTCGGTGGGCAATCCGCGCAGCGGCCCGTGCAATTCGGGAAAGCGCATCGAGATTTCGTCCAGCGTGCGCGAGTAAATCGCCACTCGCCCGTCCTGCACATGCGCCTGCGCGCGGATGCCGTCGAATTTATCCTCGACGAAGAATTCGCCGGGCATCGTTCGCGTTATGTCATTCAAGTCAGCGGCAGGCGTGGCCAGCATAAATTTCAGCGGATGAAATAGCCGCATTGCGACGTCTTGCAATGCGCCGGCGCGGGCGCGCGCGGCTGCTTCGCCGATGTCGCCGGTGAGCATGTTCGCCATCGCGACTTCAGCGAGCGGTTGTGCAAACGCGCGCGCGATTGCGTCTTCCACCAACCCTTCGCGCAAACCGATGCGCAGATCGCCGGTCAGCAGCTTGACGAGATATTTCGCTTCCAGCGGCGTCGCCCGCGCCAAAACTTCGACCAGCAGATTTTGCTTGCCCTTCGCTCCGCGCGTTTCGCTGAGGCGCGCCAGCAGCGACTCAGTGCGCGCGAGCGTCAAGCTCGGCGCGTGCGCGCGCCCGCTCTCAGCCACAACTTCGAAGGCCACCTCGCCGGCGTCGCCCAGACGGACATAACGCGGGCTCAAGTTTTCAAGGCTGAATCCCGTCGCCACACTCAGCGCCTCGGCGAGAATGCTTCCGCCGACGTTCGTCGTGCGCGCATCTTTCAACGCGAATCGCTGACCGGCCAAGTAGCGCGCGGCGCGCGCCAGATCTTCGTCCGATAGCCGATGAAAATATTCGCCCAGCAGCGCCGCCTTTGCGAGCTTCTTCGTCGTCGCTGCCACGGCTTCCGCAGTGCGCGCAAACTGCTCGAGAGAATTTGGCGGAAGATCTGTGCCTTTGTTCTTCATTGAATCGTTCGAAGAGATTGCTTGAGCATCGGGAGAGTGTCAAACGGGAGCGTGGGCATCCGTGTCAGCGGTCCGCAGGCATCTTGCCTGAGGTTTACCCGCTTGCTACCCCGACTGGTCGGGGTTCTGTACCTCGCGGTTCGCTACGCGCTACAATCCAACCAAGCGGCTGTCACGCAAAGAGTACCGGCAGGCGTTCGACTAAGATGACCGTCATGTTTCTCTTCATTTTGGATTCGTTGGGAACCAGCGAGTTGCTGGTGATTCTGGCGGCGGCGCTAATTTTTTTCGGGCCGCGGCGCTTGCCGCAACTGAGCCGGCAGCTCGGCAAGAGCCTGGCTGAGTTTCGTCGCGCCTCGGAAGATTTCAAACGCACCTGGGAACGCGAAGTCAATCTGGAAAATTTTGACAAGGGAGTCGAGCCCTCAGAAGACAATTCGATTTTGGACAAAGCCGCGGAACGCATCCGGGCGGCGCGCGAAGTGGCTGCGTTCGATTCGGGTTCGCCGGAATCCATTCCGTCCGCGATTGCGCCATCAGTTACGCCGGTCGATCCGTCGCTAGTCCAGCCACGCGAAGCAAAGCCTCAATCGACTGAGTCTGTCGCCGCAGAGCCGGCAACCAGCAAGCACGACTGGCTGTGACCGAGACCAAGGCCATCAATTGCATCTCATGAACCCGTACCTCATTCTGTTTCTTGCGATTCCCTTGGTTGCGATCGTGGCGAAAGAAATCTTCAAGCCAAGACTTTCATTCTGGTTGATCGTGGTCGTTTATATGGCTGCGGGTTGGGGCCTCGCTAATCTCGCGGTTGATTGGCATTTTTCCAACCTTGAAGCCCAACTGCACAGTTACAAATCACCGCCAGCCGAACTTCTGAATAAATTGCAAAATGATGGAGCCGCATACGTATTCGCCTACTACTTTGGGTGGGCGTATGCCGCGATCTATTTCTTGCTATGCCTTTGGGCTTACTACACTGCTCGCTTCTTCATAAGCCGCTTTCGGGGATTGGATGCCTAGCCCGCGACTCAGAAAAGAGACGGAAGCGCGCGAGGAAGATCTCGGCGGGCAGATGTCGTTTCTCGACCATCTCGACGAGTTGCGCAAGCGCTTGATTCGGAGCATGGCGTTTGTCTTGCTAACCGCGATGGGATGCTGGTTCCTGTCGGATCGCATCTACAACTTTCTGGCGCGCCCGGTGCAGAACGCGCTGGCCGAGGCGCAGCAGCGACACATTCAAATCGCGGGCTTGAACGGGCAACAAACCCCGGCGCCGCTCAGCTCGCTGAAAGTCAACGACAAGCTCCGCTACATTTTTCCGCAGACGACCAGGCTGGGTTCGGCCATGATTCCGGCGGGCGCGTCCGTCGCGGCGCGCGTCGATAAAGACAACGAAGGCAAGCTTGGCGTCTTCACGGACGAGGCCCTGTCGGCGGGCGACACAGTCGTGCCGAAAGACGTGCGCCTGCCGATAGACTTGAATGCGCCGCTCGGCGCATTGCCCGATCCGAACGACAAACTGATCGTGACGACGGCGCTGGAACCGTTCGCGCTTTACGTCAAGGTGTCGTTGTACGCGGCGTTGGTGTTGTCCGTGCCGTTCCTGCTCTGGCAAATCTGGGCGTTCGTCGCGCCGGGACTGTATCCGCACGAGCGAAAATACGTGACCCCGTTCATCGCGCTCTCCAGCATCTTTTTTATTCTGGGGACGATGGTCGCTTATTACCTGATCTTTCCGCCGGCGGCAAAGTATCTGCTCGGGCTGGGTCAGGATTTCCGTCTGCTGCTGAAAGCCGACGACTATTTCGATTTCATCATTCTGTTGATGCTCGGCATGGGCATCGTATTTCAGATGCCGGCAGTCACATACGTGCTGGCGCGGATCGGACTGATCACGGCGGGTTGGATGTTGCGCGTGTGGCGCACCGCGGTAATCGTCATTTTGATTGTGGCCGCGGTTTTGTCGCCGACCAACGACGTGCCGAACATGTTGTTGTTCGCCGCCCCGATGTTTGCCCTTTATGCGATTTCAATTCTGGTCGCCTGGATCTGCGGCCGGGAGCGCCGGGCTGAGTGAATGCTTCATTTTCCATATATCATTTGTCATTTCTCATTGGATTCGCAGTCCGGGGCCAATCGGAAATGACAAATGTGAAATGGAAAATGACGAATGGAAAATGCGCCGCCGGTTCCATAGGGCAACTGTGTGCCCTTTTCACCGCATCTTGACTCTCGTTCATGCCAAATCTAGAATTCGATATCAGCGAATTGAAGCCGCGCAGGTCCCGATAACTTTGGCGCTCAACATTTTTGAGTCTTGTAAGCTTTCCTGAGGAGTAGTTTTCTTATGTCACACCGCAAATTGAGCCGCCTGGCTATCGCTCTCTTAAGCCTGACCTTTGCCCTGCCTTCGGCGGGCCTGGCGCAAAAGAAAAAGACCAACGACCAGGGCCAGGATCCGTCGGAACGGCCGCGCAACGTCAAGCCGGAGTTGAAAAAAGCTTACAAGGATTGGCTCGAGAAAGACGTCGCTTACATCATCACGGACGAAGAAAGAAAAGCTTTCAAGAAGCTCGTGACTGACGACGAGCGCGAACGCTTTATCGAAGAGTTCTGGCGCCGCCGCGATCCCGATCCGGACACTGACGAAAACGAATTTCGCGAGCAGTACTACGAGCGCATCGCCTATGCTAACGAGCATTACGCTTCCGGCATTCCCGGCTGGAAAACCGATCGCGGTCGCATCTACATAACCTGGGGAAAACCTGACGAGGTCGAGACTCATCCATCGGGTGGCTCGTATCAGCGCGAGCCACAGGAAGGCGGCGGTTCAACTTCCACTTATCCTTTCGAGAAATGGTTCTACCGCTACCTGCCCGGCGTTGGTTCGGGAGTGGAAATTGAGTTCGTCGATCCGACGGGCAGCGGCGAGTACCGCATCGCGCGGAACCCGGACGAGAAAGATGCTCTGCTGACGATTCCCGGCGCCGGCTTAACGCTGGCCGAGGAAATGGGTTTGTCCGATAAAGGGCAACGCGTTGCGAATACGGGCGGAGTGGGCATGGTGGGCTACATGCGCGAAGCCGACAGCCCGTTTTCGCGTCTGCAACTCCTCGCCGATTTGAGCCGGCCGCCGCAGATCAAGTTCAACGATCTGGCCTCGGCTGTGAACACGCCGGTCGTCGAAGACAATCCGCTCAACTTTGACGTTCGGGTTGATTTTTTCCGCCAGTCGGACGAGCGCGTGATAACCGCTTTTACGATCCAGACTGACAATCAGAATCTCGTGTTCAAGGACAGCGGGGGTTTGCAAGAAGCGCGGCTAAACATCTTCGGAAAGATTACCCACGTTTCCGGACGTCGCGCCGGCGTTTTTGAAGAGCCGGTAATCACGCGGGCCACCACGGAAGAACTGACTGAAGCGAAAGAACGCAAGTCTGCTTATCAAAAAGCTGTCGCGCTGGCGCCGGGCCGATACCGCTATGACATCATCGTTCGCGACGTCGCGTCGGGGGCAACCGGCGTGCGACATCAGGGCTTTGAAGTGCCGAAGTACGATCCCGCCAAACTGTCCACTTCGACACTGGTTCTGGCGGCGAAACTCGAAGGGCTCGGTGATCAACCCGCCGTGGGCATGTTCACAATCGGCAGCGTGAAAGTCATTCCGAACGTGTCGGGCACGTTTCACCGAGGCTCGCCGGTCGGCGTCTACATGCAGATCTACAACGCGGGCATCGATCAAACGACGCTGCGACCAGCAATTGACGTGGAGTACGCTTTGATGAAAGACGGCAAGGAGCTGGGCAAGCAGTTGGAAGACTGGCGTGGTCACAGCGACGCCGGGCAGCGTCTGACGCTCGCGCGTCTGATCGACTCGCGCGGTCTGGCGCCGGGTGATTACGCCGTCGAAGTCCGCGTGCGCGATCACGTGAGCGGACAATCGCTGGTGCAATCGGCCAAGTTCATCGTATTGCCATAGTCTTTAAAGACCGGCTCTCGATTTCAACAGGATCGAGAGCCGGTTTGGTTTTGGACTTAAAGTTTCCCCAATCATAATTAGCGTCGCTCACCTTCCGAAAGGAGTACGCCTCCATGTTCAGTCGCGATACGCTTCGAGTCTCGATCCTTGTCGGGCTGGTATTTGCAGTCCCTCAGGCTTTCGCGCAAAAGACTCCTCCAAATTCCGATCCGCAAAGCAAGCCGCGAAAGGTCAGATTGGAACCCGACAAGGCTTTCACCGATTGGGTCAGAGACGTTGAGCCGATCATCTCAGCCGATGAACTGAATGCGTGGAGGAAGTTGCGAACCAATGAAGAGCGTGAACAATTCATCGGCGACTTTTGGCATCGTCGCGATCCTGACCCCGACACGGAAGAGAACGAGTACCGCGAAGCGTATTACGAACGAGTCGCTTACGTGAACGAGCATTTCGCTTCCGGCATTCCCGGATACAAAACCGATCGTGGCCGCATTTATTTGAAATACGGCAAGCCCAACGATGTCGAGTCACATCCGGCCGGCGGCTCCTATGAACGCCAGCCCAACGAGGGCGGAGGCTCGACCTCGACTTACCCTTTCGAGCGCTGGTTCTATCGCAACATCCCCGGCCGTTCGGGCGCAGATATCGAGTTCGTTGATCCGACCGGCACGGGCGAGTATCGCCTGGCGCGCAATCCGTTTGAGAAGGAAGCCCTGTTGATGGTTCCCGGCGCCGCGCCGACGTTCGATGGAGTAAGCCAGGCCGATCGCGTTGCGGCAGCGAATGGAATTGGCAATCCGTTCTCCATGCGTGAGCAGGATTCACCTTTTAATTGGCAGGAACTGATGGGCATCCTGGGCGCGCCACTGCCAGCGCCGAAGTACGATCCGTTCGGTGAAGGAATTACCGGCACGCCGAAGATCGAAGACAATCCCCTCAGCTTTGACGCAAGTTTTGGGTTCTTCAGGCTCGATGACAATCGCGTCGTCACTACTATCACTGTCCAGACCGACAACAGGGACCTCTCGTTCCACGATAGTGGAGGCATACAGGTCGCGACCATTAATATCACTGGCCGCATAATCAACATCGTCGGACGTCGAGTGAATCTCTTCGAAGATGCAGTCAGCACGACCGCGACGACTGAGGAATTGATTGAAGCTAAAGAACGCAAGTCCGCTTATCAGAAAACTGTTGTCCTTGCGCCAGGTCACTACAAGGCTGATCTGCTGGTGCGGGACACTAGAGCCGGAGCTTCCGGGCTTCATCAGATCGGCTTCATCGTTCCCAGGTTTGGTTCGGATCTCGCGACCTCTTCGCTGATTCTTGCTTCAGTCCTGCACCAGGTAGCAGACGAAACTGCATCTCGCCAATTCATGATCGGCGACCAAAAGGTGATTCCTAATATCTCAGGCGCATTTCATCGCGGCTCGCCGATAGGCGTTTACATGCAAATCTACAACGCCGGGATCGATCAAACGACCCTGCGACCAGCAATCGATGTCGAATACGCTTTGATGAAAGACGGCAAGGAACTGAGCAAGCAGATCGAGGATTGGCGTGGCTCGAGCACTGCCGGAGAGCGTCTAACACTGTCGAGGTTGATCGACTCGCGCGGTTTGGCGCCGGGTGATTACAGCGTCGAAGTCCGCGTGCGCGATCACGTGAGCGGACAATCGCTGGTGCAATCAGCGAAGTTCACGATCGTGCCGTGAGGAGGTTTGCGGCTCTGCCGCCCGATGTGCGGCAAGTCTCTGACTTGCCGACAGCGCGCTAGCTTGAGTCTTAGGTCTACGACCTGTCAGTAGCTATTTCGCACTGTGCTCAGTTTCATGTTTCCCTGCACTGAGCGTCCGCGCCCATCCAGCACGTCAACTTCAAATCCCGGAAACGACGGGCGAAACCTTGTTTCCTTCCAATGCTCGACCGTGATGTCGTTGTCCGCGGCGTGTTGATAGGAATACTGCGGCAGTCCCGTGCGATCGCCACGTACGTCCGCGCCGCGCAGATGCAGAATGCGCACCTTGAATCCCTCAACGCGCCGAATCTTTCGTTCGACATTGGCTGTCGTGGACATGCTTTTCCGCAAGTCTATTCCGATGTTTTTCTCGGCGCAATCTCGGCGTTCTCAGCTTCTCCGCGGTGAATGAGGTCAGTACCACCCGCGTTAGCGGGTGGATCAAACCCTCAACAGTCTGGTTCGACTGACCCACCCGCTAACGCGGGTGGTACTGACCTCATCGCTGAAATGCTAGAATTCGAATAACCAATGCAATCGTTACATCTCGCAGGTTTATCGCCAACAGAACTGACTGAGTTTGTCGAAGGACTCGGCGAGCCGGCATACCGTGCGCGGCAGATTTTTGCCGGGTTGCATCATCGCCGGCTGCGCTCGTTTGCAGAGATGACTGACGTGCCGAAGGAGCTGCGCACCAAACTCGACGAACACGCAACTGCATCAACGCTAACCGTCGAGTCGCGCTACATTTCATCTGACGGAACCCGGCGCTACTTGATGAAGACGCACGACGGTTTTCCCGTCGAGACCGTTTTCATTCCCGAAAAGCGACGCGACACAATCTGCTTTTCGTCGCAATCAGGCTGCCCTCTGCAATGCACGTTTTGTTTGACCGCGCAGCTTGGTCTGCTGCGCAACCTCACCGCCGGCGAGATCGTCGAGCAAATTATCATCGCTTTGAACGATGCTTACGGCGTCGGTGTGAACGCGCCGCGCGCCACGAATTTGGTGGGGATGGGCGCGGGCGAACCGTTTCTGAATTTCGAATCTTTGATGAGAGCGATCCGGATTATGACTGAGCCGGACGGGCTGCACATCGTTTCGCGGCGCGTGACGGTTTCGACTGCCGGCGTCGTGCCGCGCATTCGCAAGTTGGCAACGATTCCCGATCGGCCGCATCTCGCCGTTTCGCTCGCCGCGCCGACGGATGAGCTCCGCAACGAGTTAATGCCCATCAACAAGAAATGGCCGCTCAGCGAATTGCTCGGAGCGTGTGAAGATTTTCAAAAGTCGCTCAAGCCGGGCGAGCGATTTACGTTCGAGTACGTGATGCTTGACGGCGTCAACGATTCGGACGAGCAAGCTCGGCAACTTGCGAACCTTTTGAATCGCCACGAGCTGCGCGCGAAAGTAAATCTGATTCCGCACAATCCGGCTGAGCCTTTGCCTTATCAACCTTCGCCGCCTTTGCGCGTGGAAACTTTTCGCGAGATTTTGGAATCGAAAGGCATCCACGCCTTCGTGCGCCAGCCGCGCGGGCGCGACATTCTGGCGGCGTGTGGGCAACTGGCGGCGCGAGACGCGAATCCTTCTCAGACAGTTTCAGATTTCGCGCCAGCGAAGGTAGAATCTCTGGCCATCTAGACCAAACCACTTGAATGGACTTGAAATGAATACAACGTTTCTGCGTCGCACGTTTGCTTTCCCTCTTGCCGGATTGTTGTTCGTGCTCGGGACGGGTATACACGCTGCGCCGGCGCCTGATCCAAACATCGGCGTGAACGGTTATTACGCGAACGATAAAGCCCAGCGCGGGCGCACGATCCGGGCGGCGATCGTGATGGAAATTCCGTCCGGCTATCACGTCAATGCTAACCGGCCGTTGGGCAAGTATGCGATTCCAACCTCGTTGAAGATCGAAGCGCCGCGCGGCGTCACCATTGGGCCGATCGTCTATCCGCGAGCCATCGTGCGCAAGCTGAAAGCCGTGAACAACGAACCGCTGGCAGTCTATGAAGGTCGCGCCATCTTGCGCTTCAACGTGACCGTGCCGGCGAATTATCAGGGCGGCGAGGTAGTCCTGAAGGCGCGCTTGCGTTATCAGAGCTGCAACAATGAGGTTTGCTTTCCGCCAAAGAATCGGGACGTGGACATGGGCATCGGCGTCGTGGGCGCGAACGATCGCGTGCAGCGAGCCAACGGATGGGTGTTTGGCAGACGATAGCTACAGAACCCCGACCAGTCGGGGTAGCAAGCGGGTAATCAAGGCGGGCAGGATGCCCGCGAACCGCCGACAGGATGTCGGCTGCACCGAGAGAGGCGATCAATCGTGTTCGAACCTTTGCCAGCGCCGGCGTACGCAGGTTTCTGGATCCGCTTCCTTGCGTATTTCATCGACACTTTGATCTCGTGCGCCGTCTTCTTCCCCGTGGGGATAATCCTTGGCGTGATCATTGTTGCGAGTGGCTCGGATCCGAACTCGGCCGACATGATTCTCCTCAGACTGTCCACGAATGGGCTGTCCATTGTCGCCGGCTGGCTTTACTTCAGCCTGTGCGAAAGCTCGGCATGGCAGGGGACGGTCGGCAAGAAAGTGCTCGGCCTAAGAGTCACCGATCTGGACGGCCGACGCATCAGTTTCGGCAGGGCTACCGGCCGACACTTCAGCAAGATCCTTTCCGGGCTAATCCTGGGCATCGGTTTTATCATGATCGCATTCAGCGAGAAAAAACAGGGGCTGCATGATCAAATAGCCGGGACGCTCGTTCTTACGGGTGGACCGACTGGCGAGACTCTTTTACAACCTCCGCCACCACCGGATTTTCGTTACGGCGGCGGGACACTCGGTCTGGGTTAGCGACGCCCGCAGCCGCAAGCGCGAACGGAAAGCTGGACGCGTTCAGACATCATCTTTGGAGTTGCGGCGCTTGCGTTCCGATCACCGACATCAAGCGCCCGACGCGGCCGTGCAGCTTTTTCTCACGGCGGTAGGAAAAGAAAAGATCGGTGCGGTCCATCGTGCACAGCGGCGCGAGGTGAACACGATCGGGTGAGACGCCAGCGGAGACTAGTTGATCGCGATTAGCTCTTTGCAAATCGACCCGCGCGTGACCTTCCCGATTGGGCGTGAACAAATGATCTGATTGCGGAAAGCGCTCTTTGAATACGGTGACGACTTCGCTGCCGACTTCGTAGCAACAACTGTTGGCCGCCGGCCCGATCGCGGCGCGCAAGTCTTCGGCGCGCGTGCCGTATTCGCTTTGCAGTTGGCTGATTGCGCCCAGGACGATCGATGCCGAAGTTCCGCGCCAGCCGCCGTGAACGGCCGCGAATGCTCCGGTCTTTGGATCGCCGAGGAGGATGGGCACACAGTCGGCGGTCTTTACCGCCAGCAGAATCTTCGGTGTCTGACTAATGAGCGCGTCACAATATTTTTCGTCGCCGAGCACACCGGGTTTGGGTTGCGCGTCCTGCTCGTTGCGGACAATGCGCACGTCGGCGCTGTGGGTTTGCCAGCAGCCGGTCAGTGCCCAATCGCCGTCAAACAGCTTGAGAAAACGGCGACGGTTCTCGTAAATATTTTCCGCGGCGTCTTCGTTGAAGCCAGCGAGGTTGAGCGCGTCGAGCGGCATCGAGCTCACGCCGCCGAGCCGAGTTGAAAATGCGTTAGTGAAACCGTCTTGTTCCAGCGGCGCGCAAACCAGCGCGCGCACGCCATCGCGTTCGCGCCAGTAGAAACCGGCGCTTGCAATTGCGGAATCGTCCATGATCATCTCAATCGGCGTTGACATTATCGAAGTTCGGCGCGTGCGCGAAACCATCGAGCGCACGCCGCGATTTGCCGAGCGCGTATTCACTGCGGCCGAGCGCGCCTACTGCGAATCGCGGGGCGCGGTCGCTGCACAACATTATGCCGCGCGCTTCGCTGCAAAAGAAGCCGCGCTGAAGGCTTTGCAAACCGGCTGGAGCGGCGGGATCAGTTGGCAGGATATCGAGGTGTCTGCGAAAGAATCAGGCGCGCCCATGATTTCCTTTCACGGCCGCGCGCGCGAACTCTACGAAGAATCGGGCGCAACTGCTGCACATCTTTCGATTGCACATACGACTGAGCACGCGATCGCGGAAGTAATTTTGGAGAAGAACTGAGTCGCTATCGTCCCGTCCGCATCTCGTTAACCAGCACCGGTCGGCCTCGCTTGTCCGTATCAACTCGCGTATCGCGGAGCAAAGCGAATTCACCCGTTGGATACTTCTGGCGATTCTTCGGGTGCGGCATTTCAGATTTAGCGAGAACGGGTGTCTCGGTCCTTGCTTGTTCCGATGAGTTAGTCAGGTCGAAGTAGACGTTGTGACGATAACACTCGGAAAACGGAGCTTGCGTTGTCGCGATTGCGATGCGCTCGTGTAGCGGACATTTGCCGGTCGCGAGCTGGCCGGTTTCCGGATCGATCTCAACGATGGTGATGCCGTCAGGCCGATCGAAAGACTTGCCGCCGAGTTCCGGACGCAAATCAACTGCGCTCTTCATGAAATCGACCCAAGCCGGCAAAGCCGCTTCCGCGCCCGTCAAACCTAATTGTTTGTTATCGTCGAATCCAATCCAGACCGCGCAAACTAGGTTGGGTGTGTAGCCGACGAACCAGCCGTCGCGCGACGTGCCGGTCTTACCAGCTACGGCTGTTTTAGGTATTAGACCGCGGGCGGCGCGCGCCGTCCCGTGATCGATTACGCCTTCGAGCATGTCGGTGATCATGAACGCCGTGCCTGGCTGGACCACTTGATCGTTTTGCTGTGCTCCGCCGGATCGCGCCACGACATTCGGTTGAATTCGCCTGCCGCCGTTGGCAAACGCCGCGTACGCCACGGCGATTTGCATTGGCGAAACTTCCGTCGTGCCGAGCGCCAGCGCCGGATACGGCGCGGGTCGCGGCAAGCCAAGACTTTGCGCCGTGTCAGCCACACGCGCCAGGCCGGTCTGCATCGCCACGTCCACCGTCACGACGTTGAGCGATTTGATCAAGCCGGTGCGCAACCAAACGTCGCGCATCGAATACCCGCCGCCGTAATTCGCGGGGCGGTATTTGAATCTGCGATCGTAAGTGAACTCGCGCGGCGCATCTTTGAAAGTTGCGAGCGGCGACATCCCGCTTTCCAGCGCGGCGGCATAAACGAAAGGCTTGAAGACAGAGCCGGGTTGGCGGTGCGCGTCGCTGGCGCGATTTAGTTGCGACGCCGCGTAGTCCTTACCACCGACCATCGCCAACACGTCGCCCGTGCGTGGGTCGAGCGCAACCAGCGCCGCCTGCGGAGTTAGGCCGCGCGGTTTGTAAATCTCAGCGAGGCGATCGAGTTGTCGCTTGATTGCTGCTTCGGCAAATCGCTGCAAATCGAGATCGAGCGTGGTGATTATTGGAGCGCCGACATCTTTCTCCGTAGGAGCCCTTGCTGACGCGCGGGCTTCTGACACACGGTTCACATAATCAATGAAGTACGGCGCGGAGGATTCGCGCGCCGGATCGAAATCAGAAATCGTCAATGGCTCTTTCGCAGACGCCGCCGCCTGCTCGAGCGTGATGAAACCGTCGCGCACCATCGTGCCGAGCACGGTGTTTCGCCGCGCCCTCGCCGCGTCGTTGTGCACGACCGGTGAGTAATGCGCCGGGCTCTGAATCATTCCGGCAATCGTCGCCGCCTCGCCGAATGTCAGGTCGTTCAGAGCTTTTCGGAAATACACGCGCGCCGCCTGGTCGACGCCGCGAACCGCGAGCGCGCCGCGCTGGCCCAGATAAATCTCGTTGCAGTAAAGCGCAAAGATATCTTCCTTCGACAGGCGCCGTTCGATCGTGAACGCCAGCATCGCTTCCGCGTACTTACGCCGCAGCGTCCGCTCGGGCGTCAGATAAGTGTTCTTGACAAGTTGCTGCGTGATGGTCGATCCGCCCTGGCCAATCCGCTCGTCACCGGCGTTGCGCAACAGCGCCCGCGCCACGCCAAAAACATCCAGGCCGTGATGATCGAAAAAGCGGCGGTCTTCAATCGAAGTGATCGCCTGTACCAACACCGGCGGAATCTCTTTGAAAGCCAGCGGACGGCGCGCGCCTTCTTTCATCCGCGCATCGTTGGTGAGCGCTTCGGGTTCCAGCGCAAATCGATCCAGAGTGACACCGTCGCCGGTTATTTCCGCAATGCGTCCATTACGATCAAAGGTGACTCTAACTGCTTCCGGAAATCCGACGTCGTTCGCCGGACGAATCTCAATCGCGCCGTTTAGCACTGCAAAGGTGCCGTTCCAAATCTCGCTGGCGCTATCAGTTTCGAGATAACCGGCGCGACGCAAGACGACAGCCAGTTCGTCGCGCGAAAATTTCTGGCCGGGACGTAGCGTGCGCGGCGCCGCAAAGATACCGCCGCGGCTGGTCAGATACCCACGCGCCAGACGCGCGTCCACCAGCTTTGCGTAGGAGCGATACGAATCAAACAGCAGGCCCGCAACGCCGACAACGGCGAGCAGCATGACGGCGAGCATCGCGCGCAGCACGAGTCGCCGTCTTTTTGAAATGATCCTGATAGTCATTGTCCGCGTCCAGCACACGATGGCGAAGGCCGCCATCGGCGCCGAAGAAAACTGAAGTGTGAAGTATTAGAAACGACGAATCGCGGCAGGATTCTGGAATCAGAAGGCAGTAGGCACAAGGCAGTAAGCAGCAAGCCCATTCTGCCTTCTTCTTTTTGCTTTCTGCCTTCTGCTTACTGCTTACTGCCTTCTAGACCAGACTCAGGACCACGATCTCTGTGTCCGGTTGATCTCGCAGGTTGTCTACGAACGCGTCGATCTTCCCGGCGATCTTCTCAACTCTCAGATCTTCTTCGATCCGGCTGCGCACATCATCGAACGTGGGCACGATACGGCCGCTATTGCGTTCGCGCCCGTAGGTTTCGTTGTAACGGTCGGTGATTTCTTTTGGCGCGATTACCACGAACGCGCGAAAACGAAAATCGAAATACTTGTCAACCATCACGCGGTCACGCAGGATCGAGTCCAATTGCTCGCTGGTGAGTCCGACGCGCGTCATGCGCTCCTGCAACCGAGCCGCCGAGCCCATCAACTGCGCCAGCTCATCCCGGCGCTTCTTGACCTCTTCATCGCGATCTTTCCGGGCCTCGGGAGTTTCGGCGCTGGGCAGCTTGCGCGCTTCCTGCAGAACCAGGACCTGATCCTCCAGCAGTCGCAGAGCGCGATTAAGATTATCAGAACTTGGTTTATCGCCGAGCGGAGTGTTCGGCTCAAGCGCCAACTGCCAAACCAGATCAGAATAGGTGATCAGATCGGGAGTTGCCCGCGAGCCGTTGGTAACACTCGCCACGGTCCTGTCAGAAACGACCTGCGCGTGCGCGGAAGGGCAAAGGGCAAAGAGCACAAGGGCTAAGAACAAAGTGCGCAGAGCAAAGCGCGAATGCTGTCGCTCTCGACCGTGCGCTTTCCGCCGCCCTATCAAGCTCGACTGGTTTCCCGATCTGGCAATCATCTTTTCTTCCTTTCTCCGCTCTTAGCTCTTTGCCCTTTGCCCTTTGCCTCTTTGCCCTTCGCCCTTTGCCCCTTCCTCAGAACGTTTGCGTGAAACGAAATTGAATTTGGCCCTGGTGCAAACGATATATCGCGGTGAAAGGAGCGTTCGTGTTCAGTCCCTGCGGAATCAAAAACTCCGAAGGATTCAGAAGGTATCCATAATCCACGGCCAGAGCGCCGCCCAATGGCGTCTTGATCCGAAAGCCCAGCCCGAGTGTGTGACTCCAACGCACGCGCAGATTTTGAGCGTTCACATCATTCAAGAAATTTCCGGTGGGCGTTATCGGCTTGGGATGCAAGAGATCGCTGATGCTGCGAAACACGTTACCGCCATCGTAGAAAGGAACAACCTGCAAATCTCTGGTGACGGGAACGCGGGCTTCCAGATTCATTATGACCATCGCATTCCCGCCAATCGGGACGGTAAAGGGATTCAGACTAATCAGGTTTCCATGCCTATCACGGAACCGTCCCTGCGGGACGATGACCTGGCGGGAACCTGCCTCTTCATATCCGAACCCGCGCAGAGTAGTTGAGCCGCCCGAAAAGAATCGCTCGCTGATGGGCAGCAGGAGATCAAAATCGTCGACCCGACCATTGCCGTTAAGGTCGCGCGGATTGAATAATCTCGCCAGGCCCACAGTCAGATTGCCGGCGAACACGGTGTTTCGTGCCCGCTGGACCTTGTAGTAGGTGTGATACGTCGACTCAAAGCGCATCAGCGACGTGTTGCCACCCAGCGCGCGTGCCGCCACGCGGAAATCCGCCGACAGAAACTGTCCCCGAGTCGCGTCGGTTTGATTGTAGCGACATACTTCGCCCGAGCGAATTGTATCCTCATCTCCCGCGACACTACCGGGAAGCCGTCGCTCGCAACGCTGGCGCGTATCATATACGAACGACACGCCAGGACCGGAAAGCCGCACTACCTGATCAGGCGCCAGGATAGGCTGAATCAAAAGGCTCTCAATGTTGCGCAGGCGCACGTCTTCATAGTTGTAATGAAAAAAGACTATGCTGTGCGATTTTTGACTCAGCACTCTCTGCGTTTCGATGCCGAAGGTGAAACGGTTAATCGTCGGCTCGCCTACCTGATTTCCCAGCACATCGATGGGATTTCCTTTCGCATCCAGGCGCTGCACGATGCCAAAGGTTCCGCGATCGATCGTCGAGCGAAAGAAACGCGTGATCGTCGAATCGCGCAGGTACTGAACTGAAAGCGCCAGCGGCGAAAATTGTCTCGTGCCATAACGCGTAAAGCGCGGATCGAGAAACTCGAAACGCACCAGTTGCTGCCGCTGGCTGGCGCGCACGCGGATGGCTCCCTGGCGCAGCTTGTTCATGAAGTTGACGTTGGTCAGCTCCAGCAGGCCGAGCACGCCGGTGTCGGTCGAATAACCGCCGCCATATTCGATCACGCGCGGCTTCTTTTCTTCCACGTCCACAATCACGTCGTACTTCTTCGAGCCATTCGGCCCGTCGCCGGCCGGCGCCTGGCTAATCAACACCTGGCGAAATGCGTCGGTGACGTAAAGCGCGCGCTCGGCTTCATTTTTGCGATCGGCGCGTAGCACGTCGCCCGGAGAGAGCGGAATGGCGCGGAGGATGGCCTCGCGTTTTGCGCGCTGAACTTTGGCGCTGCCGGTCACTCCGTTCACGACGATTTCGTTGACGATTGCTTTCGCGCCTTCTTTGGTTATGGTTAAGATGAGGCGCACTTGCTCGTCGTCGCCCTGCTTCGGCATAGGGTCGGTCGAAGGCTGGACTTCCGCGTCGATATAGCCCTCGCGCGCATAAAAATTGAGTAGCCGGTCGGTGTCGGCACGCGCTTCCAGACGCGAGTAGGGCCCGCCTTTGATGCTGTTGATTACCTTGCGCAGGCGATCTTCCGGAAAAGCTCTCGCGCTGCGAATCTGAATGTCACCAACGCGCGTCAGCGGCCCTTCCGTCACGTTGAAAGTTATGATCAAGTTGTCGCTGTTAACCTGGATGCCCTCGACTATGCTTGCGTCAGCGCCACGGTAGCCAAGGTCCTGCATGTGCGCCTTGATTGTGCGAATGTCTTCCTGGAGCAATGCGTTGTTGGTAAATCCTCTGCCGTATCCGCCGAGAAAAGGCAGGAATCCCGCGGCGCTTGCCTTCTGCGTTTTCAATTCCTCCTGCACGTCAGCGACGCTCAGTTTGTTGGTGCCGGTGATACGAATCTCCGTGAGTTTCAAACGGCGCCTGAGAATGACTTCGTACGTGATGTTTACTGTTTGGTTGCTGAGGTCTGCCGGATTAAGATTCTGGCACGTCTCCAGCGTCCCGTTATCAACCGTATTCGCCGTGGGCGGCGTCACGGTGCAAATCGGATTCACGTCGGCAAAGAAATAGCCCTGCTGCTGAAGTTGATTTTTTACGCGGCGCGCGCCTTCCTCGATCGCTGAAAAGTCGATGCTTCCTTCGCGTTTGATTGGCAGCAGTTGTCTCTGCTTCTTTTCGCTCAAACTGTAATTCTTAAATGCTACCTCGACTTTCGGACCAATCTTGCCGTCCAGCGAAATCTCTATCCGCTTGGTTTCGGGACTGAGTCTGGGGATCGGATCGTCCAGTATGGGAGCAAGGTGGCCCTGCGCCAGGATTGCCTGCCGGATTCGATTCACGTCTTCACCAAGCGCATCACTCGTGAACAACGCGCCCGGCTGGAGTTTCAACGATGATTGAACGCTCTTCGAATCGAAGTCCTTGATATTGATTGTGAAGCTGGCGACTTTCGATGGCTCGCCCGGCGTGATCGTGTAGGTGACCCGGCGGCGAGTTCCAGTCGCGTCCGAAGGATCAGGTTCTTCGCTCGGCTCGACCGCGGCGCTGTAGTAACCGCGATCGCGCAGATAAGCCTGAATCTCGTCCGCGTTGCGTTCGATCGCCTGTTGCGAATAGCGACGACCCGGCTCGAGCAGATTTAGGCGCGCGCGAATCTCGTCCCGGGCAACCGGCGTTCCCGTGGCCGGAGTTAGTCGCAAGCTCACGCCAGAGATCACAATCTGACGCTGGATGACAAAACGAACGTGAACGGGTCGGTTTCGTCCGGCGCCGGGCTGGTCCTCGGTAATTTCGATTTGCGCGGAAGCCACGCGCCCCGACGCGAACAGATCCTGGAGCGATTGCCGCGCGGCCACCGCCGAGTATTCGCTGTTCGGCGAAATCTTCAGCAGTGATTGAAACTCAGACTGAGCTGATGCGTCGGCCCGTGAGCCCTTCAGAACTACCTCGACGGACGCGACAGGCCGGCCTTCGTAATCGCCGACCTGAGCTTGGGCCGTGACGGCCGTCGCGAGCAGCAGAAGGCAGTAGGCAGTCGGCAGGAGGCAGAGAACCCGAACGCATCTCCTGCTTGCTGCCTTCTGCTTTCTGCCTACTGCCTTCTGCTTACTATTCACTCGTTTGATTCCAATATCAAAATCTCTTCCGGAACCTGATCTCAAAACTATAGTTGTTATTTCGCGTGCTCAGATTTCTGAGCGAGCCCTGTTCATAATCGGCCACGAAAGACAGCCGGTTCGATACGCGATATTCGACCGAGAGTATCTGATTCGGATCTGAAGCGATGTTCGTCGAATAGGTTACCGTCAAGTCCTTGCTGATGCGGCGCGCGACTGTCAGACGCGCCGTCGGCGTCGAACTGTTGCCGGCAATCACGGGATTGATTTCCAGACGACTGAGACCGAACAGCTTGTTCGTCGCCCGCGACACCGGCGCGTTAATCAACGCATCTGTCAGCAAGCTCGCCGCGGTGCCCAGTCCGGATTGGGCCAGGACCGACGTGCTGGTGTCAGTTGATGACAGCGTTCCGTTCAGCACCAGTGAAACGACATCTCCCTGGGGCAACGAAGGTTCTGAGCTGACGTTCGTTGTGGGATGCGAGAGCGGTCCTTCGAGCAGCGCCGTAACGCGATAGCCGCGAATGACTGACTGACCTTCGATGTTGATGACCGGATCGGCGCCAAAGCGCGCGGGAAACTCGACCAGCCCGCGCGTGAGTTCGTACGGAGCGTTGCGAAAATTTAGTGTGCCGCGCGTAGCTGTGATCCGCCCCTGCACAATCGGATCGGTGATGAGACCATCGAGCCGCAAAGAGACTGACGCCACCACGTCGCCCAGATTGTTGTGCATCACCAGCGCGTTGCGGCCTTCGACGTACAGCTTGTCGAGATTTGTCGTCTGCGCGAACTTGAACTGTCCGCCTTCTTCGATCGAAGGTTGCGGGCGGCGATTGATCAATTCGGCAAGGTCGATGTCTTTCGTGTATTCGGTGCGACGCACATAGACGTTGCCGGTGACGAACTGGCTGTGGAGGTCTCCGCTGAGGTCGAGGTTGGCGTCAACCGTCGAACGAAAATCCTGCGGATAATTCAACGTTACGTTGTCGCCGTGAATATTGAGAATGAACCGGCCGCGCGAAGGACCGGCGATTACCGCGCCGCCCGATGCGCGCACTTTTCCGCCTCCGAGCGTGCCGTTGAGCTTTTCGATTTGCGCCTGGTCGGCATTGAATATGATCGATCCATCCAGATTTGCCACCGTGATGCGCTGATCGCCGACCAGTACCGAAACCGTAGCGCCCGTGACCGCGGCCGTGCCAGTGATCAGCGTTTTCTCGTATGTACCGGTGAGATGCAGCGAGAGGTCCACCTTGCCGGAAGAGAAAACATCGGGCGAAAGGCGGCCTAGGATGGTCAGGTTAACATTGCCCGCGACTTCGAAATTCTGACGGCCGCCGTGGCTGGTTGCCACCAGTCCTCCCAGTGTTACGTTAGTGCCCGGGCCGGTGAACTGGGTTTGCCGAAACGTCAACTCATTGCGCCCGAAATCGATCACGACCGGCCCGACCGCTGAAAGCTTCTTCTCTTCGACTTCGGCTGAGAATTCTTTGAAGGTCGCCGTACCGGTCAAACCTTTAAACGAAAACGTTTCTTCGCCCTGATCGTTTTCGCTCCTCAGATTGCCGCTGAGCGCAAGGGTGCCGGTCGCGCTCCCGGTAATCGCGCCTTCGCTGTCCGGTAAAAGGATATTGAAAACCCGAGTCAGGTCAGCGTCAGTAATTGTCGAATCAACCCTGGCGGGAAGTTTTTCGTTTGAAAGATCGACGCTCGCGGTAACGACTTGCGGCGCTGGACCCAGCAGCCCGGTCATAGTGAAAGTAACGTTGAGGTGTTTGTTCGCAGTTTCACCAAACAGCTTCACCGCGCCCGCCGGATGGCCGTCCACTGTCACGTTGGTGCTTTCCGCGTCGAAGTTAATTTCGTAAGTCGAAACATCAGCGAGGATGCCTTTGGCCGTCAGGTTTCTGATCACCGCCGTGCCGGTCAGCTTTGGCAGGCTCGGGCGGTCAGCAAAAGCTTCGAGGCGAGCGAGCTGGACACGATCGCCGCTCGCCGTGACTTCGAATGCTTTCGTTGCCGTATCGTACTTGCCGCTGGCAGTCACGTGTCCGTCACTGAAGTTCGCATCAACCCTTTCAAGATTCACGGACGAGCCGCTGAACGTGGCATGCGCCGTCAGGCTTTGCAAAGGCTCGCCGGCCAGACGCCCCTGGCCAAAACGCAGATCGGCGGAGCCGCTCATCTTGTTCGGCATGCCGGCGATCTTCAAAGCGCCGGACGCGTCTGCCTGAGTGTCGCCAATTTGATCGCGCGTCTCCTTCTTCAAAGGCAACGCGGCAATCAGGTTTCCCGCGTTCATCCGATCGAGCGTCGCATCGATCGAAGTGTTGTCGGCGCCGGTGCGCGGCACGACCAGCGCGAATTGCGCGCCGCCTCCGCCCGGCTGCACCAGACGCCCATCGTTGACATGAATCTCAGCGGCAGTCGATGCCAGATTAGCCGTCAGCAAACCCAGATCGCGACCATTAACGATCAAAGAACCCAACTCCGCATGCCCGTTGACAATCGGATCTTTCAGCGCGCCCTGCAGCGTTCCCTTGAAAACCAGTCTGCCGCCGAGATCGATTCCGTAAGTGTGGAATTGTTCCTCGAGTTCGGAAATTGCCCCTGACGAAATCAGCACGCGCTGAAGTTCCGCCGCGTCGGTTGAAGCGAGATCTACGAGCAAATTGGAATCATGGTTAAGCGAGAACTGGCCCGTCGCGGTCAGCTTCGTCGCAGTTGTTTGCAGGTTTGCGCGCTGGATCTGAAACAAACCGTGGTCTGCGGTGATCGCCAGGTCGCCTGAAAGCGGAGTGATATCGCTGCCATCCGCGGGCGGCGCGCCGCTGAGCTGCGCGTTGATGCTGCCGGTCGCGGTGCTCAGATCAGTTCCAGTGAACGCAAGCTCCGCTTTCCCTGTCGCTTTACTAGCGAGTGGCACGACGCGGCCCGACAGCACGGTGATCAGACCCCGGACATCGAAGTTATCGAAGTTGGCGCTGACACGCGAAGCCCCGTCCTTCGTCCGCGCAATCGTAGCGTTGCCGCCGGCGCGGCCGTTCAAAGTTTCGGCGGTGAAGTTGTTCAGTTGAACTTGATCGCCGGTCGCAATCACATTAGCCCGCGCCGGGCCGAGTTTCATTTCACCGAGCACGCCGCCGCCGATGCTTAGGTCTGAGCTAACGCGATAACTTCCCGATGGCTCGATCGTAAATACCGGTCGCGCGACTTTCACGCCTTCGAGGCGGCCTTTTTCGAGTGTGACCGCGCCGACGTTGATATCGTTCGTCGATCCTTCGTTGCGGCCATTGTGAATCGCCAACCTCACGCCGGCGATGTTGATGCTGCCGGTTTGCGCGCCGAGCGCGCGGGCGGCGCCCACCTGCGCTTCTTTCATTCTGACGACCGTGACGCCGGCGCGGCTGTTCACATCGATGTTGTTGATGGTGACTCCGTCGAACGTCGCATTTGCTGATTCAATCACGCCGGCCTTCGCGCTCGCGACCGTCGCCGTCGTCACTCCGTTTTCAACTTTCACCCGCAGGTCTTTGGCTTGAATGCCTTGCTGAACTTTCGCGTCTGGTGAAGTGAGGCTGGTGCCGGTCAATTGCGGCGCTGAAGCCGTAAGAACGCCGTCGCGATACTCGGCGCGCGCGTCGCGCAGAATCAATCCAGCGATCGTGGTGCCGTAACTCTTCTCGGCCGCCGCGCGCAGGTCGCCAATCCATCGGAAGTCGGAACCCGTACCCATCACGCCGCCGGTGAGCTGCACCGAATTGAGTTGAAAGTCGCCGGCGGTCAGTAGCTCCGCCACGGCGCGCCCGTTGAAGTCGTAACTCTTTCCCTGCCCCGATCCTTTCGCGTTGACATTCAGTCCTTGCAAACGCACGCCGTCCGCGGCGAGCGCGTCAGATTTGATGCTGCCTTCAGCCTGATAGCGCTCGCCCTCGCCGCTAATCGTCCCGACAAAGTTTCCGGCGCCGCGCAGCGTCGTTCCGACTCGCAGAATGTCCGAGGCCTGCGTGAGATCGATGCTCGACGTCACGTTCAGGTGATATCGCAGCGCGCGCCAATCATCCAGAACGCCTTGCAAGTGCGCTTCGGCGACGGGTGAGCGCAGCGTGAGTTCAGAAATCTCGGCGCGAGTTTCATTGACGCGCCCCTTCGCATCGATGTCGATATTGTTAACCGGTCGGCCGTCGTAAGTGAACGTTGAGTTTGACGCGCTCAGCGTGAAGGCATTCATCCCGCTGGCTGCGGGTTGATTCGGATCGTCGGGAGCAATCGTGGCGCGAAGGTTGCGCGCTTCGCCTGACAAACTGTGCAGCGCGTCGCCATAATGCACCAGCGCGTTCTTCAGCTCAACATGCGCCGTCGAATAAGCAAACAGAAATCGGGCGTTCGGTTCCGGTGGCGGAATGTGTAGGTTGCGAAAGTTCGATCGACCCTGCGAGTCAAAGTTTACCCAAAGCTCCAGGCCTTCGACGGCCAGGTCTTTCAGATTGATGTTGCGTCGCAGATTCAGCGCATAAAGATCCTCGATGCGCACCGTGGCCAGCAGTCGATCGATCTTGCCAAGCTTCTCGCCGGTGCTCGCATCGTAGAGTTCAACGCCGAGCATCTCGACTGTCTGCGGCGAAAGCGACGTATGCGACTCTTTGATTTCCGCGCGCACGCCGTACTTCGCCAGCGTGTCTTTGATCTGCCCGGCCACGTAGCGATCGACTGCGCCCAGGCGATAGGCGATCAGCCCGGCCAGAATCAAGAGAATGGATCCAACAGCAATGACGATGCCCGAGATCACAGCATTGCGACGCGTGACGACGCGTCTTCCGCGCGCTCGAGGGACACTCGGCTGTTGTTTGCCGCGTGGCGATTCGGCTGAAGCTTTGTCGTCGTCAACAGGCATAGCGCCGGAGCCGCAGTCGCGGCTACTGAACAATCACTGTGTTGAGGGAGAGCCCGAAAAGCAGAAGTCAGATGCTAGATGTAAGATGTTAGCCCTTCGTGCTCAGCCGCTCGCTAATATCTTATATCTGACATCTAACATCTGCTCTGTTTGTAAACTGAAAGCGGGGGAATTTCAAGGCTCGTCAGTGGCATAGACTTCAGTCTGTGATCCCTCACGCGAATCACAGACTGAAGTCTGTGCTACTTCCTCAGATGCCGGAGAACCCAGCGGCACGTTGCCTACGACCTCCAACTGAAAACCTTCGAGGGCCGTTACTTTGGGGGGGTGATTGGTGAGCAAAAGAATTCGCCGCAGTCCCAGCTCATGCAGAATCTGCGCGCCCACGCCGTAATCACGATTGAGTCCGTAGCCGGTTTCGGCGCTCGCCTCTCTCTTACTGAAACCGCGCTCCTGCATCAACGCGTACGTGCGTAATTGGTGAATCAAATCCAGTCCGTGCTCGCTCTGTCGCAGATAGAGGACGACGCCCTGTCCCGCTTCTGAAATTTTCTCGAGCGCGCGGCGAAGCTGAAACCCGGTGTCGTCAATCGTCGAGCCAAACATGTCGCAGGTTACGTTTTCCGTGTGGACGCGTACCAGCACGGGATCGTCTGTGCGCACGTCACCCATCACCATGGCCAAATGGACGTCGCCGTTGACCGTGTTCTCAAAGGCTACGGCGCGCCAGCGTCCATACACGGTTGGCAGATCGGTTTCGATAGCGCGACGCACCAGGACTTCTTTGCTGATGCGATAGCGAACCAGATCGGCCACCGTGATCACCTTCAAGCCGTGCACCACAGCAAAGTCTCGCAGTTGCGGCAGCCGCGCCATCGTGCCGTCTTCGTTCATGATTTCGCAGATGACGCCTGCGGGATAAAGGCCGGCGATGCGCGCGATGTCCACGGCCGCTTCCGTCTGTCCGGGACGAACGAGCGCGCCGCCTTTCTTCGCGCGCAGCGGAAAGATGTGGCCGGGACGCGCCAGGTCCTGCGGCTTCGTGCGCGGATCAACCGCGGTCAGAATCGTAGTCGCCCGGTCGGCGGCTGAAATTCCGGTCGTCACGCCGCGCCGAGCTTCGATGGAAATCGTGAACGCCGTGCCGAGAGTTGAAGTGTTCTCGCTGACTTGCATCGGTAGATGCAATTCGTCGCAGCGCTCTTCGGTCAGCGGCAGGCAAATCAGTCCCCGGGCGTGCCGCGCCATGAAATTTATGATTTCGGGCGTGACCTTCTCAGCCGCGCAGACCAGATCGCCTTCGTTCTCGCGGTCTTCGTCATCCACGATAATGATCATTCGCCCTTCGCGAATGTCAGCGGCGGCGTCAGGAATGGATGCGAATGCCATCTCTTGAGTCTCTAATCTTGAATCTGAAATTCCGGGTGAGGACAATGTTACCGCGCCGAGCAAAGATTTGCGACTCACGAGGCACCAGCCTGCTCTTCTTTGCGCCTTCCGGTTGGCTTTGCGTCTTTGCGTGAAATGCGTTTCGTCAGGCTAACTGCTGCGCCGTCAGAATCCGCTCAACGTACTTCGCAATCACGTCCGCTTCCAGATTCACTTCGTCACCCGGCTTCAGGTGCGAGAAATTCGTGACCTCCCACGTCTTCGGGATCACGGCGATATCAAAGTACTCATCAGTCAATTCAGCAATCGTCAGACTGATGCCCTCGACGGCGACTGAGCCTTTGAAAACCAGATACCGCGCAATCTCTTTTGGATAAGCAATGCGGAAAGTCCACGACTCGCCATGGTTTTCGGAGCTAAGAAATTTCCCGCGCGCATCGACGTGGCCCTGCACGATGTGACCGCCAAGCCGCGTGACGGGCGTCACTGATCGTTCAAGATTCACAGGCCACCCCGCACGCAGACTTCCGAGCGTAGAACGGAAGAGTGTCTCTTTGGAAACATCCGCGGCGAACGAATCCGGCTGCACATCAAGCGCCGTCAGGCACACGCCGTTGACCGCAATCGAGTCGCCGTCGCACGACCCTTCAGTCACTGTGCGCGCTTCGATCACGATGCGCGCATCGTCGCCGCGCTTTTCGATCCCACGCACGCGGCCGAGTTCTTCGATGATTCCCGTGAACATAGGACATTTCCAATTGCCGATTGCCGATTTGCGATTTGCTAAAGCGACCGTAATAAGTAAGCGACCAGAAGAACCAAGACTCCGACTGCTAACCCCAAAAGATTGAAAATCATTGACCAGACTGCTTCGTTCTTAAATGAAAAGCTATAAAACTTCATCGCCCGATCCTCCCGCGGTTCAGCTCCGCTTTTTGATCTCCCTCATCATTTGCTGAAAAACTTCAACCGCCGACACGCGCGTCGTATCGATCACGACTGCATCCGGCGCGGCAACCAGTGGCGAATCGGCGCGGGTCGTGTCGCGGCGATCGCGTTCAGACATGTCGGCGAAAGTTTCTTCGTAAGTCGCTCCGGGATTGTGTTCGCGTTCTTCGGCCAGGCGTCGTTCAGCGCGCGCTTCCGGCGTCGCCGTCAGGAAGAACTTGAAATCGGCCGAGGGAAACACCACCGTGCCGATGTCGCGTCCGTTCATCACCGCGCCGCGCCGGCCCAGCTCGCGCTGTCGTCGGACCATTGCCCGCCGCACGGCGGGAATCGTCGAGATGATCGAAGACATGTCCGTCACGTCTTCGTCGCGGATGCGATCCGTCACGTCCCGGCCATCAAGCGTCACACGCAACGAATCAGGATCGCCGGCGAGATCGATATCGATCCGCTCCGCCAGCGATCCCACCGTCACGTCGTCGGTTTCATTCGTGCTTGTTTCGAGCACCGCCACCGCCACCGCGCGATACATCGAGCCGGTGTCGATGTAGAGCAATCCCAGTTCGCGCGCGAGCATCCGCCCGAGCGTCGATTTGCCTGCGCCCGATGGGCCATCGATAGCAATGATCAAATGCTCAGCCATTCGACCTGTACCGCGAGGATATTAGCTCTGGTCATGAGCCTGCGGTCAAGGAATGATCACGAGTGAAGGAAAGCGGCGGGTAGGCATCCTACGCTATTGACTTGCCTGACCTGGCCACATATTCTCGCCGCGAACGAGTGAATCGGACGCAGCCCGCAAGCATCACGTGGGTCCGCCCGATCACCTGGCGATTGACAGGGCTACCCAGATTTCGTGAACGAACAGGCAAAGTTTCCAGCCGGACAAACAATCGGCCATTACGAGATTCTTTCCACGCTCGGCAAAGGCGGCATGGGCGAAGTTTATCTCGCGCGCGACACGAAACTGGATCGCAAGGTCGCGCTCAAGTTTCTGCCAGGTGCTTTCACAGAAGACCGGGATCGTTTACGTCGCTTCGAGCGAGAAGCACGGGCTGCTTCCGCTCTCAATCATCCAAACATTTTGACGATTCATGAAATCGGAGAAGCTGACGGCCACAGATTCATTGCCACCGAGTTCATCGACGGCGAAACGCTGCGACAGAGAATCGCCACCGGCCCATTGAAAGGCAACGAAGCGCTTCATATCGTCGAACAAATCGCGTCTGCCCTCGCCGAGGCTCACGGCGCCGGCATCATCCATCGCGACATCAAGCCCGAAAACATCGTGCTGCGCCGCGACGGCATCGTGAAGGTGCTCGACTTACGCGCAGGGCCGGAGATCCGGCGCAGTGGGAATCAGACTTACAGAAGCGATTTCCTCAACTAACCGGGCGCATCGTTGTGCTGACAATACCTGGCGGATCCGAGCACGCAACGTTTCGCGAGCCAAACACCGCGAAGATGGTCAGACAAAACGTGAAATCGATCTTGGGATTACAGTAGCTCGCAGCCGAGGCGTGGCTGATGAGGGTTGAGACAATCAACTTAACATGCGCTCGATAACACCATAGCTTGCCTGAAGAGCCTCGGAGAGTTTTTCTGGTTTGTTGCCGCCGCCTTCGGCCATGTCGGCTTTGCCGCCGCCTTTGCCCCCAATGATCGGCGCGAGTTCTTTGATGACTTGTCCGGCAGGGACTTTGTTGGTGAGATCGTCGGATGTGCGAACGATCAGCGAAGCCTTGCCGTCGTTGCTGCGTCCAAGCACAACCACTCCTGATTTGATTCGCGCCAGCAGAGTATCTGAGAGTTGACGCATGCCCGCAGCGTCAAGGCCGCTCGCTTCACGCGCGAGCACGCGCACGCCCGCGATTTCGCGAGCATCGTCGCCGTTCGACGCCGCGCTGCCCACCGCTCCGGTCGCAATCTTCAAACGCAATTCGTCGGCTTCGCGCCGCGCCTTCTTCAATTCGTCTTGCAGCTTGCCAATCATTGCGGGCAATTCAGCGCGAGAAGTTCTTAAGTCGCTAGTGACCTGTCCGATGATCTCTTCGTCTTCACGAAAGCGTTCGTAAGCGTCGACGCCGGTCACGGCGCGAATGCGACGCACGCCGGAAGCAATAGATTCGTCGCTGGTAATCTTAAAGACGCCAATGTCCCCGGTCGCGCGCACGTGAGTGCCGCCACAGAGTTCTTTCGAGAAGATTCCTTCTGCACCTTTGATAGAAAGCACGCGCACACACTCGCCGTACTTTTCGCCAAACAGGGCCATCGCGCCCGAACGCATTGCGTCTTCAACCGCCATCTCGTCGGTCTGCACGGGCTCGTTGCGCAGGATGTGATAGTTGACCAGGCGTTCTATTTCCTCGATCTCGGCGTCGGTCAAAGGCTGATAATGCGTGAAGTCAAAGCGCAGATAGTTCGGCGCGACAACTGAACCCGCTTGCTTGACGTGCGTTCCCAGAACCTCGCGCAGCGCCGCATGCATCAGGTGCGTCGCCGTGTGATTGCGCCGCGTCGCGTCACGCTTTTCGACGTCGACTTCAGCCGTGACCGTGTCACCAACTTTCAGAGTTCCTTTTTCGATCTTGACCTTGTGAACGATCAGACCCTGAGCCGGTGAATACGTGTCTTCAACTGTCGCGATGAGGTCTGCGCGACCGGCCTGCTTGAGATCGGCGCGAGTAGCCTGCTTGAGGTCGCCACGAACCGACGCCGTGAGGTCAGTACCACCCGCGTCAGCGGGTGGGTTAATGAGTCGACCAACATCTCCAACTTGGCCACCGCTCTCGGCATAGAACGGAGTGCGATCCAGGACGACTTCGCCTTCTTCACCCTTGCGCAGTTCGTCGACTTCTCCATAACTACGAATCAACGCCTGAACGTGCGCTCCTTCCGACCGAACTCCGACATAACCCGTGAACTCGGACTTTCCAACGCGGGCAAGAATCTTCGAGTGGACAGGGTCCCGCAAGATAGCTCGATCGCCGGCGTCCTTATGGGCACCATGACCCTGAATTTTCTGCAGAGCTACATCAAACGATCCGTTGAATTGACTCTCAGGAATCGCGAGGCCGTGCTCTTCCAGACTGACCATGATTAAGTCGCGCGGAGTACCAAATGTATCGTAAAGCTTCGCAAGTTCCTTCCAATCCTTTGACGTGAGAGCCTCGTCGTCGTTTGCTCCTTCGAAAAGTGCTTTGTTGGTTCGCCGACTCGCGTGGAAAATATCAAGTTTTTGTAGCCCGACAGTTAAAGCAGTTGCAAACCGTTGCTCCTCAAGAATGACCATCCGGACAATGAACTCACGTTGGGCTTCAAGCTCAGGATACGCATCTTTCATCTGGTCGATGACGAAATTTACGACTTGGTTGAAGAACAAACCTTCATGCCAAGCGGCGTGAGCCAAGAGGACGTGCCGACCTTGATAGATCGCCCGCCGCATAATCTTTCTCAGGACATAGTTCCGGCCCTCATTACCCGGCAGAATGCCGTCAGCAATCGAGAAAGCAGTCGCGCGCGCATGATCCGCGATCACGCGCATGGCAAAGCCTTCCTGCGTTTCACCTTCGTACTTGCGGCCGGCAAGCTTTGCGGTGAACTCAACAATGTCCTTCAGCAGATCCGTTTCATAGTTCGTCTTCACGCCTTGCAGCACGACAGTCAGGCGCTCAAGTCCCATGCCCGTATCAACCGACGGCGCCGGCAGAGGTGTCAGAGAGTATCGAGCTGCGCCCTCCCTTACGGTCGGGCTACTGCCCTCGACTTCGCTGCGGTCGAACTGCATGAACACCAGATTCCACAGTTCCGTGATCGTGTCACCCGGACCGTTGACGTTAGCAGCGGAGTTCTCAGCATCGCTCGCGTCGGGACCCATGTAGTAATGAAGTTCGCTGCAAGGCCCGCACGGTCCCGTCTCGCCCATCTGCCAGAAGTTGTCCTTGCGACCGAAGCGCAAAATCCTTTCGCGCGGCGCGCCGACCTGCTCCCAGAATTTTTCAGCGTCTTCATCGGCTGAGACTTCCTCATCGCCACCGAAGACTGTGAACCACATGCGCGCCGGATCCAGCTTGTATTCATTGACCAGCAGGTCCCAGGCGAACTTGATCCCGTCTTCCTTGAAGTAATCGCCGAAAGAAAAATTCCCGAGCATCTCGAAAAAAGTCTGATGCCGCGCGGTTTTTCCCACTTCGTCGAGGTCGTTGTGCTTGCCACCGGCGCGCAGACATTTCTGCGACGAACAAGCGCGCACGTACTCGCGCTTCTCTACACCGAGGAAGACGTCTTTGAACTGATTCATGCCCGCGTTAGTGAACAGTAAAGTCGGATCGTTTGCGGGCAGCAGTGGACTGGAGCGCACACGCGTATGCCCGTGCCGCTCGAAGTACTGCAAAAACTTTTCGCGAATCTCGCTACCGGTCATGATCAGTTTTCAGTTTAGCATGCGCGGCAAGGAGATTCACCACGGATGACACAGAGTCCACAGAGACAAAGGCCATTAGTCTTCTTCGATAGCATCCTTGCCCAACGCGCGAACTCTATCTGCCACCAAATCAAAACCAAAGCCCTGCCGCAACAAATGATCGAAAAGCTTTTTCGCTTCAACGCGTGTCTTTGGTTTGCCGCGCAGCCGAACACGTTTTTCGATGGCGCGACCGATCATCTCTGTTTCAGGAGTCGCTTCGAAAACCTGATCGAGCGCCGCATCGGCGGTGGCTTTGTCGACTTTCTTCAGCCATAGATCGCGCTGGAGTCTTTGTCTGCCGATGGGTCGTTGCTGCACACGCAGCGATGCAAAGCTATGTGCGAACTTTGCATCATCGAGATAGCCGTACTCGCGCAGCCGCTCGATCACTGCTTCAACGGCGGCCCTGGTCGCGCCGCGGCCTTCCAGCAGACGCTCGCGTAGTTCCGCAACTGAGCGAGGTTTGGCGGCGAGCAACTTGGCGGCACGTTGAAAGACGCGCGCGCGGGCTTTCTCGGGATCGATTACCAGTCCTTGCGCCCGCTCTTCCTCTTTTCTCTGTAATCGACGTTTTCGCATATGCAAGCTGAGTCCCGTAGGAACGACATCTTTATAGCTCTCACGCTACATTTTTCCAACTAAGCGCCGGTAGGCGCGACATACTGATTCCGTTAAATGAAAGCGACGTGTCGCGCCTGCGGCGCTATTGAGAAGAAAAGCTTCATGCTTCCTATAGATATTTCGTCCCTACGGGACTCAAAGAACGATTTCAAATCGCCAATCGGCAATCGGCAATCTAAGATGTTCCCAATGGACGGCGCTCTCATTATCGACAAGCCCGCGGGCATGACTTCGCATGACGTGGTCGCGCGCGTGCGAACAATTATTGGCGAGCGGCGCGTCGGGCATACCGGCACGCTCGATCCATTTGCGACGGGAGTGCTGGTTGTGCTGGTCGGGCGCGCGACGCGTCTGGCGCAGTTCCTGAGCGGCGCGGAAAAGGAATACGCGGCGGTGATTCGACTAGGGTATGCAACCGACACGGGAGACATCACGGGCGCGCGGGTTGAAAGGGACAAGTCAGAATTTCACGCAAAGGCGCAAAGCACGCAAAGTCTGAACGAAGAAACAATCGAAGACGCGCTGGCTTCTTTGCGCGGCGAGATCGAACAGACGCCGCCGATGTATTCGGCGAAGAAGATTGCGGGGAAGAAGCTTTATGAACTCGCGCGACGCGGCCAAGAGGTTGAGCGAAAAGCCGTTCGCATTACGATCAAGGAATTCGCGGCCATAACATCTGGCGACGAATTGTTGAAACAAAACGACGACGGCACACGCGATCTTTCCGTGCGTGTCGTTTGCTCGGCAGGGACTTACGTTCGCTCGCTCACGGAATCTGTTGGTGAACGACTCGGCGTGGGCGCGCACGTGGCCGAGTTACGTCGCACGCGCTCGGGCCAGTTTAAGATTGCAGACGCGATCACGCTTGATCGATTGAACGACATCGCGCAATCCGGCTCGATCGAACAAGTTCTGCTTTCACCCGACGCGGCGCTCGCACATCTGCCCTTTCTGAATCTCGACGCGGACGGCGCGCGTCGTGTACGTCACGGCATCGACGTGACAATCGAAGATGCTGCCGGTTTGCAATGGCCCGTCGGTCAGCCGGTGCGCATGCGCGACGCGAACGGTAATCTGATCGCTATGGGAATCTACGATCAGAGTGGGCGAACTATGCACCCGAGCGTTGTAATCTCAGATAAGTAAGCTCCTCCGAAGGACAGCTCGCGGCTTTGCCGCCTGATGTGCGGAAAGTCTCTGACTTTCCGAGTAACCCAGTTCGTACTCGGGCTTCGCCCGTGATTCGCCTCCGCGAGCACAAGTGGGGCGCAGCCCCGCAACTATGTTAACAGTTGATCGGAAGGCCATAGGCCTTCCGCACATCAGACGGCAGAGCCGCAAGCATCCGCGCTCTTTCATCTGCGAGCCGCGCGCGTTAAGATTTACTTGCGATGAAGAAACGCTACCTACTTGCCGGAGCAACTGGAATCGTCGCCGGCGCCGTCGCCACTAAACTTCTGACTCGGCCGCGCGATGTCAGTTGGCCCGACAGCATCAACTTCATCTACCATCCGGAGCATTCATGGTTCACCATAGTCAACGGCGTGCGCATTCATTACCAGGAGGCTGGTGACGAAAAAGCGCCGCCGATATTGCTGATTCACGGCTTCATCTCTTCCACGCTGATTTGGAACGAAGTGTTTCTGCCGCTGGCCCACGCCGGCTTTCGCGTCGTCGCGCCCGATCTGCCCGGCTATGGCTACTCTGAAAAGCCGCGTGACGCCGAATACACGATTGAATCACAAGCGCACGCCGTTGTCGGTTTGATGGATCGACTCGGAATCGAGAAGGCGGCGCTGGTCGGCGCTTCTTACGGCGGGGCGATCGCCGCCGCGATTGCGCTCGATCATCCGGACCGCGTCAGCCGTCTGGTTCTGGTGGGCGCGGTCAGCAGTGACGAGCCGACGAAGAAGCTTCTGTTGCGGATCGTGCGATGGCCTCTCATCGGCGATATTGTGACACCGCTGTTTCTGGGCTCGCGCTGGGTTCTGCGCAAACGCATGGAAGAGGTTTACCAGAGGCTCAGGATTCCGGTGGACGAACACAAGGTGGCGGCCCGCCATCACTTGCTCGCGACCGCGGACACTCATCGGGCCATGATTCGTACCGTGCGTCGCTGGAGCGCGAATCGCATTGCGCGCGACGCGCATCTGATTCACCAACCGACGATGCTGACGTGGGGCGAAGATGATGCGCACATTCCGCTTGCGGAAGGCTTCCGGCTGCGCGATGAGATGCCGAACGCGCGGCTGGTCGTCTTTCGCAATTGCGGACACTTGCCGCCACAGGAATATCCAAAGCAGTTTGTCGGAATGGTCAGCGAGTTTTGTAAGGCAGAAGAGAAGAAGGCTGCGCCGCTGAAATTCAAACGAAAAAAAACGCGCAAGCAGATTTCCTAGCGTGCCTGCAAGGATTCCAACATCGCGATTTCCAACCACGATTTAACCGCAAAGGACGCAGAGGGCTTCGCAAAGGAACGCAAAGGTTCATCCTCCGCGACCTCTGCGCGATCCTCTGCGCACTCTGCGGTTAATTCACGCTTGTCAATTCATGTTGAGCGCTTTTCCAACCGAAGGATCCCTGCGCACCCGCCAGATTTTTGAATCGAGATAGTAGTGGATGAAGGCGTAGCCCCACAGAACCGAGATTCCCAGCTGAATAGGCAGAGACAATAAACCTGGTGATTCGCCGTTCGTCGCGCGTAAATTCAGATAGCCAAGATACTGCCGCGGCCCCTGATAGATAATGCCGAAAAGAATTCCGAACGCGATGTAGTAAAGCAGCCGACGGCTGATGAATTCGGCGGGACCGTATTTATTTCGCAGATCGGCGGCGGTTTCAGTTGCGGCCTTGCCGCTCCCCAGTGCGGAAAGGCTCTGCCTTTCCGTCGAGTCGTACTTATCAGATCCGGCGAGGCTGCGCCTCGCCGCTGCGGACCGAATGTCCGCGCTCCCAGTGGCGTACTTCTGATTGTGAAACCAGATCAGCCGATGGTATTGCAGGTTGTGATAGATGGTAAGGATTGCGACGATCGCGATCGGCTTGGCGGGCATCGGCGTCAGCAAAACGATCCAGTGCATCGGAATTGCCGCAGCTAACAGCAGATACTTCGGAACGTTGAGCGATTGCCCCAACAGCGCTCGTTGGACCTGCCGGCCCAGCCACGCGATTCCCAAAACGATTGTTCCGGCCAGCAGCAACATCGCGACGCTATTCACTCCGCTGCGCAGCATCGGCGGCACGCGGGCCATCGCGCTCGGATCACTTGCGATGAATTGGACGAACGGATAGTTGAACGCAAACATCAGCAGCAGTCGGTCAAGCGCGTTATCGATCGCCGCAAGATCGTTGTTCTTCTTTTTGTAGAGCACCGTGAAGCCGTAGTGCTGCTTGACCAGATGGTAGTAAGCCCACAGCGCAGCCACGAAAAAGAACGTGAAGCCAAAACCGAGGAGCACCAACGTTGGCCCGACGACGAAGAATAAGAGCGAGCCTAGCAGCAGACGCTTGCGCGTCTTCCATTCGGAAGCGTCGAAGTAAGTGCGCGAGAGCGTGCCGAACACGTGCGGCGCGTCGATGAGAATCGCCCATCCGACCACCATTGGAATCAGCGGCAGCAATCCGGTGATGTAGAGAATCAGCAGCGCGTAGCTCGATGCCACGGAACCAACAAACCAGATCAAGTCCTCGCGGGCGTTGATGATCCAACGCAGAGAGATAGCGCGGGAGCGAGTTTGCTCGGTGATGATTTCAGTTGCCGCGGACATCCTTCTATTCGGAATCAGTCAGACTCTGTGAATCTCTGTGGTCCTCTGTGCCTCTGTGGTGAATTATCTGTGAAGGCGCTCACCACAGAGAGGCACAGAGCAACACAGAGAATGCACAGAGATTTACGCTTCCCGCAAATCCCTTCCGGTCATCTCCACCGGCTTTTCAATTTCCAAGAGGCCAAGCATCGTCGGCGCGACGTCTTCCAACGCGCCGCCCTCGCGCAGTTTTACTCCGAGCGAAGCTTCATCAATCAGATGGAACGGCACCGGATTCGTTGTGTGCGCGGTATGCGGCTGGCCGGTCTTGGGATCGATCATCTGTTCCGCGTTCCCGTGATCGGCCGTGATCAAGGTAGTTCCGCGCGCGGTGCGCATCGCTTTCGTGATCCAACCGAGGCAAGTGTCAACGTGTTGGCAGGCTTCGATTGTTTTATCGAGCTTGCCCGTGTGACCCAACATGTCGGGGTTGGCAAAATTGACGATGAAAACATCGGTCAGGCCTTCCTCTAAAATGCGCAGCAAGTTGTTCGTGATCTGAAAGGCGGACATCGCGGGTTCGAGATCATAAGTAGCAATCTTCGGCGAAGGCACCAGCAGACGCTGCTCGCAGGGAAATTCTTTTTCCGTGCCGCCATTGAAAAAGTAAGTGACGTGCGCGTACTTTTCGGTCTCGGCCAGGCGAAAGTTCTCGACGCTGAACCGTGCGAACACCTCCGCGAGAATGTTTTGATGCTTCGGCGTCCGAAACGCGACGGGCAGCGGAAACGTCACGTCGTAAACTGAAAAACAGACGAAATCAATCGCCGGTCGATTCGTGATTGGGAACTCGTCAAAGCCCGCGATCGCCAGCGCGCGCGTGAGCTGTCGCGCGCGATCGGGACGAAAGTTGAAAAAGATTACGGCGTCGCCATCCTGAATGGTCGCTACCGGCTCGCCAGAACTGCGCCCTCCCTCACGGTCGGGCTTCTGAATCACGACGGGCTCAACGAATTCGTCAGTCACACCGCGCTTGTAAGACTCTCTGATAGCTTCGACTGGATCCTGCGCGCGCACGCCGACACCGTTAACCAGCAAATCGTAAACGCGCTGGATTCTTTCCCAGCGCTTATCGCGATCCATCGCGTAGTAACGTCCAATGACAGTTGCAATTCTGCCGCAGCCGATCTCTTCAATGTTCTTTTGCAACGCGGCGACGTAATCAGCGGCCGATGACGGCGGCGTATCGCGTCCATCCAGGAAGCAATGAACGAAGACGCGTTCGACGCCGCGTTGTTTCGCCATGCGCAAAAGCGCATAGAGATGCTCTTGCGACGAGTGCACCTGACCGTCGGAAATCAAACCCATCAAATGAAGTTGCTTGCCGCGAGACTTCGCGTCGTCCATCGCTTTCACAAGCACTTCGTTACTGAAGAATTCGCCTGTCGCGATGTCTTGATCGATGCGCGAGACATCCATGCGAATGACTCGACCAGCGCCCATGTTCAGATGGCCAACCTCGGAATTCCCCATTACGCCGTCGGGCAAACCGACGCGCGTGCCGTGCGCGGCGAGCAACGTGCGCGGATACTTTTCGTTGAGCTCATCATAGAAAGGCTTCGCAGCCAGTGCGATCGCGTTGCCCTCGCGCGTGGGCGAGTAACCCCAGCCGTCGATGATGATGAGTGCGAGCGGTCCTTGTTTCTTAGTCAACTTGTTCCTCGGAATCAGTTGGACGCCAATAATCCGGGCTCTCCTTCATATTCGGATCGGGGCGCTCCATCCAACGCTCAGGACGATGCAGCTTACGGAAGCCAAAGCGCTCGTACAAGGTATGCGCATCTTTTGTCGACAAGACCCAGCGACGAAATCCCTGCAACTGCGGATGCGCAATGATCACTTCCATCAGCCATTTGGACAATCCTCGCCCACGATGTTCCGGAAGCACGAACACATCCGCGACCCATGCGAACGTCGCATAGTCAGTGACGATACGCGCGAATCCGACCTGGTCGTTACCTTTGTAGATGCCGACAGGAAGCGAGTTCTCAATCGAGCGTTCCACGACATCACGCGAGCGACCGGTCGCCCAGTACGCAGTATTCGAGAGATAGTTGTGAATCAACTCGGTGTTAAGGCGCGAGCGATCGGTACTGATCGAGTAATCGCCACGCTGCCAGGCGCAAGACTCCCTCTCCCTTTGGGAGAGGGCCGGGGAGAGGGACTGAGGCGGGTGTCTATTTGTTTTGTCTTCTTGTTGCGGACTCACTTACGCCCTCACCCTAACCCTCTCCCAGAAGGGAGAGGGAACAAGATCATCGTTATCACGCAGGTATCTCGCGCCGCAAATAAAAGAGCAAATCCGTGGAGGGCGGCGCTAGCCCCTGTTGACGGATCATCCCCACAACCTGTCCCCGGTGCAGCGTCGCGTGATTCGCCACGTGCTGCATTTGATCCACGAGCCGCATTGAGTTCCGATCGCCGTTGAGAAGCGTGAACGCCAGTTCGGCCATCAGCCGCGACTCATCGAGCTCTGACAAAAAACGCGCGCGTCGATCGACGACATCGTGCCAACGCTCGTTCAGAGTTGCCAGGTCAGCGCCGGATTCGGTTGTCCAGAGCGACCAGGCTTCCTTGCCCGCGGGCGATCGCCCCTGCCAACGTTCCAGCCAAAGCCACTCGGCGCCGGCCATGTGCAAAAGCGTACCGAAAATCGAGCCATGACTAATCTGAACGTCGCGGCGAAGGTTTTCGTCTGACAACTTCGCGGCCGCGTCCAGCGCCAGGCCATTCGCCCATTCGGTGTAATCAAACAGTTGTCTGATGTCTGATAGATTCATTTTCACTTCACCTTAAAAGCGGCGCGGCCGGGATAACGTGCGGCGTCGCCTAACTCTTCTTCGATGCGTAGCAGTTGATTGTATTTCGCGATGCGATCTGAGTGCGAAAGCGAACCCGTCTTGATCTGGCCGGCGTTCGTGGCCACGGCGAGATCTGCGATAAAGGCGTCTTCGGTTTCACCGGAGCGATGCGAGATCACCGTCGTGTACTTGTTTGTCTTTGCCAGCTCGATGCACGCGAGCGTCTCAGTCAGCGTGCCGATCTGATTGACTTTGATCAGGATCGAATTCGCGACGCCGCGTTCAATCCCTTGGCGCAGGAACGACGTGTTCGTGACAAAGAGATCATCGCCGACAAGCTGGATGCGTTGGCCCAGCGCATCCGTCAAAGTCTTCCAACCGTCCCAGTCATTTTCGGCCATGCCGTCTTCGATCGAGACGATCGGATATTGCTTTGCCCAACTCTCCCAAAACGTCACCATCTGATCGCTCGACAGCTTTCGCTGGTCGGATTTCTTGAAGACGTAAGACTCACCATCGTAAAACTCGCTGGCCGCCGGATCGAGCGCGAGCAGAACATCCTTGCCTGACTGGTAACCGGCCTGCGCGATCGCTTCAAGAATCGTTTCAATCGCTTCTTCGTTTGATTTCAAATTCGGCGCAAAGCCCCCTTCGTCGCCAACGCTGGTCGCATAACCTTTCTTTTTCAAAACCGACTTCAACGTGTGAAAGATTTCCGCGCCCATGCGCAGCGCTTCGCTGAATCTTGCGGCGCCGACGGGCACGATCATGAACTCCTGAAAATCGACGTTGTTGTCGGCGTGCGCGCCGCCATTGATGATGTTCATCATCGGGACGGGCAGAGTGTTCGCAGATGCGCCGCCGAGATAACGATACAGCGGCAGCTTCTGACAATTCGCCGCCGCGCGCACGTTGGCCAGCGACACGGCCAGCAGAGCGTTAGCGCCAAGATTAGATTTGTTCGGCGTGCCGTCGAGTTCGATCAACGCGCGATCAATCGTCGCCTGATCGAGCGCGTCCTTTCCTTTCAACTCGCGCGCGATCAAGGCGTTTACATTGTGGACGGCTTTCAAAACACCCTTGCCGCCGTAGCGTTTCGGATCGCCGTCTCGCAACTCGACCGCTTCGTGCTCGCCCGTGGACGCGCCGGACGGAGCCGCCGCGCGGCCGCGCGCGCCGCCGGCCAGCACTACCTCGGCTTCGACTGTGGGATTGCCGCGCGAATCTAGAATTTCGCGGGCGTGAATTTGATCAATCTGACTCATCGATGATTCGTTTTACGTTCGCAACCTTATCACTTGATTGATCGATTTAAGAAGCCGAAAAAACTAAGGGACGGATCCAAAGATCCGTCCCATTAAAAGCAAAGTTCGAACGTGGTTCGTGATGAAGCCCCGCTATTTTGCCGGCGGTACCCCCGTCTCCTGATGAGAGAACGCCAGCCACTTGCCGCCGCGGTTGACGAAAACACTGCTGGCCCACGTGGCTGGTATCGCCGTCCCGCCGCAGGTGCCGTCGGCCGTCCCTTTGTAAGTCAGGAACGCCGTGCCAGAGTTGATCATGGTCAGCTTCCAGTCACTCAGCTTGAATGACTTAACTTCGCATGGCATTGACGTAATAAATTTGACGACGTCGTTCTTGCCAGAGACTCCGGCGGCTGTGACCAGCACAAAGTCAGCGGCAAGCGCCGCATTGAAAGGCTTGACGTCCTTGTTCTTCCAGGCTTCCCACAACTTCGTTTCGGCGGCGGAAAGTTTCTTGAGCAATTGCGCCTTGGTCATTGCCGGCTTTGGTTTGGGCGATGGCGAAGGCGTGGCCTGGGGCTGCGCGAAACAAACGGACGCGAACGCCAGCAAGATGCCGGCAGCCAGTAGATGTTTTTTCATTCTTGGTTCTCCTCGTGAAAAATGATTTTAGCTAGCTTTTGCGAACAAACGTATGGGAGGAATGCCCGCACGTTCTACTACTGCGACGAGCATCCTGTCAAATGTGTGTGTCCGATAAGTTGCCGAGAGGCGAGAAACGAAAACCGCGAAGACTGCGAAGACGACTACGATCTCAGTCGCGGCGCGCCGCCCTGGCCAAACGCCAGGATCGTCCCGCCAAAGCCAACCGCCCAGCCATGATTCTGATCCGTGAAGAAAAGTCTTTCCAGCGCGTGTGTCGTGCTGCTTGGTTCAGTTGACCAATGCACGCCGCCGTCCGTGGTGTGAAGCAGAGTCCCGCCGGCGCCGGCGATCCATCCTTCGGTCGCGTCAATGAATCTTACATCCAGCAAATCCGCGTCAGCGCTCGATCGCTGCTCAAACCAGGTGGGACCGCCGTCGGTGGTTGCGAACACTCGGCCTGCCGCGCCGACAGCCCAGCCCAGGCGATTCCCCACAAAGCTCGTCGCGACAAATCGCGTGCTCGCGCCATCGCGGACGATGCCGTTGTGCCAGGTCGTGCCGCCATCGCTGGTTTGCAAGATGGTCGCGCCCGCGCCCACCAGCCAACCGTGCTGTTCGTCCACGAACGCGCCGCCCAGCAACAGATACTTCGTCGGCAGAGTTTGTCTTGACCAACTTGCTCCGCCATCGCGCGTAACCAGCGCAACGCCGCCTTCGCCGAACGTCCAACCACACTCACTACCGGTGAAAACCGCGCGTACAAGTTTCGCGTTCCTGTCAACACCGTTGGGAACGATTCGCTGCCAGCTCAGTCCGCCATCGTTTGTCTTCAGCAGATAACTGCGCGGCTCGTCGTTGGTCTTTAATTTGAAAACGTCGCGCTCGCAAACCAGCCAGCCGTCGTGATCATTTGCGAAATAGACATCGCGCAAATTGTCTTCCGTCGGGGGATGAACTTTGGTCCACGTCTGGCCGCCGTCGGTTGTCTCGAGAAGCGTTCCGTTGCTGCCCGCAACCCAGCCATGATTCTGATCGAGGAAGTACACGGCGTGCAGCCAGGCCATCGTGCCTGAGCGTTGGCGAGTCCAGGTCGAGGCGGAAGCAGTGAGCAGTGAGCAGTGTGCGGTGAGCAGTAAGAGAAAAACACTGAGCAGTGTGCGGTGAGCAGTGGGCAGTGCGCGAGGCATAGCCTCGCGAAGAAATCCATATTTGCGAGCGACGGAAAGGCAAAGCCTTTCCGCACAGCGAGGCGGCAGAGCCGCGGGTTCTTGTTCTTGCTGCTTACTGCTCACTGCTTACTGCTTACTGCCTACTATTTTTCAGAATCCCCCCGTAAACAAACGCGCAAAGCTCAAAATTGGCAAAAAGCTCGTCAGCGTCTGCCACTTCTTCAAGCTATTGCCGGGCACGACGACTTGATCGCCTGGCAAGAGATAAATTGAATCCGGCGCCTGGCCGCGATAGATAGCCGAGACATTTACAGGAATTGGCGTGAGGTTGCCTTTGGTTTGTCTGCGTAGCACAAAAACCTTTTTCTTGTCGCCGGTCTGTAGAATGCCGCCGGCTTCGGAAATAGCTTCGGTTACTGACAAACGACGCGTCATCAGTCTGATGCCCGGCTGAGCAACGTCGCCAATCACGCTGTAGCGATACGATCCGGCTTGATCGAGAGAGACCGAAACTTGCGGATCGATGATGTATTCGTCGTAACGCTTCTTGATCAATTCGGCAACCTGGTCGACCGTTTTGCCGCTGACGAAAATGCCGTCGGGAATCAGCGCCAGCGAAATGCGTCCACTTGGCGGAATCTTGATGCCGCCCTTTGAGTAACGATCCTGCCCGAACACAGTGACGGAAATTACATCTTCAGGCCCGAGTTGATACGTGGTGAAGAAATTGTTGTAGTTCTGCACAATCGCGGCTTCGTCAGAGGATTGATCGGTGCGATTAGTCTGCGCATCCGCGGTGACGGCGGCCGGCGTTTTGCTTTTGTCCCTGGTCTTGTCGCCGGCTTGATCATTCGAGGTTGCCGGATCGGTTGCAGTCTTCTGATCCGGCGCCGCAGGTTGTGTAGCATCCGCAGATGTTCGGCGCTGGCGCGTCGCGGTCGTCGGTGACTGCGCGAATGAGCTCGCCGTAATCGCGAGTGCGCCTACCAGAACTATTGCTTGTGTCAACTTTTTCATCGTCTTCAACCTCCGACTTAGATCCGTTCACCTAGTTTAGACGCGGGACTTGTCCCGCGTGCGGCCCGGCGGACAAGTCCGCCTCTAAACGGCGCGCAAGTTAACAACTTGCGCCACTTTATCGTCCCCCGCGTCCAAGCAAGATCGTCTTGATCGTTTCGAACATGATGATCGCGTCGAGCGTCAGGCTCTGGTTCTTGATGTAGTAAAGCTCGTATTGCAACTTCTGCCGCGCATCTTCGATCGACGCGCCGTACGGATATTTGATTTGCGCCCAGCCGGTCAGTCCCGGCGCGATCAGATGTCGCTGTTCGTAGTAAGGAATTTCCTGCGCCAGTTGCGCCACGAAATGCGGGCGCTCAGGACGCGGCCCGACGAAGCTCATGTCGCCGCGCAGGATGTTCCAGAATTGCGGAATCTCGTCTACGCGAACTCTTCGAATGAAGCGACCCACGCGCGTCATGCGATCGTCTTCCGTCTTCGCCCAGACCGGGCCGTCCTTTTCGGCGTCGCTGCGCATCGAACGAAACTTCATCAGAGTGAACACGCGACCGTTGCGGCCCACGCGCTCCTGTCTGTAAAGAATTGGCCCGCGCGAATCGAGCTTGATCAAAATCGCCGTGATGATCGCAATCGGCAAAGAAAGAATCGCGCCGACGAACGCCAGGGTGCGATGCATCGTTGCCCGCGCGACGTCGTTCAGGCGCGCGCGCCGACCGCGGCTGGAAAAAATCAGCCACGAAGGCCGCACCATGTCGAGCGACACGCGACCCGTCAGCCGTTCATAGAACGACGCGCTCTCTTCGATGGAAACGTCGCCCGAAAGACTCAGCCGCAGAAGTTCCTGAGTTGGAAACTGACCGCGGCGGTCGCCCATCGCAACCACGATCCGATCGATGTTCTCGCTAACGACCAACGGTCCCAGTTCGGAAGTCAGACCGATGACGCAGGGATTGATCAGGCTCTTGCCCAGCAATTCCGGATCGTTATCGACAAAGCCAACGACGCGATAGCCAGCGTCGGGCCGATCGAGCGTCTCGCGGGCAATTTCGATCGCAAAGTCGCCGGAGCCAACGATCAGAATGCGCTCGCCGAGTTCCGGATGACCCAGCACCCAGTGAATCGCCAAACGCCAACTGACCATCAACCCCAGCGCCAGTGGCAATGAAATCAAAGACACGCCGCGCCCAATCATCGCCTGCGGAAGCGCATAGAAGAGCAGCGCCAGCGCCGCCCATGCCAGGCCCAGCGCCTGCAACAGACGCAGGACGAGTTCGCGGCGATCGTGCATCACCACGAAATCGTAAAGGTCGAGAAGATAGAACGACGCGAGACAGAAGATCGTCGCCAGCGCCGCTTTGTAAAAGCCGTTGTGCTGAATCAGCGCGTCTTCCGCGTCTATCGCACCCAAGCGCACGTACACGGCGACTATCATGCCGCCGAAAAGCAACATCGCTTCGCTGAGCAGCAGAAGCACCATGCGCCCGTTGAGTCGCGAAGCTTTCAAGAAACGAAACCCTCCTCGACGTAAATCATCTCAGGTTGCCCGGTCTCATCAGCGTCTGCAGCTTCGACGCTTGCTTCGACCGGCGGCGCCTGACGCTGATAGCGCGATTGATGGTAGTAAGCAGTATCGTCTGGCTGTGTCTCGGCGCGATTGAGCACGACGCCCAGGATTCGCTCGCGCGGCAACTGTTCGAGCAGTCGATCGACGATCGCATAGCGCGTCTTCGAAGCGCGCACGACCAGCAGCGCCGCGTCGGCGCGATTGATCAGCAAATTCGCGTCGGTGAAAATGCCGAGCGGTGGCGCGTCAATGATGATGTAGTCGAAAAGCTTGCGGGCTTCGTCGAGCAGACGCGCGAACCGCGGTCCCGAAAGCAGCTCGGCCACGTCTTCGCGCGCCGCTCCGCCAGGCAACACGTGCAATCCCGCCGGCTTTAGTTTTACGATCGCTTCGGTCAGACGCGTTTCGCCAGTCAAAACTTCCGACAAACCGCATTCCGTTGCGATACCGAGGTATTCGGCGGCGCACGGCTGTCGCAAATCAGCGTCAATCACCAACGCCGTCACGCCATCCGTCTGCGCCATCAGCCATCCAAGGTTCAAAGCCGTCAGAGTTTTTCCTTCGCCCACGCCCGGGCTGGTTACCACGAACGCGCGCATGCGCTTGCGCTCGCCGGCTTCCAACAGACGCGTGCGCAGTGCGCGAAACTGTTCGCACTCAGGCGAACGCGGTGCGGTGATCGCCACCAGATGCGGTTCGACACGCGCAGCCAGAACGTCTTGCGACGCAAACCTGACTGCGCGCGCCGATCCAACAGCGCCCAAGGTTGCCCCAGCATCACGCGAAGCTGGTCCGCCGGGGAGTGCCGGCCCGCCGGTCGCCTCCGCTGTGTGCGCAGTGGGCGCTGAATCGATTCCCTCCGGCATCGCCGTGAAAGGCGCAGCTTCCCACGGATGTTCCTGTCCGCTCTTCGGAGTGAAGACCGACACGTTATCCGCGTTGCCGTTGCGGGAGACTGAAAAACTAGAAGGTTTGTGGTTGTGGCGCTGCGCGTTTTCCGCGCGCTTCAGCGCATCATAGACTCTGCCCATTGTTATCTCTCCCGAGGCCTGAACGGCTGAACGCCGCTCCCAGGTCTTCAATGGTGGTTGGAGGTTCAGCGCGGCGCGCGAACTCGTTGATGACGATCGAGGGTTCGGACACGCGAGGAGTTTGCGGTGCGTCGTGGCCATTGCCGTTGCCCGCAGCCCAAAGTTCCGCGCGTCCGGCGGCGTTGAAGATGCGCGCGGCTTCGTTCTCTTCGGCGATTGGCAGCTTGCGATCGCTCGGCAGCAGGTCGAACGTGGCGGCCACCTCTTCGATGATCGCGCGGCTGATGATTGGCTCGCTGGCCGCAAAACCGTTCAGCAAAGCGTTGTCGCAAAGATTGTTGATGTTGCGCGGAATGCCTCCCGAACAGCGGAAGATGTAATCGATTGCGCCCGGCGAAAAAACGTCCGAGGCACGCGCGGCCCCGGCCACCGACAGGCGCGAGGCGATGTAGCGTGCGGTCTCTTCGACGTTCGGCAGCGCCTTGATGTCGCAGCGCAACGCGACGCGTTGTTTCAGTTGCCGCAGATCGGGATAGTTCAAAACGTTGCGCAGCTCAGGCTGGCCCGTCAGCACGATCTGCAATTGCTTGGCGGTGTCGGATTCAAAGTTGCCCAGCAGCCGCACTTCTTCCAGCACGTATGGCGACAGTCCATGCGCTTCGTCGATGATTAGCACCGTGCGCAGGCCGCGACTGTGACGTGTTTCGAGGACCTTGCCCAGTTCGATCAGCAGATCAGATTTGGTTTCCCAATTCTGGATGTCGAACAGCGCGGCGAGGTGCTGATAAAACTCCGGCACCGACAACCGTGGATTGAAGATGTAGGCGACCATCACCGTGCGATCCAGACGCTGCATCATCCAGCGCAGGATCGTCGTTTTTCCCGTGCCGACTTCGCCGGTGACCACGATCAGGCCCTTGCCGCTCTCGACGCCATAGTGAAGGTTGGCCATCACTTCGGTGTGTGAAGGCGTGAAATAGATGTAGCGCGGATCGGGTGTCAGCGCGAATGGCAACTCTCTCAGTCCATAGAATTCAGCGTACATGTTTCCTCCAGTTCGCATGCGGGCAAAGCCGCGACTGATGGTTTGTTAGATCAGAAACCTTTCGAATACGTGTGTTAGCCGCAACACAAACGCGAGCGTCGGCATCGCGACAATCGTGAACGCGAAACCAGCGGCCATCGCGAATTTATGACGGCGCGGAACGGCGCGCGCTTCCGCCGCCGTTAACAATTCAGGAATCGTGACCAGCACCGGCAGGTTCGTGTAGTGCTTTGCGTCGTCAGCAGTTTGAATCGTGAACAGACGCGGGACTTCGAACACCGCGGCCAGCAGCAAGCCCAGCGCAAATCCAATTCCGAAGCCGGCGGCCGTCAGCAGGAAACGCTTGGGCGCGACCGGTCGTTCGGGCAGGTTGGCCGGATCGACAACTTGAATTCCGCCGCCCAGTTGCTGGTTATCGACGTTGGCGCCGAGATTGATCTTTTGCTGCTGAACCAGAAGGTTGTCGTAGTTGGCTTTCTTCGTTTGATATTCGTGGTCGAGCGCTTCAATTCCGACTTCGGCGTTGGGAATGGCGTTGATGCGCGAGTCCAAATCGGCAATCTGCGCGTTCGTTTCGCTGAGCAGTTTTTGCTGCCGCTCGACGTCGCTGTCCATCATCGAGATGTTAGTCTTGAGCGTAAGAATGCGCGGATCGCTTAACTTGGTAAGCTTCTGTTTTCGTTCTTCGATGCGAGCCTTCCAGTCTGCGATCAGCTGATCCTGTTGCGCCTTGATGTCTTCGAGCTGTTTCCGCTTGGCAACAATGTCGGGATGTTTCTCCTTGTATTGCGTCACGAGACTTTGCAGCTCGCCCTCGTATTCCGAACGGCGTCTGACCAACTCAGCCCAGCCCATCGTCGTTTTCGGATCGGTGGTGTTTTCGGCAGACAGTGCAATTTCCTGCTCGTAACTCTTGGTGATATCGCCAAGCTGCGCGCGGGAAGCCGCGCCCAGATCACGTGAGCGGCCAAGTTCGGCAATCAGGGCTTTCTGCTCTTCATGCAGCGCCGTCAGGCGACCAACCAGCGCCTGCGACTGCGAAGGCAGGTTGTTCATGTTCTGTTGCAGATACTCAAGCCGTCGCTTGTCGATGTCGTCGAGTTCCTGCTTGGCGTTAGTCACCTGATCCTCGATGAACTGTTTGGCCGACGCGCCGGCGTTGACAGTCCCTTTGGTTTGTTCGTCGATGTACCGGCTGGCGAGTTCGCCGGCGACGGCCTGGGTGGATTTCGGATCGCGGCCGCGATAAGTGATGTTGAATCCGTTGGTGATTTCGTTGCGGCTGGTGTTGACTTCGACTTTGATTTGCTTGCGCATCGCGTCGATCAGCATTTCCATCGGCTCGCCGCGCAGACGTTCGTCATGATAGAGGTCGTACTTTTCCAGCAGCGGCTGCAAAGAGCTGCGGCTGGTAACGACCTGCGAAATGCTGGTCAACTCGCGCGTCAGGTTCTCTTCCGTCATGGTCGGCACGACCGAATTAGGCAGCGTGGACGGCTTGACGACGATCAGCGTCGATGACTCGTAAATGTCCGGCAGGCGGAAAACTACATAAGCGATGGCGAGTCCAATCGCGATCGTGGGAAGCAGGATCAGCCACTTGCGTCTCAGCGCGATGCGCGCATATTCGCTGATTCGTCTCTGTCGAAATTCAACACTCATGTTCGGGTGCTCCTCAATCGATTTGCTTACAACGTGGCCAGAGTTTTTCGCGCTTCGTCCGCTTCGGGGAAGCTGGTCTTCTCGCTCAGACGCAAAGCGCTTTCGATCTCGCGGCGCGCGCCGGCTTTGTCGCCTTTCGCGGCCAGCGCCACTCCCAGATGGAAGTGATACGTCGGCGTCGGCGAGCTGTTATTTCTCCGCGCGGCTGCTTCGTCAACCGACACGGCCTTACTCAATTGCTCAGCGGCCGCGGCATACAAACCTTTTTTGTAGTAAACCCAGCCGAGCGTATCGACGAAGCTGGGCACTTCGGGATTCGATTGCACCGCGCTCTGCGCCAGGCGCACCGCTTCGTCCATGTTGCCCTTGCCGTAGACGGCGTAGAGCCACGCCAGATTGTTGGCCGCGAAGATCGCGTTGGTATCCTGGGCCAGGGCCTTGCGATAATTGTCGACCGCGGCATCGATGTTCTGGCGGCTGAATTCCAGCATGCCGATCAGCGTGTAAGCGGTGGCGTTGTCAGGGCGACGTTCGGTAATCTTCTGATACTCCGCGATGGCCCGCTCCTGCTGGTTCGTGTTCACGAACAACGCGCCCAACGCCGAATAAGCCGGCAAGTAATTGCCATCGATTTCGAGCGCGCGGCGGAATTCAGACTCAGCACCCTGCGCATTCATTTCGTAGCCATAGATCTCGCCTTTCAGGAAATGCAGCGAAGCATTGCCTGGCTGCGAGTTGATCGCTTGATCGATTCGCGCGTGAGCCTGATCGGTGTGCTTTTGCGCAGCATAGATATTGATCAGCCCGCGCAGCGCGTTGAAGTTAGCGCCATCAATCCCGAGCGCGCTGTTGTAAAAGTTGATGGCCTCATCCGCCTTGTTTTCGTTTAGCGCCACCAGCGCCAGATTGTTGTAAGCGTCAGCGCTGTTCGGAGCGGCCGTGTGCGCGGCATCAAAATCCGCGCGCGCAGTCTTGGTGTCGCGCAAGCTCAAAGCTGCCGAGCCATGCGCCATCAAGTTCTTGGCGCGCAATTCGGCGAGCATCTGCGGCGAAGTGTCGCGGTCGGGCGTGGCTTTCGCCAGGCGATCCTGCAACTGAGATGAAAGCTGTAAAGCAGTCTTCGCGTCGCCGCTGGCCAGAGTGATCTGCACAGTCATCAATTTCGCCGGCAGATAATCGGGATAGTTGCGATCGAGATCGCCGGCGAAGGTGCGCGCCTGATCGATCTGACCCAGACGGAAGTTCGCTTCGGCCATAAAGAACAGGCCGGCGCGCGAATTCGGTTCCTGCCTGAGGACTTCCCGCAAGTCTTCGATGGCGACTTTCAGATCGCTGGTCTCACCGCTTTGCATTTCAATGCGCGCGCGCAGAATCAGCGCCTGACGGTCGTGCGCATCGTTCTTCAAGACGGCTTCGACTTCGTTCTTCGCGCCGGCGATATCGCCGTGCATCAACATGATCTCGCCCAGCCGATAACGGCCCTGCGTATAGTCTGGCGATTTCGCCACGACTTCTTTATAAATTGCGATCGCTTCGTCCAGTCGGCCAACGGCGGAATAGAAGTCCGCGAGAACTGCGCGCCCTTCGGGCTTGTCATTGTTCAGATCGGCGAGCGCTTTGTAAGACTCTTCCGCTTTATCCAGACGCTTGTTGACGAGATAGAAGCTGGCGAGCACGAAGCGAGCTTCGCGATTCGTCGGCTCTGCTTGCACGGCCTTTTGAAATTCTGTTTCCGCGCCGTCCTTGCGATCCGTCTGGACCAGGAACTTTCCGTATTCGTAGTGCGCCAGCGCCGAAGAACCGTTGACTGAAATCGCGCGTTGGAAAGTGCTTTCGGCGGTCGCTGTGTCTTTCGTCATCACGTAGAAGCGCGCCAGGCTTAAGTACGACTCGACTCGCTTTGGATCGATGGCGATCGCGCTGTTGAGTTCGTCGAAGGCTTCCTTCTTGTGATCCTGCGCGAACAAAACGCTGCCCATCAGGATGCGGCCTTCGATGTGATTCGGATCTTTCCGGAGGACTTCCTTAGCCAGACGCTCGGCTTCGGTCACGGCGGTGGGCGACTGCTTGGCGCCAACCAAATAATAGTTACCCAGCTTGACGCGCACGTCGAGATTGTTTTTGTCCAGCTCGACAACTTGCTTCATCTCATCGAACGCTTCCTGATAGCGCTGGAGGCCTTCGAAAGTCTGAGCCAATCCCCAGTGGGCGTCGGCGAGCTTGTCGTCGATTTGCAGCGCGGCGCGAAATTCAAGCGCCGCTTCCTGAAACTTTCTGTCTTTCAGCAAAGCCTGGCCGCGAGCGACATGCTGCGCTTTGGCTTTTTCCGGGGTGGTGCACGCGCCCAGCAAAAGGGCGGCGGCGATCAAGGCAAGAAACAGAGGAAGGACGTAGAGCTTTCGGCGGCACTCGTGATTTTTCATTACTGCGGGTCTCCGTAGCGGCTCGGCTTTCTCAGGCAACTTCGAAAGTCCACCGCGGTTTGGTCGCTCCGACGTTGCCTTCCGCGGTGGGCAAAGCCGCTTGAAGGGCGCTTCGGTAAGCGAGAAGTTTAGGTGTCAAAAACCTGGTTTCAATCTCGCGCGACGCAGGCGGGCAGGCGAGCTAGAGGTAAGAGACCGCTAATTAGGGTCAGATTCCGAAGATTTCTTAGTTCGGAACAAATGGCGGGAGCCGTGACGCCGCCTGAGAGGCTAGCTCCGTAGCGGCCTTTAGCGCGGCCTCTTCCGAATCGCCCACCGGCACCATCACGCGCACAATCGCTCCGTCCGAGCGGCGCCGCCGCAGGCTGTCAACTACGGTGTAGATTTTCCCCCAGTATTCACTGGCCGTGGCGCGGCCTCGGCCCTGGTACCAATAGACCATCAGCTCGCGGTCGTTGCCGTTCTGGACGATGTAGCGGTTGGCTTCGAATGCGGCGCCACCGTTAGCGGGAGTGATCGCGATGCGCGGCCCTTCGGTTAAGGTCCAGCCCGAACCGGGGAGACAGTTGAGCGGACTGTGATAAGTCGCGCCGGTGCGTTGCGTCCCGTAGTAACCGACATAGAACGACGCCGTGCGTCCGTTCGATTCAAAATTGCGCGAGAGGTAATCATCCGCGCGCAGAACTCTCTGCGTTTCTTCATCAAGCGTCTGGTCGCCACCGTGCTGTCTCCACTGGCCCAGTTGCACGGGAAAATCTTTCAACGACTGCCGAGTCACGCGCGCTTCGCCGGCGCGCTGCCAAAGGTTGATGACGGCGCCGCTGAGCAGAAGCATCGCCAACAGAATCCAGAAACGATTTGTCTGGTTAACGTTTTTCATCAAACTCTACTTCGCTTCAAAAACCACTTCGTGCGTTGGCGAGACTGGTTTGGCGCTCGCGGGAAATTGCGCGAGACGATCCAAAGCCCAGCCCGTTGCGAAAAGCAGCAGCGCCGCGGCGATATAAATCACCCAACCGGAAAAAGTGTGAAAGAAACCATCGGCCACGCGCGTGCCGTAGTAGTGCGCCAACACGCCCGTCCCGCTCACGCGCAAAGCATTCGTCAAAATTGCGATCGGCACGGCCGCAACAACCAGAATCAGCGCGCGCCAGATGGCCCAACGGGAGCACGGCCCCTTGCTATCGTCGCCTTCTCCACCCTTTTGTTTCGGACCGGTGAAGTACGCGTAAACGACCGCGAGGGTCACCAGCGTCATCAACGAGCGAATGCCGCTGCAAGCTTCGACGACTGCGAGTCGCTTGGGCTCGTGCGCCCCGAGCGGCATCAGTTCGATCACGTTTCCCTGCCGCAGGACCGGGATATCAAAAAGCGACATCGCCCCCACAGCGCAACGCGACGCGAAGAGCTGCAAGGGAAAAGCGATTTTGTTGAAGGCGATCTGGGGAATCGGGATCGAAAGAATTAATAGTGACAGAGGCACCGCGAGCAAACGCAGCAAGCGAAATCCCCAGAAGTAAATCGCCACGCTCGCCAGCATCACGACGATCGAGATGCGCTGAACAAAAAGTTCGGCGCCCGCCACGCCGGCCCACAACATGACTAGTGAAGCGCCAACGCCCGCGACGCCCAACCAAACATGCGGTTGAATTTGCGCGGCGGCTAACCTTTTTCGCTCATGCCAAAGGATGTAGCCGATTACGAAGGGCACCAGCAGGCCGTGCGAATAATTCTCGTCGCTCCACCAATCGCGGCCCAGCTTCAAGAGCACCGTGAAGTACACGAATGCCAGAGCTGCGGCGATGGCCAGGGGCTGGTAGAACTTGCGGAGGGTGGCGACACTCATGCGGTTCGTTGATGCTTTCGCTGCCGAGGGGCAATCTCTGCCGGCGAAGCCTTTCTTGTTTGGGCGGGCCAGAAGTCAGGACCCACCATGATGGATAAATTGCGAATCCGACAAAGGTTCCTGCGAAAAGCCGTAAGCTCTCATCAACTGCGCCACGTTCTTTCGCAGATCGAATTTAGCAGACACAGTTTGGCTCGCGGCCTGCCCCATCGACGCTCGCAGTTTCGGATCGCTCAGCAACTCGAGGACTCGCCTGCTGGCCGCTTCGGCGTCGCCGCGATCAACCAGATAGCCTGAGGTGCCGTCGGCGATCAGTTCGGGGATGCCGCCAACGCGCGTCGCCACCACCGGTTTGCCGTGGGCCATCGCTTCGGCAATCATCCAGCCGAACACCTCTTCCCAACGCGACAATTGGCAAACGACGTCGGCGGCATCAAAGACTCCCTCGCCGAATGGATCACGGCTCATGCCCGTCCACGTAACGTGATCGCCGAGACCCATTGCGGCGGCATCTCGCGTGTATTGCTCGCGGTATGCGCCGTCCCCCACGATGACAAATTGCACGTTCGGATTCCGCTCGATCACCAGGCGCGCAGTCTCCAGAAGGTCACTGATTCCCTTCTCGGGAATGATCCAGCTTACCTGTACGACGATCGCGCGATCGGCCGGAATCGAATAACGCCGGCGAAACTCGATTGCGCGCCGCGGGTCGCATGACACTCGAGAAAGATCGACGCCGTTATAGATCATTTCAAACCGGCTTCGCGGAAGCAGGTCCGTAGCCGTCATACATCGATAGCCATAGTTGCTGACGCTGATGACTCTTGTCAGCGGGCGATTGATCAAACGCGCCGCTGCTCGCTTCCAAATCGGAGCGCGCGCCGGAACGTAACCGGCCGGACGCGAATGATGATCCGTGAAGAAGATTTGTTTCGCTGACCGAACTCGCGCCAGCCATGGATACAAGCTGAGAAAACCGGTGAAGTGAAGATGCAAAATCTCCGGGTGGTATCGGCGCACAATCCAGTTCAATTTACTTCCGCGCCGGTTTCCGTTGGTCGAATCGGAAAAGATCTCCAGAGAGATGTTTGGCAAGTCGAGAAACCGCCGCACCTCTTCCGTCGGCTCGCCGAGGAAACAAAGCACGCTCTGCCAGCCGCGCTCGCCGAGTTGAGCTGAAAGCTCGCGCGCGAAGGTTTCCGTGCCGCCGATGCGAAGCGGCTCGACTCCAAACGCTGAAACCAGGACTGGCATGTTGAAATAAAGGCAGGTTTGGGAACTTGAGCGCGTTCGACTAAAAGCTAAGAGAGGCGGAAAGTTTTTCTTAACTTCCGGACGACTCTTTCGCGAAATTCTTGAAACCGTAGATCGGCGCCGTGCCAGGCGCAGAACATTTGGTACGAAGCGGGAGGATGATCTTGTCGCTCGAAAGCGGGCACAAAATTAGTCTTGTTTCCAAAACCGAGAATGCGACGATCTTCATCCGACAGGTTTCCCAGAAATGCCGCGTTGAGCAGCAACGGATGATAGCGGTAAGTGATTAGATCCTCCTGCTGCAGCGGTACTCCCGGATCATGATAGTTGTAAAAAAGCGCCTGTCGCGTTTCCAACATGGGCACGCCCTGACGATGAATCCCCGAGGTATCGAACAGAAACGCGGTTCCGGCCGGGCCTCTTACTTCAAAAATCTGCGCGTCTTTTACTTCATCATTCTTCACCAGCCGCGGATGCTGCTGGCGATGACTTCCTTTGACGAAATTGAACGCGCCGCTGCGGACATCGGTCAGGTACATGGCCAGCTTGATTTCCCTGTGAATTTCTTTCGTTGCGCTTTGATCGTACCAGGCGTCGCCGTGCCAGCCGTGAAAGTCGCGTCTGGTTGGCAGAGACTTCCAACCTTTCGCCTCGGTTAATTCGTAATCCGCGCCTAGGTATCGGTTCAGAATCTGTTTGACCAGCGGGTGCAACGCGAGATCAAGAAATCCCTGATCGAGAAGCAGCACGTCCTCGATCATGTGACGAAAGCGCTCGGTCTTGTCATAGCCGTCAAAGTTGTTCCAACGCATTCGACGCAGACGCGCGTCGAACGCCTTCTGCATGCCGCCCAGTTGTTCCGAATTGAGAAGATTCGGCAAAACAACGATGCCGTTCGTCTCGAGTTCCGAGGAGAGCACATCAACTTCTGAAGGCCGGAATAGTCCGCGAGTGCGAACCGGCTCGAGCGTTGTTTGAATTTCCTTCAGGCTTCTCATTGACTTGCTTCAGTCGCTAACCGGCGGCCGGCAATTGCGAGTTAGCAGGAATAAATGGCGAATTCGCGCCGTTGTCCCGCAGATCGCGGAAGTTCATTTCCCATCCGCATAACGCAGGCGACGTACGTACAGAGTTTGCATCAGCCGCGGAGCGATGCGCGATGACCAGACCGCCACGCGCGTTCGCAAGCTTCGCCGCAACTGGTTTGCCTTTCCAAAAGATTCACGCGCGCGGATGAATTCACCTCGCGCCAGATAGAGTTTGCCCAGCTCAAATTCCAGCACCGCTCTGCGGCGCTCGATCACCGAAACGACTTCCGCGCGTTCGGCCGGCGACAGATCGTACTCACGCTCGACCTTTTCGAGGACGCGCAACTCCCGTCGATGCACGTTCACTTCGTCGCCCGAAAGACTGTTGTCGCGACTGCGATAGCGCAAGAGGACTCGTCGCTGATAAGCCATCCGAGTTCCGTTCCGCGCCAGACGCAACCAGAGATCGAAATCCTGTGAGTTGCGAAGCGCTTCATCAAAGAGCCCAACTTCGAAAACTCGTTCGCGACGAACAACAACACCCGATGTAATCAAGCTCTGCTCGGCGCTCAACAGACCGATGAAGGTAACGTCACCCGTCGGCGGCGCGGCAGCCATCAATGATTCCATGTAGGTTTTTTCGTCGTTCCCCGAATCGCTGAAAACCGCCGCGTCCGCGCAAACCAAATCGCAATTACGCTCGAGGATGAATTTGATTTGCTCGTCCAGATAGTTCGGCAGCCACAGATCGTCTGCGTCAAGAAACGCGACGAACTCGCCACATGCCGCGCGCAGTCCGGCGTTGCGGGCGGCACTCGCGCCGCGGTTCTCCTGCTCGATGTAATTGATGCGATCGATAAAACGTGCAAGCGTGCGCTCCAGCTCTTCGGTATCAGGCGAGCCGTCGTTGATGACAATCACTTCATAGTCGGCGAACGTTTGCGCGAAGACAGCATCAAGCGTCTCGCCGATGTACTGCGCAACGTTGTAGGCAGGAATGATGATGCTGACAACTGGCAACGATTGATGATCCTTTAAGAATGAATTGTGCGCGGGCGCTTATGCGGGTAACGCGAATTCGCCGCCGCATTTTCTCCAGTAAGCGTAGAAGGTTTGGGCGGCCTCGATGGCGTACTCGAGATCGCGCAAACCCAACGAATGCATCCACGCGGCGAGACGCAGATTTCTCTTGTTAAGTATTTCGCGCGGGAAGTCGGGCGCTGAAAGTAGTTCCGAAGCGCGAGTCAGGATTGAGCGTTTCTGCGCCGCGCGCTCTTCGGCTTGATATTCATCGTCCCATTGATAGGAGAGTTCCGGCGGCACCGGAATCGGACATGGTTCATGTCCGGGATACGCCTGCCACGCAACCGCAGTCACCGCCGCGGGAAAATGCGAGAGCCACTTGACGTAAAACCTGTGGCGGAGACACACATCAATCGGCGCGGCGATCACCGACGCGAGAAACGCGCCATCGAAAAAGGGCAACTGAAATTCCAGCCGATGCAGATCGATATTCTCAAAGTGCCGCGCCAGTTTGCGTCGCTGGTCGTTCTGCATCAGAAAAAGATAAAAGGCGCGCCCTGGATCATCGGTGCGCAAGTCATTGAGTTCTTCGCGTATTCCCTGCTTGATTATGTCTCCGAGCACTTCGACAATTTGCGGCTTGAAGAGTTTGGCAGGAACGTATGCCTGCTCTCTTCGCAAATACTCTTCGATAGCGTCATCAATCTTCCCCGCTCTCATCAACTTCACGATCTCTTCGCTTATGTGCACTTGACCCAGCAGGACGCTTCCGCCTTCGCCTGACCAAACAAGTTGCGGACGCTCTGGCGGCAACTCAAGTCGATGATTTGTTTGGCCCCACGCCTTGGCCATCAGCAAAGAATAATCAGGAATGCTGTCGCCGCGTTCCTTTGGCACGCTCTGATGAATGGAACCAATTCTTTGGGCGAAATGATTGCCGAAGGAGTAATCCTGCGTGCCCGACCGCGCGAAATTGAAGCTGTGCACACTAACGTCGCGGTGGCGCAACGCTGCGACCACACAACGTGAATCCAGGCCACCGCTGAGATAAGCTGCCGTGGTTCGATCGTTTGCTATTCGACGCTTCACTCCGGCTTGAAAACTTCCAAAGACGGTTTTCAAAAGCTCTTGCTCGGAATCGCTCGAAGCTTCGATTTGATCCCAGCGCCAGTAGCGGTGGCGCGATACTCTTCCATTCGTGATCTCCAGTATTTCGGCTGGCGCTAGCAAAGATATGCCTGCGTACGGAGTGCGATCGCCCAGCGGAAATCCAAGCCCGACGATCTCAGTCACTGCTCGAAGATCCATCTTCTTCGGAACCAGCGGAATTTCTTCGAGGATGCGCAAAGCGTTGGCAAAAACGATCACGTCATCGCCGATCCAGTAATAGAAGGGCCTGATGCCAAACTTATCGGCGATGAGAAGAACTCTGCCGGCTTGCGGTTGATAGTGAACTACGCAGAACGTTCCCGCAGCTTTTCGCAGAATGTCCCAATTGTTGTTCAGGCAGTGCGCGTGAATAGCAGTCAGGTCTTGCAGCCTGCTCGAGCAGGACTCTCCATCGCGACTACCCAATAGTGGCTCGCCGGCCACGAAAGACAATGCGCCGCCCGAGTCTTTGAAAACCCCCGGCTCTCCGAACGCGCCAATGTCAACCTTTGCAAAATAGCTGCTTCGATCCTTGAAGGCGCTAACCTCATCAGCCGGATTTCGGGAGAGCGATTGCCGCAGGCTCGCACAGGCCGAGTCGGACACCGGACGATTGTTGCGACTGAGAATGCCGGCGATCAGCGTCATCATTATCCTCCGACCAAAGCTCTCGCGTTCTCATGCCTGCGGGGCAGAGCAACGGAAACTCCCGTGAGCCAGCTTTCAAATTCAATCGGTGACAAATTGGAGACGTCGACCAATCTCGGCAACAGCAGAGGATTCGAGCTCGGAGATGCCAGGCCAAATTCGCATGTCGTAGCAGACTTGATGCCGGCTTCTCTCAGCCACGGCAGAAAAGCTTGATTCCAAACGCCACTGGGATAGCAAAAATGCGCCGGGGAAGTTCCGGTCATCGCCCGAATACTTCTGCGGTTATCCTCGATTTCGCGCAGGAAGAGTTCGCGATCCAGAGGCGCGCGATGACGATGGGTGTGCAGTTGAATGTCCGCTCCTCGTGATGCCAGTCGCGCGACTTCTTCAGGCGCCAGTAGATGCATGACTCTCTTCTCGATCAGCGCGTCGTAATCCAGCTTGAGTTCCTTTGCCAGCGTTATCGCCAAAGCGTTTTTCTCTTCAGCGGATAATTTCTGTTCCAGCGCGAAGGCATTTATCTCCTGTAAGGCGGTTTCACGCGCGCGGGCGCTACTCAATTCAATTTTCGAATCTTGTCCGGTGATTTTTCTTAGATCGAGAGTCTCATTGCGCGCCTTCCAAAGCAGATATTCGCAGAAGATGCCGAAGATGGGCTTGTTGTAATGCGAATAGAATGTCGTCAGGTAAAGCGTCGAAGGAAAGTCGAATTCTTTAAGCAGCGGGAAAGCGCTCTGTTGAAAATCGAAGTTGCCGTCGTCGAAAGTTATCGCGACAGATCGGTCGGGCAGGTCATTCGTGTGAAGACGCGTGATTGCCTCGTCAAGCGGCAGCACTGCGCAGCCGGATTTGGCGATCATTTCCAATCGCGCGCGAAAAACTTCCCGCGACATGTACATCGAACCATTCCACAGATGCTCGTCATCCGTCGAGACGCCGTGATAAGCGAGAATCAAGAGTCTCTGGCGGCGCCAACGACTGTTCTGCACCAGCGAGGACACGCCGGCTGACTTCAGTGACCTAAGCGTCGCTTGTTTGAACTTCTTCAGCATTTCGATTCAAACGCAACTTTCAGACTACCGACTCGCGTTCTCTTTTCACCAGCAGGAGCAGAGTGTCTTTGAGATTTCGCATCGCCAGTCTTCCCGCAGGTAGCGCGGCGAGAACCAGCACCGAGGCCGCAATCGTGATCGCAAAAGCGATACTCAAGCGCGTGGCGAGATGCGAAAATGCTTCCAGCCATTGACGACAACCCAGCAACATGACGAGCGCAAAGATCGAGGAGCAAGCCGCGGGAGCGATGGTGCGATAGAAATCCGCGGCGCGAACCGGGCCCTTGCGACCGACATACCAAAACAGCAGCGGTGTCGCGACAAAGAGATCAGTTACAGCATACGACGCTGCGACTCCGGTTGCTCCCCAGGGCAGGCCCGCGACGATCGAAACGACCGCGATTGTTCCGGAAATCAGGCCCCAGTGAAATAACTCTCGCGTGCGCCCCTGCGTGGAAAACAGCCACCATGAGGTCTTGGTAACGGGTTGAATGATGGCTGCGATGCCCAGCAACATGAAAATGCGTCCGGCCTCGCGCCACTGCGGACCGAGCAGAAACACAACCAACCAATCCGAAGTTGCGATCATGAAGACCACTCCAGGCATTGTGATCATCGCGATCTTTTCCAGAATTTTCAGATAGGCGCCGCGATAGCGTTCCGGAGAATCGGCCAGACGGCTCAGCGCGGGCACGGCGACCGCCGCGAAAGGCGCGTTGATTTGCTGCATCGGTAACAGCAACATTTGATACGCTCGCGAATACACGCCGAGTTGATAAGCTCCCCAAAACTTTCCGATCAGCGCGTTGTCCAAATTCCGCGCGAAGTAAGTCATGAAGTTAAACCCGGTCAGGTTTCCGCCATACGACAACATCGATCGCACACCGGCTCCGCGCGCGGGCAATCCCGGCCGCCAACGGCAGAGACTCCAGATTCCAAACAGCGTCACCAGCGTCATCACCAGTTGATTCAAAACCAGCGCCCAGTAACCCGCGCCGTGCCACGCCGCGACAATCGCTGACGCGAAACCGATCATAAGAGCAGCAATCTCGACGATGGCAATCGCCGCAAAACGCATCTGTCGCATCAGAATCGCTTCGTGCTGAATGTAGATTCCGGTAAGCATGATCGAGCCGGCATAACCCGCAGTGATCCAGATCAAGCGCGGCTCATGGTAGAACCACGCAGCGAGCGGCGCGCTCGCAAACGTCAGCAAAGCGATCGCCGTGCTCAGTCCCAGGTTTATCCAGAAAAGCGTGCTGACCTGTTTGTGGTTGAGTTCAGACCATCTGACGGTCGCCGTTGACAGCCCCAGATATTGAAACATGCCCACGAAGTTGGTGATGATGACAACCATTCCGATCAAGCCGTAGTCTTGCGGCGTCAGCAGTCTGGCAAGCACGATTGTCGCGGCGGTGCTGAAGACAAACTTGAAGACCTGCGCCGACAGCGTCACCATCCCACCGCGTGCGGAACGGCCTCCGAGATCGGCCTGCAAATGGTCCGTGCGGAAATGACGATTCTGATCGTCGAGCGACAACTGATCTCGATTTGAAATAGTGTTCACCAAATCGTAGGAAAAGCTTAATAGGGTTAGGTTCGCGTGAGCGGGAAATATCCGGCGGGTGCGCCTCGAACATTATACCGAAAAAAGCTCGATCTTGATGCGCTGATTTTCGACCGGGACAGTAGCCCGACCGTCAGTGAGGGCGTAGAAAAATGGTTTCGCGACCGCGAAGTGACGAAAACTGTCAGCCGCGTCCGAGGTCTGCCGAGAAATCCAAACAAACGGCTGGATTTTCGCTATCGTTGCAACTATCATCGATCCGGCGGGGCTACGACTCAAGTCTCTCGCGCTTTCTGTGATCGTCCTCACACTTCCTGCGGAACTATCGCACTCTTGTCTCTCAAAGAATTCGTTTGAAAGTCTCAATCATCATTCCGCTTTACAACAAAGCGCCGTACGTGCGACGGGCGCTCGACTCGATTGCTGCTCAGACGTTCGCCGACTTCGAAGCGATCGTCGTCGATGATGGCTCAACGGATGATGGCGCGGCGACGGTCGCCGACTATCCCGACGCGCGCTTCCGTCTAATTCGTCAGGCGAACACCGGGCCGGGCGCCGCGCGCAATGCGGGGCTTGCGCAAGCTCGCGGCGAGTTGATCGCTTTTCTCGATGCTGATGACGAGTGGCTCCCGAACTATCTTCATGAGAGTGTGCGCTTGCTTGAGAGTTTTGGTTCTGAAGTAGCGTCAGTAACCTGTGGCTACATCGAATATCCGTCGGGCGCATCAATGGAAAGCATGTGGCGCAAACGCGGACTCACCAACGGCGTTCAGCGCGTTGATGCAGACACCGAGCCTTCGCTGGTTGTGAGCATGCTCGCTTACATGTCTCCGTGTTCGACGCTGACGCGCGCCGAAGTGACTCGCAAGTGGGGTGGCTTTTACGATCGAGAGAAGTGCGCGTTTGGCGAAGATGCCTTTCTCTGGCTCAAGGTGCTGCTGAATGAGAGAGTCGCGTTCAATCTCAAGCCGCTCGCGCAATTTCATCGAGAAGCTTCAGGACTAGGCAAGAACTTGAACGGCTCGCGGCCAGTCGAACCGTTTCTGGAAGACGCGAGCGAAATCGAGGCGGCCTGTCCGCCGCCGTTGCGCGATCTTTTGCGCAACGTCCTCGCGATTCGCGCGGCCAAGACGGCCTGCGTGCTCGGTTACTGGGGTCATTGGCGCGAGGCGCGCTCGCTCATGCATCGATTCACGAGCGCGAAGAATTGGCGACTTCCTTACCACGCATCCGCAGTTGTTTGTAGCACGCCAGTCGGATCAGTTCTGGGCGCGTCATGGCGAGTGATGAGCAAGCCGTTTGCCTGGAATCAAAACGGACATTCGGCGGTGTTCGAGACTTCAGACCCCAGACTCCGGACTCCAGAATCGAAGATCAAGATTCTCGCCGTCGTCGAAGCCACGACAGTCAATGCTGTCGCTAAGAACATGTTTGAGTTCCATCGCGCCGCTAACGAACTCGCCCAACAGTCAGCCGACTCTCCTGTTATCGAACTCTCCCTGGTGACGTTTGACCGTCGCGTTGGCGCGTCCGGTGCAGTAGCCCGACCGTCAGGGAGGGCTCCGTCTGATAACGAGTTTGTTGTGGCTGCGCGCGACGCCGGAATTGAAGTTGATGTCATCCCCGAGCGCGGACGCTTTGACCGAAGCGTGATTCGTGCTCTCCGCAAGATCGTCGAGCGGCGATCACCTGACATAATCGTGACTCATCAGGTCAAGTCGCATTTTCTGATGAAGGTCTCCGGGCTCTGGCGGGGAGTTCCGTGGGTCGCTTTTAATCACGGCTACACGACGACCGATCGAAAGATGCTTCTCTACAACCGGCTTGATCGCTGGTCCCTGCGAAAGGCTGAACGCGTCGTCACTGTCTGCAATGCTTTCGCGCAGAGACTTGTGAACATGGGAGTGCCGCGCGAGCGTATCCACGTTCAGCACAACTCGATTCGGCCAGGACCAACGGCGAGCGCACAGCAAGCGCGCGCGCTCAGAAAACAACTCGGTATCAAAGAAGACGAGCGGATGATTCTTGCCGTCGGTCGCCTTTCAAAAGAGAAAGCGCAGATCGATCTGCTGCGCGCGTTCAAGAACCTAAACGACACATATGCGGAGATAAATGCGCGACTCGTGATTGTTGGTGATGGACCAGAGCGCGAGCCGTTAGAAGCGGCAGCCGCATCGCTCCGACTGAGCGATCGAGTCGTCTTCACCGGGCAGGTGAACAGCGTTCAGGTTTACTACGCCGCCGCGGACGTGCTCGTGAGTCCGTCGCACAGCGAAGGCTCGCCATACGTCTTGCTCGAAGCAATGGCGGCTGGTCTTCCGATCGTGGCCACGGCAGTCGGCGGCGTGCCTGAGATGGTTGAAAACAATGAAAGCGCGCTGCTTGTGCCTGCTAGCAATCCTCTTGCAATGGCCGACGCAATCGCGCGTGTGCTCAGTGACGAAGAGCTTGCGCGAGGATTGTCAGCGAACGCTTCCGCGCTGGTCACGAAGCGTTTCTCGCCTGAAACTTACGCGCGATCTTTAGTGCAGACTTATCGAGAAGTTATTAATCGTCGAACGTAAGGATCTTTTCTTCAATCTCACGCAAGCGTAACCCTCCCCTGTTTAGGACCAGCCATCACTAGAGACTTCGGACTTTTGGGTTGGGGCCGTGTTGCCCGTCCTTTCATGGCTAGACGCCCTGAATATCTATAGCTCTACTACCAGCGCAAACCCAGAGTCTAAACATGGAAAGAATCCTTGGAAGAATTTGGCTTGACACGTGAGGACTGTTTTTATTAGGTTCGTCTACCTCGCAAACGAAGGCTGAATTCCCAGAGCCTCTGCGCTTCTTGCATACTCCTCGAACCAGCCTCGCGAATTTACGACCTGGGTTGATGAGTCGCTTCCTAGTCAATTTTAGGAAGGCGAAGTATTCTCGCGTCGCAGCGCAGGCTTGCGCCATTTGCGGATGTGCCGATTAGCGATGTCGCCCAATTTAAAGTGGCCTCACTCTAGCAGCGCCAATTAGTTAGAGCTGACGGCTTAGGAATTCTCAAAACCTTACCTTCGGAGGTGATCTATGTATAGAGCGCTAGTGTTTCGCGCAGGCTGGGTTTCATTGTGCCTGCTTACTTTTGCGACAGTCTCCTTCTCTCAGCCCGCGCCGAGCGCAACGTCGAGTCCCACGCCACAACAGATTGTTTATACGGGGAGCCTTTTCGGTTATTTCCGTGTTCCGGATCTGCAATCTCCCTTTCAGAAAACCGGCGTGCCGTCTCGAGATTGTAGTCCCCGGTCGGATAATGATAGCGAAGCGGCCAAGAGATTCCTAGACAGGCAAGAGGATCTCAAAAAGCCAGAAAATGCCGTCCTCTTAGACAACGCCATAGTGGTCGGAACAGGCGACAATTTCGCGCCGCGCCTGGAGGCACGAGTCTTCGACCCGAAGGCTAAGTATCAACCCGGAAACAAGGAACTATACTATTGGTATGAGAACCAGCACCGCTGGGTCTTCTACAAGAACGTTAAGGACTTTCCGGACTTAAAAAAGCAACTGAGAGAAGGTAATGGAACCATTCCGACTGATAACGTCGGCTGCTTCCTCTACGCCGCTGGATACGCGGCAGTTGTTCCCGGCCAGTACGACTTCTATTTTGGCCCCGAGCGCGTACGCGAGTTGGCGCGGTTTATGGCTGGGCTCCCTAAGAGAGGAGACACAGAGCCGCCTCAGATGCTTGGAGCCAACCTCGTAATCAAAACGGTACGGGTGGAACCTTTGGCGTCCTCGCCTCAAAAGGTTAAGTCGAAATGGCCGGATGAGTCTTCCGTACAGAATCTTGGCGGGGGGAAGCCAATTTATCCATGGTTCTCGTCTCTGGTTCGCATAAAGGTGCCTGCGCCCGAGCGAGAGACGGTACAAGGGGTATTGAAACAGTGGTTTGAGAAAAACAAATCAATCAACAGAGTTCAAGTGGAAGAATTTCTCGATGGCAAAGTGAAAGAATCCAGCGGCGACGAGATAGAGGATTGGACCAAAGTCCGAGACGCGGTCAAACATCTCGGGTTTGTTCATGTTTGTCGGGCGAATGACTTCAATGAGATTACAGTCGACGCGTGTAAGCACGGACAGGACGTGAAGGAAGAGGGGATTACCGGTGATAAAACCGGGATAACCTATTCAATATCAATTGAGCCAGATCGAGCACTGCCACTCGGGAGGGATCGACACTACTCGACATTCGAGCCGGGAAAAAACTACGGCCTCTGTCAGCCGAACCAAAATTCACAAGCCGGCAAGGACGAAATCGAGAAGAGCTGTTTGTCATTTTCAGTACAGATTCCCTTCTTCTACTTTCCCGATCCGGCACCAGTGTCGGGCAAGGATCCCGACCCGTTCGTCGTTCTCCATAAGAATGGCAGCAGCCGACCGGACGATGTAGCAATCTTCGGAGTTGTCGATCCAGATATCGGTAGACAGATCGGTGTGCTGAATTTCTCCTGGCTCAATCAGGACGACAAACTAAAGACCATAGTGAGTGCCGAAGATCCTGTTGAAGCCATTAACCAGCAGCTTGAGTACTTTCAGCGTAGCTACCCCGAGTTTACGGGGTTGAAGATACTGCTTGCGCAGATGAGCCCGTCGGTTGCCAGAGTTCTGGCGGCCCACTTTCCACAGTTTCAGGTGATTGTTACGGCAGCGGACGCGGGTGAGGGTACCAGTGAAACGAAGCAATCCACCGAATGGACCGGCAAGAAACCCGCGGGAGCATTTGTTGCCGTGCCATCGCCGTACTTCGATCTCGCCCAAAAAGAAAGTCTTGAAGGCTCTCTGCATTTCGGCTTGATCGAAGCTTCGAACGAAGGACCATCCTCGAAGTGGAATCTGACTGCGCCGAACAAGGTGGAAGCGTTGGAGGTACAAAATCGTTCCCAAAAGGAATCAATAGAAGCGTTCCAGGCCCTCGTTAACCGGAGTCCCAGTCGGTGTCTGCCTCCTAAATCTGACCCACTTTTCGATCGCGTTAAGTGGCTAACCCTGTGCGTCATGCGGGAGCGAACCGGCGCCGACGTCGCGTTGATTCAGAAGCGCGACCTCTACGATGAATTCCGAGCCATTGGCCAATACGATCCGATGGATCCGACATGGGTCCAACAGATCCTGGATCGCATCATTTGGAAAGGCGATCTGCTGACCCTCTTGTACGTGCCGGGCAGCTCCCTAAAGAAAGCACTCGATCAATCGAAGAAGAAGTACGACGTTGACGACAAGAATCCCCTGTCGCTAGCGGACGAGAAATCGCGCGGCCTGCAATACCTCGGTGTTTCTCTCGATAAGGAGAAAAAACAATATCTGGTTAACGAAATGCCTCTTGATGAAAAGAAGATATATTCGGTTGCCACAACCGACTATATTGCCGGCGGTGACACCGACTACCCGGACTTAGCAGCGGCTCTCAACCAAAAAGTTCGTCCCACGCAGTTTCCGGAACAGTTGCAGACCATCAGCGGCATTGTCTGTGGCGAACTACGTCCCAACAATGGTTTCACATACTGCCTTGACGAGCTAACCCGCGACACCTATCTCGATGCGTCCAATGCGGAACCTACGACCTCGTCTAGTCAACCCAGTTTTGGTAGCAGGCTGTGGAAGCTATTTCCATTCAAGATGCCCAGCAAGGATTCTCCGCCGAAGCCCACGTCTGCGCTTGAGCAAGAGGCGCAACATCATCCGATCTGGAGTCTTGCCCTTAGGAACTTTAGCCTCGGTTTCACCAGCCTGAGCAACAATCTAACCGATGCTCAGCTCGGCGCGAAATTCGCGGCAGTCTCCACTTCCGGTGTCACAGCAAAAAAGACCCATACCGTAACTGTCGGGCTTGATACGAAGCTATCACGCTCCTCTCACCTTAATGAGTTCTTCGTCGCCATGGGGATCGATTACAACGAGCAGTCGACAGGAGACGTAACTCCGAGTCTAAGTCGGCTTAAGAATCGAGTCACTGGGGATGCCAGTTTCGTTCGCAACATAAGGGGCGGTCGCTCAAAGGACCGGGTGGGCATTATTTTCGCGTTGCACGCGGAGACGCCGCTAAAGCAGCCATTTGCGACGACTTTCACCTTGGGCACGAAGGATACACTGAAGATTACGCAGAATCGCAGCGTGTTGCTCCTGCCCAGAATTGGTATGCGTTGGCAGAACGGCGACAACTTTTTCGAAGTAGGAGGACAAGTGGGCAGAGAGATTCAGGCGTTTAGCGGATACCGATTCAACACGCAGGGATCCATTGTTGAGTGTTTGCCGAGTGCCACACAGACGTTTGCAGCGTGCATAACTGAGAAGAGTACAGCGCCGATGACGGCGATCACGAAAGATTCCGTGGCCACGGCAATATTGCGGAACCGTCCGCGCGCCGGTTTGTATTGGAAGTACGGTCTCTCAATCCCGTTCGGTTCGAAAGTGAAGTATGACATCAACCAGGAGGGAAACCAGGAAGCCGATTTCTTCTTCAACTTTGACCAGGATAATTCTGCGGACACCAGATTCCTGGATCGCTCGAAACATAGCCTCAAATTCATTATCTGGCCCAGCTTCTCAATAGGGCCGAGTTTGCAGTTCCTTCTTTATCGAAACAAGGTGAATCACGACTTCTTGTTTCAAAAACAGTTTGGATTCGAGGCCAACTTCAGCTTCAATTTGTCCAACCATCGCGAGAAGGAGGTTCAGATTAAATACAAGCCGTAAGCGAATCACCGACAACCTTGCTTCGCTTTGGCCGCGTGAGGATTGCGTAGTTCTTATTAGTTTCTTATGGTCGCGCCCTCCGCGGACGCTGAACAGGTGCCGTTGTGATTGCTGGTTTGGTTAAGTATGGCGCGGGATCAATTTTGACGATGAAGAGATCGTAGCGACCTGCCTTTTCCCAATTCGATGTGAAAGCAATGAAGCGCCCGTCGCGGCTGATCGTAGGTTTCGGCGAGGCCCAATAGTTCGTACTCTCCGACTTATCATCGACGACGGACCGAGTGTGACAGATGCGCCGAATGCGTTCGCTGCCGTCGAGCGAAACTTGCAGGATCTCATCGTCATAGATGCCCGATCCGGAGAACTTGCTCGCGGTATCTCTATGGGTCCCGATCGTAATCCAGTCCTCATTATCAGCCAGCATGGTTCCGTGAAAATCGTGTGTCCAGTCGGTGACGCCGCCGTCTCTTCCGATCGCGGTGCGAAAGTAGAAGACACGACGCGGCGTATGCGAAGCGCTCAGGCGTCGCCAGGTGATGCCGTCCTGCCAGGCATCAAACCCGACGATCGTCTCTGTTCCCAGATCGCCGTGTCCCGCTGGCGAGTCAGCTGCATTTTTATAGAGGAAATCGATCGCTCCCGTTTGCAGATTGAGAATGCGCGTTGCGGAATTGTCAGGCTGAGTTTGATTCAAATGAATTGTCAGCCACCTTCCCGACTTATCAACATGCACTTCATTGATTCCGCCGACGTAGGCGCTCCCTGGATTGTTGTAAAGGATCCTGTTCGCCGAGCGCTTATAGACAATGTATGCGAGAGGGTCATCTACTCCCACGCGCTCCAGCAGCCAGCAGAAAACGTCGTCATCAGCAGACACGTACATCTGGCGCAGATAGTCACGCCCGCGCGCGATTGAACTAAAATCCTTGAGCAGCTTGAATTCCTTTCTGGCTACGTCATAAGCGTAGAGACGCATGCCGCCTTTTCGATCGTTCGCGAACGTGTAAACGATGTCGGGATCGCTGTGCGACCAGATCGAACTCTCCCAACTCAAACCAAAGCCACGCGGATACTCAAGCGGCAAAATCTCGCGGCCCGCGCCAATCCTGAAATTCACCGGGTCGAACGTCTTCAGGATCGCGTCGCCGGTGTGGCCTTTACGAATCAGCAGGCGCGTGTTGCTGGCGTTGAAGGTTGGCCAGTGCGAATAGTACGTGCCCAACCCCGGCGCGGGTCCGTCGGATTCATCGGTGGCGCGCATGATCTCTGTGTCGAAAACCGGATCGATGAATTTGCCTCCGGCGCGTGGCAGCGGCGGCAGCCGTGGCTTTCGATAAACGCCCCGATCGGTCTTGAGGCCAGATGTAGTTTGCGGCTCAGGCGTTTCAACCGCTGACGTTGCGGCTTGGGCCGTCTCAGTAAATCTGACGCCGTGAATGAAATAGTAGGCGAGTTTCACATACTCGCCCGCCACCATACGCCAGCCACGCCGATGCAACCACCAGGTCAGCGGCCGCGGCGTTTGGTCGCCAGGCGGCACGCTCGAGAACGAAATCGACACGCCGCTGCCCGCGAAGATTTGGTTGAGAGTCCAACGCGCGCGTCGCACCTGATAGGCCGACGTTACCACCAGGATCGAGTGCAGCCCGCTACTCGTCGCGTACTCGCGTACACGAGCGGCCTCATCACGAGTGCTCGAGACTGTCTCGGGAACAATCTCGATTCTTTCTTCAGGCACGCCGCATGATTTCAGCTCACTCGCGGCGCGTTGCACGTAGAGCGGATTCGTCTGCATCTCGGCGGACCATCCGCTTTCCTGGTTGTCGTTGGTGAGAATGATTTTCGGCGCGCGGCCCTCTTTGAAGAGTTGCGCCGCTTGATGTGTGCGCTCGATGTAAGTCGACGAACCAGCTAACACCACGATCGCGTCCGCGCGCGACGACTCGGAATGAACAATTAGAACTCTGGCCGCCACCCAGGCGAGAAGCGGCCACGCCATCACAACCAAAATTGCAATGCGCAACCCACGCATGATTGTTGTGCGCCTCACAACGATTGCTAAAACGCAGAGGACGCCGAGGAATCCGCAGAGGAACGCAAAGTAGGGCTTTCCTCTGCGACCTTTGCGGAAGACTCTGCGGCCTTTGCGTTGAATTCCTTGCCCAACAACTCCGAATACAAGTCAAGCGTGTTCGCTACATGCCGCTCACAGGAAAACTTTTCTTCAACCAACGATCTGCCGCGCTCGCCCATTGCGCGCGCCCGTTTCGGGTCGCGCAGCAGCTCGATCATTCGCTCGGCCATCTGTTGGTCATCACCTGCGGGAACGATGTAACCGGTTTCGCCCGCGATAACGGCCTCGCGCGCGCCGCCGACATCGGTCACGACGACGGGGCGCGCCGCGGCCATGTACTCGAGAATCGCATTCGAAAAGCCTTCGGCGGTTGAACTCAGCGCGCACACGTCGGAAACAGAAAGCAGCTCGGCAACTCTTTCGCATCTGCCGATGAAGAAAACGTCGAGGTCCAATCCAAGCTGCGTCGCCAAGTCGCGCAGGCCCTCCATCAACTTGCCTTCTCCAGCAATAACGAAGGCCGCGTCAGGAACTGCGGTCCGCACTCGCGCGGCAGCGCGCAAAAACATCGGATGATCTTTCACCGCATGTTGCAAGTTCGCGACGATTGTTACGAGGCGACGCTCTGGCAGGCCAAGCATCGCGAGAATATCTTCGCGCGTTGCGTTGGACTGCGCCTTTGCGCGTTCGATGTTCAGACCATTGTAATGCTTCACAACTTTTTCGGCGGGCATGCCTTCCCGGATTAGCTGTTGTCGCACAGCGTTGGAATTCGCCACCACTCGATGCGCCAGCCGAAACGCTCCGCGCTCCAGACGCTTCTGCGTGGACGTGCGAAACCCATCCGTCTCACCCTTGAATGCAACCCGCGCGCGCACGCGAGCCATCGCCGCCGCCGTCATCCCGAAAATATTCGTATAAAAGTCGTGCGTGTGAATTACGTCAGTCTCGTTCTCTTTCAAAAAGCGCGCGAGCCGGCGCAGCTGCGTGACGAAATTCCGATCATAGAAGCTCGTGAGCGGATACTCGGGAACCTCTCCGAGACCGAGTCGATCCGCTTCGTCGCGCAACGATCCCTTGTTCTGCAAACACCCGAGCCGCACGCGACAACGCCCGCTCTCGTGCAACTGTCGCACGAGTTGAAGCGCCTGGCGTTCAGTGCCGCCCTGCTCGAAGCTGTCGATCATGTGGAGAACGTTTGGTTTCAAGTTAAGCGACCATCGGAGCGAGACTTTGATTCAAGTGATCGTTGACCGGGATGCCGCTCGGCGCGTCAACAAACTTACGTTGCCATAACTCCAGCATAAAGAGCGTCCATAACTCAGTCGCGTGATCGCGACGGCCGCGCTCGTGTTCGTCGAGCAGCAGCTTGACGTAACGTGGCTCGACATAACCCCGCTGCATCGTGCGCGCCTCGGTGAGCGTACCGCGCACGCGTTCGCGCAGTTGTTCGTTAATCCACCGGTCGATGGGAATACCAAAGCCCTGCTTCGGACGATCCAGAATTTCCGTGGGCACCAAATCGCGCAGCGCGCGCTTGAAGATGTGCTTGGTTTCCAAACCTTTCATTTTCATGCTCGCGGGAATACGGGTGCACACAAACTCGATCAGTTTGTGATCGAGCAGAGGCACGCGCGCTTCCAGAGACACCGCCATGCTCATGCGATCGACTTTCGTCAGGATGTCGCCGGGCAAGTAGGTTTTGCTGTCGAGATACAGCAGCGGATCGAGCGGATCATCCGCGCGCGAGTGTGCCGCATAATCACGAAAGCGCTTCGCTGCTTCGCACTTACCCAACTGTAGCCGAAAGTCGTCGGTGTAAAGCGAGGGCTTGTTCAGTCGCGTGAAAACGGACACGTCTTCGATATAACGATCGAGCGGATCGAGCGCGACGTTGTGCAGATAATTCCGCCCCCACGCGCCTTGCGGAAGATTGCGACCGAGCGGCTGCATCACGCCTTGGCGGACGACGCGCGGCAAATTAGCAAAACCGCTGCGCCGACGATCGAGCGCGTAACGCGTGTAGCCGGCGAAAAGCTCATCACCACCATCGCCGGACAGCGCGACCGTGACATGCTGTCGCGCGAGTTTCGAAACCATGTAAGTCGGAATCGCGGACGAATCGGCAAAGGGCTCGTCAAAATGCCAAACCAGCTCGTCAACGATCTCGCAGATTTCCGGAGTCACAATGAACTCGTGATGATCCGTGCCGAATCTTTGCGCGGCGATCCGCGCGTACTTCAATTCGTTGTAGCTGTCTTCATGAAAACCGATCGAGAAAGTCTTGACCGGCTGAGTCGAGTGTCGGGCCATCAAGCCAACGACCGAGCTCGAATCAATTCCACCTGAGAGAAACGCGCCCAGCGGAACGTCCGCTTCCATACGCAAACGCACGGCTTCGCCCAGCAGCGCGCGCAATTCCTCGAGGCATTCGTCTTCGCTTCGCGCCGGATTTTCTTGTGCGTGCTCATAAGGAAAATCCCAGTACTGCTCAACGCGCGCGCGACCATCTTTGAATGTCAGGTGATGTCCGGGCGGCAGCTTGTGCACATCGCGAAAGATCGTCAGCGGATCGGGCACGTAGCCGAATGTCAGATAAGCGTCGAGCGCTTCGATGCTGATGTCGCCGCGGAACTCCGGGTGTTCGCGCAGACTCTTCAACTCAGAGCCAAAGATCAGCGTGCCGCTTGGTGTGATTGTGTAATAGAGCGGCTTCTTTCCCACGCGATCGCGCGCAATGAAGAGCTCGCGGGCACGGGCGTCCCAGACGGCGAAGGCAGACATCCCGCGCAAGTGATCGACACAACGCGCGCCGTACTCTTCGTAGGCATGCACAATCGTTTCGGTGTCCGAATGAGTTTTGAAACGATGACCGCGCGACTCAAGCTCGCGCTGCAACTCGCGATAGTTGTAAATCTCGCCGTTGAAGACAATCGTGATCGCTGCGTCGCAACCGGACATTGGCTGACGTCCGCCCGCCAGATCGATGATCGACAGTCGCCGCATGCCGAGCGCTACTTGATTCTTGACCAACGTGCCTTGATCATCCGGGCCGCGATGAGCAATCACGCGACACATCCGATCAAGCACGTCGTTGGCTGCGCGGGTGTCGCGATGTTTATCTCGGCTAACAAATCCGGCAATGCCACACATTTGGTCTTTTCCTCAGGCGAACTTTCGGCTAACGAACTTGATGCGGTGCGATCGTTGGCGCGGCGCGGCGCGTTGACGCGCTTTCGCGATTTGTCTCCCAATGCGCGTACCGCTCGCCACGCAGAAATTGGTAGCACGCAATTAATGCCGCGAGATTGGACAGAACGAAGTACTGCGGCAGCGCCAGCATCCGACTGTGCACGCCCGCGCGCTCAAGCATCCACGCGCCCAGCGCGCTCAGATAACCCGCCACTTGACCCAGAAACACTATCGAATAAAGAAGCGAATGGGGCGCGTTGATGCCGGACGCTATCAGGATCGTGATCAGAAACAATGGCACGGCGTAGCGCATTACCTTGTGCGATAGAAGCTGCACCGCGTAGAAGCCGCTGCGAAAGGGATTCATCATCGCGCGATGACGCCAGAGATCGGTAAAGGTTTGTGCAATCACCCGCACGCGCATCTTCAGTTCTTTGTCGGTTTGCCGATTGGTCTCTTCGGTGCAAACCGCGGCGGGTTCATAGACAGCCCGCAGTTTTTGCTCAACCATCTTTGTCGCGATGATGAAATCGCTGCATGCTTCCGCGTAGAGCGGCACGTAAGCCGATCGGCGCACAGCGTAGAGACATCCCGACGCGCCAATCAAAGAGCAGACGCGGCTTTCATGACGCTTGAGAAAAGTTTCATAGCTCCAGTAAGAGAGTGCGCCGCGCCCGACTCTCGATTCCGCGGGGTCAACATAAATCAGACGACCGGCCACGCAACCGACCGTCGGATCCGCGAAGCTTGGCATCATCACGCGTAGCACCTCTCGTTCGTAGAGACTCGTCGCGTCGGAAAAAAGAATGATCTCGCCACGCGCCTCCGCGACCGCCATGTTTTGCGCCGCAGTCTTGCCTAATCGCTGCGGCTGGCGAGCGAGGCGCACGCCGCGATCGGCGAATGCGCGCGCGATTTCGTCCGTACGATCAGTCGAACAATCGGACGCGACGATTATTTCCAAAAGCTCGCGGGGATAGTCCAGCGCCAAAGTGTTTTCAAGCTTGGCGGCCAGGTCGCGCTCTTCGTTGTAAGCCGTAACGATCACACTGACGGCCGGCTCAAAGGCGCCGCGCCTAACTTCGCGCGGACGCAGCCGACTCATGATCAGAAGCAGGAGCGGATAACCGACATACGTATAACCGAGCGCCGCCGCGCTTAACCAGAGAATTATTTCTGCCGCTAACTTCATACTCATATCGTCGCGACTCCGCCTCTGTGATCAAGCACCGAAGCAACGTTCACCTGGCTCTGCTTTGGCTGCTTCTCAAGCACGACTGCCTTTCCAGTTTCAGACTCATACAGCCGGCGCAAACAAACCGCGTAGGCGACCAGGTAATAGACGTACCAGAGATACGCGACCGAAGCGAAGAAGCTGCAAACCATGTAGCCGACCAGCGATGCCTGCAGTCCAACAGCCAAATAGTAGAAATGCGAATTAGCTTTCGCGCCGAAGGCTTCGCGCGCAATCTGTCCGAGTTTCTTGAGCGGCGTGACAATGAACATCGTGTAGCAAACCAGCGCCGCCATTCCCATCTCAGCCGCGACCTGCGTGTAAGAGTTGTGGGTTACCAGCCCTCGGTACGACATTTCGGGCGCGTAGTTACCCATTCCGATGCCGAAGATCGGGTGGCGAATAGCTACGTACAATGACCTGACAAGTTCTCCGCTTCGCGCTTCAGACGAGCCCAGCGGGTCCAAACTCGGGACGAGAATTGAGGCGAGCCGAAGAGCGTAGCCCGGCACCAACGCCAGAAACGCCGCGACGATCAGGAAACCAACGACAACGATCTCAAGCCGGCGACGCTGACCGGCTTTCCACGCAGAGAAAGTCAGCGCCACGAGTAAGCCAATGAAGCCTCCGCGCGAGTACGTGAGCACAATGCCAGAGACCATTAGAACGGCGCAGCCGCCGAAGAGAAACTTGCGCGCGAGACTGCGCGAGCTGAGCAGTAGCGCGATCGCGATCGGAACAATCGTCACCAAAAAGAGCGCCATATCATTCGAGTTACCAAAGATGCCGCCGCCTCGGCCGCCGGCGCGATAGCCTTCGACGGTCATCAATCCCAGGCGATAGTCGTTGATTGCTCCCAGGCTCAACCAGATGCCGGTTGCCAGTGCAAGCAGCAGCAACCCGTTTAGTCGCTTCTCAGTGCGGACGACGTTGACCATCACTACGAAGATGACGATGCAGCGAATGAACGTGTCGCTGAACTCATGCCAGGCTTGCGCGGGATCGATCGCCAGCGGAATCGAAAGCAAGCCGGTCAGACAGAAGAGGAGCACGAGACTTACTTCGCGCGGACGCGCCGTCAGGCTACCTTCCAAAGAAAGTTGCGAGGGGACGAAAACGGCGAGCGTCACCACGCCTACGACCAGCGCGATCGAAGCGGTCAAGCCTGACGGATAGAACTCCGCAGGACGCGCGTACAAAATGATCGTAAAAAGAAGAAGCGCGGCGTACGAGAAGGCATGGCCGCGCTTGAGAAACGTGCCGGCCGCCTTTTTCAGATCTGAGCTCTCAAGACGCTGACGCATCCCGAGCGCGGCGTCCGCGGCATCGACTCCAGCCGGCCAGTTTTCAGCGACTGAGCGTTCATCTTTGCGCGCGCTTGCCCTCCTTGAACGCCTCACCGGCTGGTAATCTTTTCTTTGACGACGCCTTAGCATGTTTTGAACCGGAACCAATAGGTTCAGTGTGTTTGCCTTTTCGCGGAACCATCAAAAACGCCAAGAAGCGCAGAACGTCTGCGCTTCTTGAGATTTGGATTGCTTTCGCAAAGTTCCGAGTTGGCGAGGAAGAGCTAAACTACTATGGCCTCCTCGTCGCTCACCTCAACCAGAGTACGCACGCGCTCGCGCAGGGCCAGCTCAAACATGCGCGCCTCTTCAACTTCCGTAAAGGAAAGCGCGCGCAACTCCTGCTCAATTCGGCGCCGATAGTCGGACACCAAAGAATCAGAAACACCCAATGTAGCGGCAACTTCCAATTGCGTCGCGTGATCGGTGCTTAAGTAGCAGTGCCACAACACGCCCAGCATACGGTGATACTGCTTCACTTTGCCGCGCACGTTGGCGCGCAGGTTCTTCAGGAACTTATCGACGCAACCCGCAGCTTCCTGCTCGGATTCGTGCCGCAATAAGGCTTGTTCCGGATTTTCGCGCAAGTCGGCCGGATCGTAATGAGGGCCGTCTGAATCTGCGTCGTCACCGCCCAACGGCACGAGATAAATGTCCATCACCGGCAAGCGAGACATGACCAGGCTGCGCAAGGTGCGCACGTCAGCCGGCGCGTCAATGGCGTCGAGCACGGAAATAATCAGGTCCTCGAGATCAGAATTGCTGATCACGATTTGCGCGTCGCCCGTGCAGCCCACCATCCGCGTATCACGCTGTCGGACCGGAATCATGTGCGCGCGCTGTTCCAGTTCATGCGAGCTGCGTCCCGGCTTGCTCGCCGGCCATTCGCTCAAACCATAAACTCGGTCGGCCAGGCGACGGTGTTGTTCCTCGGAATGGCCGTTCGAATCAAAGCGGCGAAAGTTCGCGCTCGACTGGATCAAAGTGGAGATGCGGCGCGCCAGCCGGTAACTCTCAGGATGGCGCTTGCGCAATTCCGCTGTGAGCAAATTCGTCAGCTCTATCTGGCCTATCTCACACTCAATCTCAGCATCGGTCATCGCGGTGTCGAGGTAATGCTGAAACCGCGACTTGGTTAGCAATTGGACGAACAGCTCCTGCGTGAGATCGGTATAAGCACTGGAGGCGCCTTCTTCGATCAAAAGACCGGCACTCCGTGACGCGCGTACGAGCGGATGATGGCTGACGATGCGGTGCAGCTCGGCCCACAAACGATTGACATCCGAATTGCGCAGACTTTCGACCCAGTGGACAGCTCTTGAGCTTCGCTCCGAGCGGGCGGTTCGCCGCGTTTCCTGGGCCACGTTGATTGTGGAATCTGGCGTAGTCTTTTGAGTAATCGATTTCACGGCGTTTAGATTGTTGATCCCGATCGGATGAGCGAGGATGCGTAAGTTAACGAGCAAACAAAATGATCGAGAGCGATCGTTGTCATCCTGGCAAGGCTGTGCAGGAATACTTACTTTGTTCTCGAAAGACCCGAGGTAAGGATTTTGTGAGACTTGCGGGCTAAGTTTTTAGCTCAATTGAAAGCAATGTGGTGAGAGCAGCTTCATTGAGACGTGCACAGCTATTCCTTTTAGTTTTTCAATCCCGAAAAGTTGGTCCTTATTTCCCGGTTCTTGCGTGCCGGGCATCGCGGGAGTCTGTGGATCGATCGCGGCCCTAAGCCTTCTCGCTCCACCGTCGAAGGGAATCGAGAAGCGCAATCTCTCGATCAACCTGGAGCCGATCTTAACAGCTATTTTAATATTGGGCAACATTTTTTTACACAGCCACTAAATGGTTGACAGCATTGAGGAAAAGCCTTGCCAACCGGCAACTACGACCTGGAAATTGGCGGGGATTAGATCTTTAACGCAGTTGACCGGACCAGAAAAGCCCGGAAGCAAGGTTCGAAGTGTAACGAATATGGCCTCGGCGTTTGTGAGCTTGTTCCACAAGAAAGTTGGTTGTCCTTCGTCTCAAAGTCTGCTTGAGTACGATCAATCACGCTTCGCCTCCGCACACTCGTTGCGCATCGAGGCTCATCTTGCATACTGCGACTTCTGCAATGCTGAGTTGCAGCTGCTAACCCGGCTCCAGGATACCCAGGATGAATACTCATTCGCCGAGATGCCGGCACAACTACGCAGTCTTGCAGAACGCTTGTTGAATAGCTCGGTCGTTCCCTTCCATGCCTTACAGCGCCTCGAAGAAAATCGCAGAACTTGAATGTTCGCTTACGGCAGTTCTAGGTGAACGCAACTCTATTGGAAGGAGACTGCTCGTCGCTGGTGGTTACCTCCCCGGGTAGCTCGATTGTGAATCTCGTTCCCTCGCCGAAACGCGACTCGACTGTTACCTCGCCGCCGTGCGCTCTTGCCAGGTGCTTGACTATCGCCAATCCCAAACCGGTCCCGCCAAGCTCACGCGAGCGAGCGCGGTCCACGCGGTAGAATCTTTCAAACAAACGATCGAGGTGGTGCGCCGGAATTCCTTCTCCAGTATCCTCGACGCTAATTTGATCGCGGGCTCCGCTCTCGTACTTGATTGAGACGACGCCGCCCTCTCGATTGAATTTGATCGCGTTATCGATCAGATTCGTAAGCATCTGCACCAACCGATGCGGATCGGCAAAGACCTTCGCCTCCTGGAGCACCAGGTTTTGCAATGTGATCGTGTGGGTTGACGCAGCGCCAGACAGACTGCCTACGACGTCTTCCACCAACGGGCGCAGTTGAACGATCTCCAGCTTGACCTTCACGTTCCCGGCTTCGATTGCGCTGAGTTCCAGAATGTCGTCGATGAGCCGGTGCATCCGGGCAGCGTTCTTCTGAATGATGGTAAGGAAGCGGCGATTGTGTTCGGGGTCGTCGATCGCGCCGGTTTCAAGAGTCTCGGCCAGGGCGATGATCGAGGTCAACGGAGTGCGCAACTCATGCGAAACGTTCGAAAGAAACTCCTGTCTGATCAGCTCCAGGCGCTCCAGCCGCGTGATGTCAAAGAAGACTCCGACGGCGCCATGCGCGCCCTTACCATTTGCCGACTGCAAGGGTACGACACGCAGATCGAAAACTCGTCTTTCACTGCCGTATGTTTCCACCTTCACCCCGGCGCGCTCCTTTCCGCGAACAGCGTCGAGAAACGCATCGTAGATCGCCGGGTTGCGCGTGAGTTCGGTTAACCGGCGGGTGCCAATCGAATCCTCAATGTTTGAAAAGAGGCTGCGAGCGGCGCGGTTAGAAGCGACCACGCGCATCTCCTGGTCGATCACCAGCAGCCCCTCGCGCATCTCGTTGATGGTAGCGTCGAGCAGCTTGGGCGAGAAGTCAATAATTCCCGCATCACTCAAGAGGGTTTCCTGATTGCTTGCGTGGGGCCCGTGCGTTACTTTCGCGTGTCTTCCTAACAGCAGGCCAACGATCAGTCCTGTTAGCAGAGCCACTCCCGCGGCTGCGAACCAGCGCGATGTTCCCGAAGAATATACGATCGTGATGAGCAGCGCAGCGATCGCTGCACTGAAGACACCGAGAAGAAGACCGAACCTAGTCATCCGTAGAACTCTTGGCACTTCCGGACTGCGAAGCGCATCCGACGAATCGATAACCCACGCCCACGACCGTCTCGATGCAATCGCCGCACGCGCGTAATTTCTGGCGCAAACGGCGAATGTGCACGTCGAGCGTTCGCGCGTCACCGTAATAACTGTATCCCCAAACCTGATCCAGCAATTGCTGCCGCGTAACGACTCGGCCCGAGCGCTTGGCCAGCACTGAGAGCAAGGTGAACTCTTTGTTGGTCAGCTTGACGTTCGTACCGTCGCAGAGGACACGTATATCGCCAAAGTCTATTGCGAGTCGACCGTCGTCAAATCGTGCCGCAGCGTCGTCGTCAACCCGGCGAAGGACGGCGCGCACGCGCGCCACCAACTCACGCACTGAAAACGGCTTGGCGATGTAGTCGTCAGCGCCCAGGTCGAGTCCGGCAACACGATCCGCTTCCGAAGTCTTTGCAGTCAGCATGATGATCGGCGTTCGGCGAGTTTGGTTTTCGCGACGCAGGCGGCGACACAGCTCGGTTCCGCTCATGCCGGGAAGCATTAGGTCCAGAACGATGACCATCGGCGGATTCTGGGCATCCAGAGCCATCTCAAGTCCCTGCTCGCCGGTGGATGCGACGATCGCGGTGAAACCTTCCGACTCGAGATTGTATCTTACGCTCTCGGCGATGTCCGGATCGTCTTCGATGATTAGGGCGGGTCTTGGCATGAACGCGTGTACGCCTTTGGTCCTTGCCAAAGTTGCGGATTAGAGTTTCGGATCACGCCGGGATGTTAGCTGCTAATGCTCCTAACAATCGCGTCGATCAGTCTGATAATCAAGAACGAAATCGCAGCGAATGTGGCGGCCGCCGGAATCGTCAGAACCCAGGCCCAAACAATTCTGCCCGCCACGCGCCATTTGACGGCTGACAGTCGGGTAGTCGATCCAACGCCGGCGATTGCGCCCGTGATCGTGTGCGTTGTTGATACGGGAATGCCTAACATGGTGGCGCCGAACAAAGTAACCGCGCCCGCGGTCTCGGCACAGAAGCCGCCGACGGGTCGCAGCTTGGTAATCTTCGACCCCATCGTGTGCACGATGCGCCAACCGCCAGAGAGTGTGCCCAAAGCGATAGCGGCGTGCGCCGCAAGCACCACGTACAAGGGAATCGTCGGCAGCGAACCTTTGTCGCCCAGATGCAAATTAAACATTCCCGCGGTAGCCAGGACCACCGTCACTATGCCCATCGTTTTTTGCGCATCGTTGCCGCCGTGGCCCAGCGAGTACGCCGCCGCAGAAAGAAGCTGTCCGCGCCGGAAAGTTTTGTCTACTTGCGCCGGCGTCCATCTGTGAAAGATCCAATAGACTGCAACCATCAGGATAAATCCGAGCGTGAATCCGATCACCGGCGACGCAACAATAAAAATCAGGGTCTTGATCCAGCCTTCGGGTTTTAGCAAACCGCTAACTCCGTGATAGGCGACGACCGCCGCGCCCGCATAGCCACCGACCAAAGCGTGTGAACTAGACGTTGGTAAACCCAGATACCACGTTACTAAGTTCCAGGCGATTGCTCCCATCAATCCGGCGCACAAAACGTAAAGTCTAAGGTTCTGGCTGATCAGATCGATGCGCACCAGATCGCCGCCGATCGTTTTGGCGACGCGCGTACCAAAGATAGCAAAGGCGACGAAATTGAAAACGGCTGCCCAGATTACGGCCGCGCGCGGCGAAAGCACGCGCGTGGAAACTACGGTAGCGATTGAATTGGCGGCGTCGTGAAAGCCGTTGGTGAAATCGAAAATCAGGGCGACGAGGACGATCGCGAGCGCAATGGCTACTGTCGTGGTCATCACTATTGGTCGAACGTTGTTTGGAGAATGCTAATAAACGCCGCCCATTCAATCACACTTCGGAAGTGACTGGCTAGTAACTCGACGTTACATAGCCAAGTTTGACGCGATCAAGATGGGCCAGCCAAAACGGCTCAATGCTTGTGCTTAATAACCGCGGCTTCTGCCATGTAGACGGTCAACTCGCAGATGTCGGTCACGTAGTCACCAATTCGTTCGAGATGTTTGGCGACAAACAGCAGGCGCGCGTCACGCGTGGCCGTCGCCGGTTCTTTGGCCATCATTTCGATCAGGTCGTGAAAGATTTGGTTGTAGAGATCGTTGATCTCGGCATCACGCTTGATTACTTCGCGCGCCGCCGCGGCGTCATTCTTTGTGAAAGCATCAAGCGCACCGCTCAACATCGATGAAGCAATTTTGCCCATCCTCCGAAGTTGGTCGTGATCCTTCAGTTCCGGCTCGGTGTTGAGGTCAACCGCCGCACGCGCTATGTTGCACGCATGATCGGCAATCCGTTCCAGCACCGGGGCCATTTTAGCCACCGACATCACGAAACGGAGGTCGCGCGCGGCCGGTTGCCGCAGCGCGAAGATGTCGACGCACTGGCGATCGACTTCTACTTCCAGTTGATCGATATCGTCGTCGTGTTCGAGCACTTCGCCAGCCGCGGCGCTGTCGCGCTCTGTCAGGGCATGCATTGCTCGCACCAGCGCGGCTTCGGCCTCGCCGCCCAAGCGCAAGACGGTAGCGCGCAGCGCGTCCAGTTCTTCGTCAAGATGCCGGTGGACTTCCATGTTTAGCCAAACCGTCCGGTAATGTAATCTTCGGTCAATTTTTCATCCGGCGCGGTGAACATCTTCTCAGTGCTGTTTACTTCTATCACCTTGCCCAGAAGAAAGAACGCGGTCAAGTCAGACACGCGCGCCGCCTGTTGCATGTTATGCGTCACGATGACGATCGTGTATTGCTTCTTGAGATCGACGATCAACTCTTCAATCTTTGACGTCGCAATCGGATCGAGCGCCGAGGCCGGCTCGTCCATCAATATCACTTCAGGCCTGATGGCCAGCGCTCGCGCGATGCAGAGTCGCTGTTGTTGGCCCCCCGAAAGCCCGAGCGCCGATGACTTTAGACGATCCTTGACCTCTGACCAAAGCGCCGCGTCCTTTAGAGCTTCTTCAACGCGGCCTTCCAGTTCGGCTTTGCCGGAAGTGAGCCGGTTGATCTTCAGACCGTAAGCCACGTTATCAAAGATCGACTTGGGAAACGGGTTCGACTTTTGAAATACCATTCCGACCTTACGGCGCAGCTCGACAACGTCAGCGCCGGACGCATAGATGTCCTGGCCATCGATCGAAACATTTCCTTCGACGCGCGTGCCCGGGATCACATCGTTCATCCGATTCAGCGTGCGCAGGAAAGTCGTCTTTCCGCACCCTGACGGACCGATGAACGCCATCACCATTTGCTTGGGAATATCCACCGAGATGTTATTCAGCGCCTGAGCGCGCCCGTAGTAGAAATTGAGCCCGGCGACGGAGATCTTTGTTGCGCGCGCCGGCAATTTGCCTCGGCTCGTGACCGCAAACTTGGGCGCTAATGTCGGTGTTGGCGTGGACATCTCTTAAGTCAAAATTTCTTGCGCGTCAGGAAGCGCACCACCAGATTGATGCCCAGAATCAACGTCATCAATACGAGCGTGGCCGCCCAAGCCTGAGCGTGCCACTCGTCGTACGGCGAAATTGCATAGTTGTAAATCTGCACTGTCAACGAAGCGATTGGCTCGTTCAGATTTCTCGGGAAGAAACGGCTGCCAAAGGCGGTGAACAGCAGGGGCGCGGTTTCTCCAGAGACGCGCGCGATTGCCAACATCGCTCCGGTGGCGATCCCGGACGCCGCCGCTGGAATCACGACGCCCAGCGTGACTCTCCATTGCGGCGCACCGAGCGCCAGCGCGCCTTCGCGCAGACTGTGCGGCACCAGCTTGATCATTTCCTCGGTTGTGCGGGCCACGATTGGAATCATGATCAGGGCCAACGCGATCCCTCCGGCGAACGCCGAGAAGTGACTCATTCGCAGCACGACTACCGCGTAAACGAAAACGCCCGTCACGATTGAAGGAATGCCGGTTAGCGTGTCAACCAGAAAGCGAACGACGCTGGCGAAGAGCCCGCCGCCAAACTCGGAAAGGTAAACCCCGGTTGCAATACCAAGCGGTAAGCCCACCACGCATGAAAGCAAAAGCAGCAGCGCCGAACCTACGATTGCGTTCCCGATGCCGCCGCCTTCGCCCACGGGGCGAGGAGTATCAACCAGAAAGCGCAGGTTAAGCGCGCCGATCCCGCGCATCGCAATATAGGAAAGGATGATCACCAAAATTCCGACGGCCACGAACGTGCAAAGCGCCGTCAACGTAGTCATCAGTCCGCTCGCGGCGCGGCGCGATCGATCCGCTCGTGAAAGAAGACTCGTCATGCTGCCATTCCTACGCCGGCGGTCTGGCGCGTAACTCTCCAGACCAGCAGTCGCGCGATCGCGTTCACCAGAAAGGTGACGAGAAAAAGAATCAGACCCAGCTCAACCAGCGAGCTTAGGTATATGTCTGCGGTCGCCTCAGTGAATTCATTAGCGATTACGGAAGCCAATGTGTACGAAGGCTGAAACAACGACGCGCTGATTTCCGGGCGGTTGCCGATCACCATAGTCACCGCCATCGTTTCGCCAAGCGCCCGACCCAGGCCCAGAATTACAGCGCCGGCAATTCCCGGCGCGCCGTTTACCAAAACAACCTGCGTCGTCTCCCATTTGGTCGCGCCCAATGCGAGCGCCGCTTCGCGCTGCGTATCGGGGACGGCGGAGAGCACATCACGCACGACTGCGGAGATGATCGGAGTCACCATAATCGCGAGAATTATTCCGCCGGTTAGCAAACCGATTCCGGTAATCGGCCCCTGGAACAGCGGCAGCCAGCCAAGCCAACGCGCCAGTATCGGTTCGACGTGCACGCGCAGAAATGGCGCGAGCACAAAGATGCCCCACAACCCGTAAACCACCGAAGGAATCGCCGCCAGCAAGTCAACCAGGAATGTGATTGGCCGCGAAAGAAAAAGCGGCGCCTGTTCGACCAGAAAGATTGCGATGCCCAGCGACAACGGCACGCTGATGAGCAAGGCGATCAGCGACGACGCTAACGTTCCGTAGATAAATGCCAGCGCGCCAAACTGGTTTTTGATCGGATTCCACTCGCGACTCGTGAGAAAGCCGAAACCAAACTCGCGGATCGAAAGCGTCGAGTGTGACGCCAGCGCTACGATCATCGCGCCGACGATCAGCAGCAGCAGTAAAGCTGCGCCAAACATCGCGGCGCGAAAAATTGCATCGCCGGCGTTGCCGGTGGGAGAAAGCCGTCGTCGCCAGTCAGACATGAAATTATCGCAACGGTTTGCCGCCGGCAGTTATCGAATTGATCTTCGCTTCGGCGCGCTTGGCGATTTCGTCCGGCAGCGACGCATACTGCAAGTCCTTGGCAAACTTTTCGCCGTCGTGAATTCCCCACCACAGAAAATCCACCAGCGCTTTTCCTTTGGTCGCGTCTGATTGAGCTTTGTAGGCCAGGATGTAGGTGTAGCTGGAAATCGGATAAGCAGCGGCGCCAGCGGCGTCGGTAATCGAAACGCGCAAATCATCCGGCGTGGTCGCCACTGATGCCGCGGCCGCTGCCGTTACCGCATCGATCGTCGGCTCGACGAAGTTGTTAGCTTTGTTCCTGACCAGCGCCACGGGCAGTTTGTTCTGCACCGCGTAGGCAAGTTCGACATATCCAATCGTGTTCGGCGTCTGCTTGACCTGTCCAGTTACTCCTTCGTTGCCTTTGCCGCCTACTCCCGCGGGCCAATTCGGTGACCCGCCGGACCCAACTTTCTCTTTCCACTCTGGACTTACCTTCGACAAATAGTCCGTGAAGACCGCACTGGTTCCGCTGCCATCGGAACGATGAACGACGGTGATGTCGGCGTCGGGAAAGTTCACGCCGGCGTTGTCGGTCTTAAGCTTCGGGTCGCTCCACTTCTTGATCTTGCCGAGAAAGATGTCCGCAATAACTTCGGGCGTGAAACGCAGGGGCTGCGATACGCCCGACAAGTTGTATGTGATCACGACCGCGCCCAGCACGGTTGGGATGTGCAGGATTTCACCCGGCGCGGCCTTCAAATCGTCATCTTTCATCGGCGCATCCGACGCGCCAAAGTCCACCGTGCGCGCCTGGATCTGCTTGATTCCGCCACCCGAGCCAATCGATTGATAATCGATCTTGACGTTCGCGTTGAGCTTACCGTACTCGCTTAACCATTTTTGATAGAGCGGATTTGGAAACGTGGCGCCGGCGCCCTGCAACCTGACTTCGCTTCCCGTGTTGCCGCCGCATGCAACGAAACCCAGGGCAGCGATGCCGACGAAGAACAGAGCGAGCTTTGTGCGAGTAATCTTTATTGAGAACATGAGAACTCCTCCGAGAATTGGAATTAAGGTCAGAAGCTGAATACGATCTGCTCCTGCAGACGATATTGACGCGGCGTGAATGCATTCAGCGGAACGAAGAAGTTCGGAAAGTCTCCGCTGTTGCGCAACTCACGCTGAATGTACAGCAAGCTTTGCAGTGTTACTTTCTTCGCAAGTCCATAATCGAAGCGGAAGTGATTGGTGCGAATATTGACGCCGCTGTTGGTCCCCAGATCGTCATCAGTGACTTGCGAGATCAGAGCGTTCGCGCCTTTGGTTGCGAACACGTAAAGGAAGGCTATGTCGCCGCGCCGAGCGACCTTGCCAATTTGCAGCGAGGCTAGCAGCGCATCGCGTTCCCGCAAACTAATCCCGACGTTGCGCGCGGCTTGAAAGTTGAAAGTAACCGGATAGGTGCGGCCGCCACTTTGAAATCCCGTCCAGTTGAGTCGATAAGTCACGCGCGCGATCTGAAAATTTCTGGCCGTGTAAATTGCGCCGCCGGAAGTGGTGGTCGCATTCCCGGTACCGGTGAGCGGGCCGGAAAGCGTAATGCCCAGCCCGTTCTGCACGATCAAAACGACGCCGTTCACCGTCGAAGCCAGTTGAATCTGATTGGGATTGCGATAGAGCTGAATGTCGCCGCCGAATTGGCTGCTCCACCTGTCGTTGTATTTCTGATTAACCAGCAAGCCCTGATGGAACAGATTTGAATTGCGTCCTGTCGACCCGACAACCGCTCCGGCCTGGCCCAGCGGACTGCCGGCAGTCACTATCGAGACGTTAGGGTTACTGAAAATGTATTGCCCGGCGCGCAATTCCAGACTCGAGACCTTGAGGCCGTTGTTCTTGAATGAAAAAACGTACTTCTCGTTAAAGCCGTTGAAGCGAACGTCATCGTCAAAGAGGAACCGCGAATTGTCGGCAAAGATTTCCTGCAAGCGGCCGGCTTGTAGTTGAATAGTTTTCTTCGGGTGATAGTCGATCCACGCCTCGTTGATGAAGAACGGATGACGCGTGGTAGTCTCACCGAAATCCTGATCCATCGTCAGCGGATTGTTGATGGGGCCGGTCGCCAGTTGCGAGTGAAAGCTGAGCTTCGAATCGACATCAGTGTCGAGATTCAGGCGCAGCCGGTAACGCATCCGCGCATTTTGTTGATGAGTGAGCGGCGCAAAGCCAACCGGAGGCGTCGGGTCCGCCTTGCGAAAGATTCCATCGAAGCGCAGGCGAAAGTCTCCACTCAAACGAAAAGGTCCAATCGCCAGAACTTTGTTCTCGACCTTTTTGACGCGATCTTCCAGCGTCGGGGTTTGATTCTGCGGCGCAGTCACGGTTGCCGTGGTCGCGACATCTTTTTGTTCGCCGGGTTTTTGTTCACTGCCCGTGGCTTTGGCCGTTAGCTCGGTTATCATCCGTTGCTGATCAGTAATGAGGGCGCGCATTTCATCGAGTCTCTTAGCCTGATCTCGCAACTCTTCTTCTAAGGCTTTCAGCTTATCGTCCACATCAGAACCGATCCTCGCGGTCGTCGTAGTTCGTTCTTCGGCAACGCGGTCCTTTTTCGCGATGGGTTCCGCGCCTGAGAAAGCTCCGCTGTTCTGGTCTGTCGATCCAGTAACGCGACCGGCATTAGTCTGACCGAACGCGTCGACGTGAATCAGAGCCAGCAATCCCAGCACGGGAACTAGACGACCAAAGCTTGAGTGCGAGTTGGAAAGCAGCAGTTTTAGCATCCGAATCCTCCGTTAGAGCTTGATTAAAAAGAAGGCGTGCGTTTGGAGCACGTCACAGGCTACAGGCGGCGAGTTACAGCCGCGTGAAGCTGAAGTTAAATCTAAGTTAACTCTAGGGGTATCTAGTGGCCTTCTGAGTACCGGGTATGTGGGCTTATACACCTCTTGTTAGGTTAGAATTCCTTCATGGCAAAGTATCTTGATTTAGCAAACTGGGCCCGCCGTGATGTATTCGAGTTTTTCCGTGGTTTTGACAAGCCATACTTCAATATTTGTACGCGGCTCGACGTTACCAATCTGCTGACGTTCCTTCGCCTCTGCCCTAACGTCAGCGTGTCGTTGGCATACCATTACTTCGCACTCCGGACAGCAAACGAGATCGAACCATTCCGCTATCGGTTGAGAGAAGGCAAAGTGATTGTCCACGACGTCATTCACGGTGGAACTACGGTGCTGCTGCCGAATGATAGTTTTACTATGGCGTACTTTGACTATGACGAGGATTTCGAGAAATTCGTCGCCGAGGCTAAGCGCGCAGTAGAGGATGCTCAGTCGGTCGGACGATTTGCGGTGCGTTTGAACGACGACGCCCGGATTCACTTCACGACTCTGCCCTGGTTTTCGTTTACGAGCTTTTCGCACGCGCGCAATTGGGGGCAGGAGGATTCGGTGCCGAAGATTGCATTCGGTAAGTTTACTCAAGAAAATGACCGCATTCTTTTGCCGTTCTCCGTCGAGGTACATCACGCACTGATGGATGGACTGCATGTGGGTCAATACATGAAGAGTTTGGAAGAGGCGCTGCGAAAACCAGAGGATCACGTGGGCCGTAAAACCATTCTGTAGACACATCGCCGACGTTTTATGAACAAGGTGATTGACAGGATGCGAGGCCTTAACTAAGATTCGACCGCTGTGGCAAAATTACAACCTTCCCCGCCGTGAGTTTTTCATTGAGACTCAAATTGGCCCCGTTAACGACAGGAGAAAACGATGCATAAACTAACGTTCCCTTCCTTTACCCGATGGGTTAAAGGACTTGGTATTAGTGTGTTTGTCATTCTGGCAATCGCTTCTGTGGTTAGTGCGCAGACCCAAATCACCACTGGGACGATTCAGGGTACGGTAACGGACGCCAACGGTGCGATTGTGCCGGGCGCCAACGTCGAGATCAAAAACCTCGACACTAATTTCTCAAAGACATTAACCACCGATGATGGTGGGCGCTTTGTCGCGCTGGCCCTTCCGCCTGGCAACTACTCGGTAGCCATTTCCAAAAAAGGATTCGCGACTACGGTGGTTGAGAAGGCGGCCCTTACGGTCGGACAGGCGCTCAATCTGCCGCTGTCGATGAAGGTTTCAGGTGTTGAAGAGCGGGTAACTGTTAACGCGCCGACGGTAGATACCGTGAAGACGGAATCAAGCAGCACCCTGAATGAAACAACGGTAAGTACGACCCCGATTCTGGGACGGAAGTTTGAAGACTTGCTGACTCTCACGCCGGGCGTAAGCGTCGTACAGGGTCCGGATGGCGATGAGATCACCTTTGCCGGACAGCGCGGAATCTTTAACAACATAAGTCTGGACGGGGGTGACTACAACAACGGATTCTTCGGCGAGCAAGCAGGCGGTCAACGCGCGGCGATCGACATTCCTCTGGATGCCGTGAAAGAGTTTCAGGTAGTTGCAACGGGAGCCAGTGCGGAATTCGGTCGCACCGCAGGTGGCGTCATCAATGTGATCTCCAAGTCAGGCACAAACGACGTTCATGGCAGTGTATTTCACTTTCAACGTCTCAAGGCACTGACCGCAAACACATCTGATGGAAAACCCCTCAGGGACTTTCGCCGCGAGCAGTTTGGCGGCACGGTCGGCGGTCCGATCCGGAAGAACAAAGCCTTTTTCTTCTTTGCATTTGAGGGTATTAGCGAGAACCTGACCCGCCCCAACCTGAGCGAACCGATTGGCACACCCTGCCCGGTTTCCGCTCCGACAATTCTGGCTAACGAGGCGCTGATCAACGCAAATACTGATTGTCAAAGATTGGCGCTAATCAATTTCCTCAAAGCAACCCAAAATCAGGACGATGGCCAGCCGGTCAAGCATCCCATAAGAAACAACGCCTTCTTGAGTAAGGTTGATTGGGATCTTAACTCGAAGAACAAACTCGCGGTCTCGTACAACTTCGACTACTCGAAAAACACCAACCAGACATTTGATGTGGCAACCTACGGCACTTCAGCGAACGGAATTGAAGGACCATCGAAGATTAACGTGGTCAACCTTAACCTGTTCAGCACGGTGTCTCCAACCACGCTAAACGAGGCACACTTCACGTATTCACGCGAGTCACGACCCCGCTCTGCCACTCCCTCCAATATTCCGGCAGACACGGCGGCCGGGTTTGCCACGACTTTTCGCTTCGGCAACCCTTTCTTCCTGGGGCCTAATATTGACGAACTGATGTGGCGAACTCAGGTCAGGGACAACTTCTCGATCGTCCGGGGCAGACACACAGCGAAGTTCGGCGGCGAGTGGTTACACACGATCAACGATCAGATCTTCCGTGGCTTCTTTGAGGGACGATATATTTTTGACAGCGTTACCGGCTTTCTCCGCTATGCTTCGCCTTCGCTCGGCGCTGGTTTCGGGCCGACGGATGCCGCCGCACATCTGCTGCTGTTTCTGCAAGGCGCTAGCCGAACCGGACCGGCGACCGATGCCGCAGGCGCATCCCGAATCAAGAACGAGGACTTCGCGCTCTTCGCTCAGGACAGGTGGCAGGTCCGGCCGAACGTCAGCTTAAGCTATGGACTCCGCTGGGAAGCTCAGATCTTTCCTGGCGTCGTCGTCCCTCCGTCACAGACGGCTTACGGCATCTTTCTGAGCGACCCACGGTTCCCTTCGGATGGAACTCTCCACAGCCAGAAGAAACAGTTTCAACCTCGAGTGGGACTTGCTTGGGACATTGGCGGCAAGGGCCGCTCTGTTTTACGCGCGAGTTCCAACATCTACTACGGCCGCCAGAACATGCTGACCCAGGTAGGCTCGATCACTACGAACGGTGTCCAGCAGCAGACGATCGCCGGCGGATTGTTTGCGAACCCAACCATTCACCCGACTTGGCCGAATCTCGTTACTCCAGCCGCAGGATCTTGCGGCCCGCCCACGAATCCGTTTCCGTGCTTCTCAGGGGTCAGGGTGTTTAGCAAAGACTACGCTAACCCACGCATCTATACGGCAAACGTGGCGTTTGAGCAGGAACTGGTTCCCAACCTGGCGATGTACTTCGATTTCACCTGGTCTAAAGGCGTGCATCTGACACGCTTCGTCAATACTAACAATGGTGGAACACCGTTGCCGATCACGTCTACCACGAATCAGGACACGGTTTCCTACAGTTTTCCGGGGCCCTTTAACTTTGACCTGGGTGACGTTTTTGTAACCGCAAGCTCGGCCAAGTCACTTTACCGAGGCTTTACGGCGGGCCTCAGGAAGCGATTCAGCCACGGATTTCAGATGGAAGCAAATTACGTCCTCGCCAAAGACCTGGACGACGATTCCAATGAGCGCGACCCGTTCCTCGATCGCACGTTCAATCGCTTTGATTTTTCGAAGGATTACTCCGTCTCGGATCGCGACATTCGTCACAAATTCAATTTCTATACCTACGCCGAGTTACCCGCCGGGTTCCAGGCGAACTTCCGAATCCAGGCGCGCTCGGCGCAACCGATTACTGACAACCCGCTGGGCAACGGCAGCGGGTCACCGTGCAGCCCAAGCAACTCTCGAACGCGGATCGTGAACGGTATCGATTGTGGTCGCAACCATCTGCGCAAAGACAATAGGTTCTTCTCCTTCGACTGGAGAGTGATGCGTCCATTCAAGTTCCATGAACGCTACGCGCTGATTCCTACAATCGAGATGTTCAATACCTTCAACAACGCCAACAACATTAACCCCCTGGTGACGCCAGGCCTGTTCAACTTTGACGGCTTCCTGCGACAAGGGGTGGGTGACCCGAGGCAGGTGCAGTTGGCGGTTAAGTTTACGTTCTAGAACGCAGCCCACGATGTTTTCCGAAGGCGCAGAGCGACTCGCATCCTCTGCGCCTTCCTCGCTGTTCGACAAGCTCTGAGTTTGCGATCGATCGAACCGCGTCATGAAGTCAGTACCACCTGCGTAAGCAGGTGGGTCCAATGGCCAAGCCATCCATTGAGTGTTTGACCCACCCGCTGACGCGGGTGGTACTGACCTCATGCTCCCGCGATAAGGAAGGTGATGGCGCGTTTGCGGTGGTGGACATCGATACGTTGTGGATCGACCGGGACGGCAAAGAAAATCATTGGAAAGGTCGCACGTGCAAGGTCTATACGAAAATTGGCAATGAGTGGAAGTTGATAATGCAGACCGGTGTGCTGGACTATTCTTGAGTGTCAGCGAGAAGTGTCGACGCTCGAATGCTTGTCAAGCCGATCCGTACAACTCCTCGATTAGCTTGCCGTATCTCTCATCTATCACGCGGCGTTTTACTTTCAAGGTAGGCGTGAGTTCGCCGCTATCGATCGAAAACTCTTCCGGCAGCAACGCCACTCGGCGCACGCGCTCATAATCGGCCAGGTTCGCGGTGATCATCGTTACGTCGCGCTGCACGATCTTGATTGCATTTTGGCTCTGGCTTATTTCCAGGTGCGTTTCGGCGACGGGTTCGCCCGTGGAGCGCAGCGAAGACCGGAGCGCTTCCCAGTCAGGAACAATCAGCGCGACGGGGAATTTGCGGCTCGCGCCGACCACGACCACTTGATTGACGAACTCGCTTTGCTTCAAAAGACTTTCGATCAGTTGCGGCGCGATGTATTTTCCATTCGAGAGTTTGAAAAGGTCTTTTTTGCGATCAGTCAAGTAAACATGGCCGTCTTCATCCATGTAACCAACGTCGCCTGTTGCCAGCCAGCCGTCGCTCATCACCGCGAGCGTCGCTTCGGGATGACCATAGTAGCCGCGCATAATGTTCGGCCCGCGCACCAACATCTCGCCGTCTGCGGCGATGGCCACTTCGATTCCTTCGAAGGGCTTGCCGATCGAGCCGACGCGATTGTCGTCGGGACGGTTGGCGCACACGACGCAAGTTTCGGTCATGCCATAGCCCTGCAAAATGTTGATGCCCGCGCCCAGGAACGAATACGAAAGCGTGGGCGACAGCGACGCGCCGCCAGAGACAAAGTAACGCAAACGTCCCCCGATGCCTTCGCGCCATTTTGTAAACACCAGGACGTCGGCAACCGCATGACGCATCGCGAGTGAAACCGGCACGCGCTTGCCTTTGTCTTTCAACTCGGCAACGCGTTGACCCACGGCGAGCGAGCGCGCAAAGATTTTGCTCTTCACTCCGCCCGCCGACATGCCCTTCTTGATGATGCGGTGATAGACTTTTTCGAACAGCCGCGGCACGGCCGTCATGATCGTGGGTCGCACTTCGCGCAGATACTCGCCGACTTTATCGAACGACGCGGCGTAATTTACCGAGACACCGACGTAACAAAAAACATAGAACACCGTGCGCTCGAAGATGTGTGACAGCGGCAAGACTGAAAGCGAAACGTCGGCCGGAGAAATGGGCAGGCCGTTCGTGATCGAGCGCACGTTCGAAATGAAGTTGTCATGCGTGAGCATGACGCCCTTGGGCTCGCCGGTCGTGCCCGAAGTGTAAATGATCGTCGCCAGATCGTCAGCGCGCACGCGCGCGATTAGATGGTCAAAGGCCGCAGAGTCTTCGCGCTCGATCGCCGCGCCGCGCGCTTCAATATTTTCCAGAGTTGTCGCGCGATCAACGCCCGCTGCGGATTTGGAATCGAACACGACTATATGTTCGAGTTGATTCAATCCATCGAAACCTTCGCGCGCGTGCTTCAGGATCTTGCCGCCAGAAATCATCAGCGCCCGCGCGCCTGAGTCCGTAAGGATGAATTGAATCTGATCGATCGCTTGCGTCGTGTAGATCGGAACCGTGACGGCGCCGAGGCTGAGGATAGCGAGATCGGCAATCGACCATTCGGGCCGGTTCTCGGAAATCAGCGCCACGCGATCGCCGGCGTGGATGCCCAGGTCACTGAGGCCGAGCGCGATGTGCCGCACACGCCGCACGAACTCTTCCGAGGAGATGCGAACCCACTCGTCGCCGCGCTTTTCGCTGACCGCGTCCGGTTTGTGGTGGCGAGCGATGGCCTCCAGACACAGTGCCGCCAGAGTCGCCGGCACTCTTGCCTCTGACGTCTGATCTCCGATCTCTGACCTCTGATCTCTGATTTTGGCGGCTACTGCCGACGACACTGGAAAACGATCTCCTTCGAAGGGCTTTAGGGCTTTGCGCTAAGTTGCGTAAATCGGGAAAGAGCGGTCAACAGACTACATCCTCTCCCTGAAGAGATACAACCAAACGGGCCTCGGTTTCATGAGAAACCAGAGGAATTCAGGCTGATTTCACCTCTTCGAGAGCCGGCGGCTGCGAGGCGCCTGCTTCCATCTGGGGGCTTTGCGAGCTTGAGCTTCGCCGACGTGAGCCGCGATGCTGCGACGTTTGATCCACGCGGCTGTCCTGCGTCGCCAGCGCGGCCAGAATCAAAAACAGCAGCGCGTTCGCCGTGGTGTGCAGAGTAAAGTCGAAAAAGCTGTGGACCAGCACCGCAAAGCATCCGGCCAGCGCGCCGGTTACCACTCCGCGCCGAAAATGATCGTGAGTCTCTCTGCGGGCAAAGCCGCGGCGAAACAGAGTCACGATGAACCACAGACCCAGTGCGGCGCCGATAATGCCGCCGTCCGAAAGCGTCTGCAAATAATCGTTGTGGGCCTGCTCAAGACGAAACAATCCGTTGCGGGAATCGTAACGCGTGTAGATTACGCCGAACGAACCGAGTCCTGATCCGGTGATTGGATATGCTTTGATAACGTCGAGCGCGACGCTCCAAAAATGCGCGCGCCCCGTAGTCGGATCGGAAGCAGTGGGCGTTCCCAGCAAGCGCGTGAAGATGTCGGACCCCCCGAACGCGACCGCGCCTCCAATCAGCGCCACCATGAGTGCGAATGCCAGTCCGGCGCGCATCATCGCCGCGCGCGCGCGTTCGCCGCGCGGTAGGCGCTGGCCGTTACGAGAGCGCGCCGTCGTACCAATCACGACGAGAAACATGATCTCTGCTCCGAGACTGATGAACCCGCCGCGCGAGTTAGTCATGATCAGCGCCACGCCCATCAGCGTCGCGGCAAACGCGTAGAGCACTCGCTTCTGTTTCTCGACCGCTCCGGTAAAGAGCAAGCCCAACGGCACCGCGATCGCAAGTTCCATGTAGCCGGCAAAGTGATGTCGGTTGATGAAAGGTCCAAAGGCGGTGCTCTGCGTCAACTGTCGGAGCCAATAGACCCGCGTGCCGTCGCTAGTCAAAGATTGTGTCAAGCCAAACATCGCCAGCAGAAAGCCAAGAATCGTGATAGTTCTGACCAGCGTCCGCAGCCGCCGCGGAGTATCGGTAAACATAAGCGTAGCCGCGAAGTAGACGAACAACGACGCCACCTGCACGATGATCAGACGCGTGGCGTAAGGATCGAGCGAGAGCGTTCGTGTCGGAGAGAGCGACAACCCGGCATTGTCCGGTGCGCGGAGCGGGAGCAGTTGAATCAGACCGAGGACGATCATTCCCAAGATTGGGAACTGCAGACGATTGAGGCTAATCCGGGTCGACCGAATTACCAGTCCATCCACCGTCCACAGACAAACGATGCCCACGGCGCTCAGAGAGAAAGCCGCCAACGCCCAGTAGTGAACGGTTCCGTAAGCCAGCGTGGTCAGAACCATCCCGACGCAAAGCGTGAGGAAGATCAAGCGGCTGGCGAGCGTATGCCGGCGCTTAGCGGGAGCCGTTACGGTTTCCTTCGCGCTTTCCACTTGCGGTGGTTCCGCGCGAAGCGGCTGGACCGCTGCTACGTTGTAGATTGAAGTCGTCATACCAGACCGTGCCAAAGATGGGACAGACCTGAGCCTCGCTGCAAGCTTGGCGAGAAAGTTTCACGATCACTCCATCGCTCTTCGGCTTTGTTTTGAAATCGAGCGCGATTCGTTGCCAATCATTCGTTCCCGTTTGCAACGGAGGCGAGCTTGCCAGCACGGCATTGTCCGCGGCGCTGAGGATGGTTATCAGCGGCGGACTGCCGGTGGTCAAATCGTTGGTGCGTACGTAACACTCAAAATGATACTGCGTGTCGGGCTCAACCACGATGGCCTGCGACACGTGGATAGCATCGAGTTTGGTCGGAGCCCGAAAAACTATCCGCAGACTGTTATGGCCGTTGTGCGATTGCGTATCGATAGACATCTGCGCCTGCGATCCGGAAGTGATCGACCAGCCAAAGCTGTCTGAACTCGACAGCGACGTGCCACTTTCGAATCCGCCGTTTATGAATTGTCCCGGCACGGGAAGCTTGCCGGCGTCGGGCTCGATCTCGCGCATCACCACCAGAGCGGGCTGGAATTGTTTCTGGTCGATCAGTTGTTTCTTCAGTTCATCCGCCAGCTCGCGCTCACTAGTTCGATTCTGGGTGCCGGACCAGACGCGCATCGCCTCTGCGAACTTCTGCCGGCCGGCAAGATAGATGGCGAGCTGTACGCGCATCGCGACAGATGTGCACGCGGCGTTCGCAATTGCGTCCACATCAGCGCCAAATACTTGCCCGGCCAGGTTGAATACTTGCAGCCGAATCTCCGGATTGGTTTCGCCGGCGCGTGCCAATTGCTGGAAGGCTTCGTCAACCTTTCCTTCGCGCAGCAGCAGATTGCCAAAATACCAGCGCGGCAGGGAGTAAGCCGGCGCTAGTTCGACCGCGCGCCCGAACGCCCGTTCGCTACCTGCGTTATCGCCTGACGCTTCGAGTCCGCGACCGAGTTCCATCCAGTAGCGATAGTCGTTCGGCGACAGCGTCACCGCGATCTCGTATTCATGCACGGCATCGGCCAGGTTGTTCGCGCTGAAATCTTTCTCTTCCAGCGTTCCCAAAGTCCAGTGGGCGAAAGCGTCACCCGGCGCCCAACGCGTTGCTAGTCTTGCCAGCTCCGTAGCCGCCGCCGGGTTGTCCGGAGCGTACTCTGCCACTGTATCGCCGACATACCAGCGCACTACAAACCAAGCCGACAGGATCGCCAGCAACGCCGGCAAGACCACAAGCGCGCGGCGCGCCGGAGCCCGCAGGTCGATCGTGATAACGGACGCGGAGTTAGAGTGCGACACAATCTCAATTAAGGGGAGTTACAAATCGCCGTTCCGCGCGGCCCGGGTGATCGGCGGCAGTCTGGCATCATCAATATCCTCGATTCTGATCGACATTCGCTTCACCTCAATATTGTGAGCTTCGCATTCGCGCAGAATCTCGCTGGTGCGCTCGGCTGAAATGCGCGGCGTAGAGATGAGTACCTGCTCGACCCGGTGTTGGTCAATAACTTTTTTCAGCAGACCGTTTCCGCCGAAAACCCGCAAGCCGTGGATCACTTTGCCCTGCTTCATCGGATCGTCGTCCATGAAGCCAACCGGCGCGCAGCGTAGGTCGCGATTGTTCAGCAATTCGCGCAGCAGCAGCTCGCCGGCGTCGCCGGCTCCGTAGATCAGAACGCGGCGGCCGGCAGCGCCGTTCGCGACGGGAAGAACCTGGCGGAACAGGCGAAAGGCCATGCGACTCCCCGCCAACAGCATCAGCATAATGAGCGCGTCGATCAGAAAAACTGCGCGCGAGAAACCCTGAAAGCGCAACTTGAAAAGGATGATCAGCATGCTGACGATCGAGCCGGCGGCTACGGCCTTCGCAAAGGCCATGAGATCGTCGATGCTCGTATAGCGCCAGATGCCGCGATAGACGCCAAAGAAAAGAAACGCAGCCAGTCGAACCACAACCAGGACTGGCAAAGTTCTCAGAAACAGTTTCCATGCCGGACTATTCGAAAATGGTTCGAACTTGATCGCGTAAGCCGACCAGTAGGCCAGCATAATCAAGACTATGTCGAGCAAGACTTCGAAAATGCGGCGTTTGTACGAGAAGTCAACCAGAAAAGCGAACGGCTTTTCGCCCGCCGCTACAACCTGTTCCACTTCATCGTATCCCTTGACTCCAGCAAGATAGACGCCGAGCAAGGTCAGCGCCAGCGTGAAACCGGCAATCAGCGCAAGGCTGACGTCCGGCTTCATTGTGCGCACAGTAATCGCCAGCAAACCTGAGAGCCCAGCCAGGCCGTAAAGCATCCACACGGCGTGGCGTTCAGACATTCCCAGCGCCACCAGACGATGCGATGTGTGGTCGCGGCCGCCCTGCGAAGCCGCGCGACCGGAAAGTTTGCGCAGGATGGTCACAAAGGTCGTATCGAAAATCGGAATGAAGAGCACCAAAATCGGCACCGCGAGCACGGGCACGAACGTGCGCGAGCGCCCGCCGGAAACATTCACCAACGCGGCGCTGGCGAGAAGGAATCCGATGAACATCGATCCGCAGTCGCCCATGAAGATCGTCGCGGGATTGGAGTTGTAAACCAGAAAACCGAGGAGTGCCGCCGCCAGCACCGACGACATTAAGGCTTCCGTGGGCTGGCCGCCGGCGACAAAGCTCACGGTCAGAAATACGGACGCGATGGACGCGATTCCCGCGGCCAGGCCATCCATGTTGTCCAGCAGATTCACCGCATTCGTAATGCCGATGAGCCAGAAGATCGTGATTACCATGTTGATGGGCAACGATCTGGTCCATGGCAAAGCCAGGCCGTAATAGACGACCAGGGCCGCGCCCATCACTTGACCGATGAGCTTCTGGTAAGGCTTGATGTGAATCAGATCATCGATCAGTCCCACGAGAAACAGGAAGGTGCTGGCGCCGACAACCACCCAACCGTAGGACGTGTGTGGGATCAGCGTGAGGTAAACGCAAACTACCGTAAGCCAGATCGCTACCCCACCCACCGTCGCTGTCGAATTCTTGTGCCAGCGGTCGATTTTCGGCCGCGCCACAAAACCCTTCCGCCGGGCCAACGAGCGCATCAGGGGCGTCAAAGCCAGCGCCAGAATGAAGGACACCAACGGCGGTAAGAAGTTTAGGGCACTAAATCGCATCTTGATTCGGCGGTGGTAAACCAGCGCGAGAAAAACCTATTCGATTAACGCGCCAAAGGCAAGTCACAAGACTTTCGTTGCATTTGTTTCGGGGGCAAGCAGATGAGAATCGGGTCGGCGTGATCGCTCGACCGTGGCTTCGGCTCACGCCTCTCCTTAGCCGCCGACCTGGGTCGCCTTGCAGCGGGACTGGCAACCGCGCCTAACCCCCGAAGCTCAAGTTACTCCCAAGGCATTATTGGGCATTGCATTCCGGCGAAGTCCGGTTTAAGCTACCGGGCCGTGAGGGCCTCCTCGTCGAGTGCTCGAACCTCCTTGGGATCTCTCACATGCGCGCACACTAAGAGTGTTCCGTCAGCGTCCCTGACCGATCCGGTTTTTGACAAGTTAGCGGCCTAAACTAAAAGATCAACAGCATGCTCGCCAGCACATCTGTCACAATTTCAGTAAACGTTTCGTCAGCCGCTGTCGCGGTTGAAGAAACGGTGGGCGTACCCAAGTCGCCCGGTGCTACCCCTCCGCATGGTGGAGTATCGGTTTGACCAGGTACAGGGGGCGCACAGGGCGGCGTGTCTGTCTGTCCGGCGAATGCGGGAAGCCCGAGTACGAGCGCCAACAAGATGACGCTGGTGAGTTTGCGAAGTGTTTTCATGTTGTTCTCCTAACGGTGGACTAAATGCTTGGGTTGAAAGAGCGAACGTCTCAGCAAGAACTTAAGCGCGCCTCAGCGGACTCCCGTTGAGCGTGTCGCGACGCTGGCTGACTTAGCGGACGCAAAAGTCTTATCTACTATACAGAAAGGCATGAGTTCCATGAACTTAACTACTCTATCAGTTAGCCAATCGGCTAATCAATCCTTATCGCTTTCAGAACGCGCTCAGCATTGCTGCCAGCTTGCGAAGCAGCTTGAGAAGGCGGGCGAGTATGAAGCAGCGCACGAAGCATTGAGCGAGTTCTGGCCTGAGCGCGACGGGCCGCCGATGATTGAGGGACTCGACCGCGCAACGGAGGCCCAGGTCCTGCTCCGAACGGGCTCCTTGGCCGGGTGGCTGGGCAGCGTGCATCAGACTGAAGGCAGCCAGGAGACGGCTAAGAACCTTATCACCAGGAGCATGGAGATCTTTGAAGAAGTCGGACAACCTCAGCGAGCCACCGAGGCTCGCTGCGATCTTGCGCTCTGTTATTGGCGCGAAGGGGCCTTCGATGAAGCACGTATAATTCTGGGAGATGTTCTGCTTGAGATCCCAGACTCAGACAGTGAGATGAAGGCCATAGCTTTGGTGAGGGGCGCCATAGTTGAGAGAACGACGATGCGTTACAACGAGGCCCTGAACATGTTGACACGAGCTTCTGCGCTCGTTGAGGCCAGCGGCGATCACGCTCTAGTTGGGGCCTTTCATAATCAACTGGGGACTGTGCTAGAGAATCTGAGTCGGGTTGAGCAGCGGGAAGACTACAGAGATCGTGCGTTTATTGAATATGCCGCAGCGAGCTTTCACTTTGAGAAAGCCGGCCACGCTCGGTATTGTGCCCGAGTCGAAAACAATCTTGGCTACTTGTTCTTCACGCTTAACAAATTTCAAGAGGCGTATGTTCATCTCGATCGGGCGCGGCGAGTGTGCCTCGAAGTCGGCGGCAGCGGCACGGCAGCCCAGGTTGACGACACACGGGCACGCGCGCTCATGGCAGAAAACCGTCTCCCGGAAGCCGAACGATTCGCGCAAGCGGCTGTGAAGACGCTCGAGCGCGGCGGCGAACAATCGTTGCTGGCGGAAGCGCTGACGACGCACGGAACTGTGCTGGCGCGCATGGGCAAGATTGCGCGGGCGAAAGCGTCTCTGCAACGCGGGATCGAAGTCGCTCAAACCTCGGGCGATCTTGAAGGCGCTGGCCGGGCTCACCTCAGCACGATCGAAGAGCTTGGTCAACAGACCTCGGTTGACGACTTGGTTTCGAACTACAAGGCGGCCCTGAATCTCTTGCAGAGCTCGCAAGACCCGGCGACGACCAGACGATTAATCTCATGTGCGCAAAAGGTGATCGGCTCAATTGATGTGGCGGGCCATACAGATGCCGCCGCGGACGCGAGCGCGAACGAAAATGGCTGGGACGGCTTCTCGTTCAAACAGCAGGTGCTCGACTACGAAAAAGAGATCATCTCGCGCGCGCTCCGGGACACCGGTGGCGCTGTAACAAAGGCCGCGCGACTTCTGGGCTTCAACCATCATCAGAGCCTGATTGCTCTAATCAACAGTCGCCATAAGGGTCTGCTCGGAGTGAGGTCCGCGGTCAGGAAACGCAGACGCAGCATCATCAAGGTCGGTAAGAACGGTAGCAAGAAGCGGGCGCTGGCGGCTTTGAAATCTTAGCCGCGGCCGACGGACATTTGTTCGCTGTGAAATTCGATCACGCTTTCGAGAATTCCATCGAGTGATTTTTCCGGCCGAAAGCCAATCTGGCCATCGATCTTCGAGATGTCAGGAACGCGGCGGGGCATGTCTTCGAAACCTTCCTCGTAAGCTTCGTCGTAGGGCACGAAAGTGATTTCCGACTTGGAATTCGTCAATTCCTTAACCTTCCGGGCGAGGTCGAGGATCGTGATCTCCTGATTTGAACCGACGTTGAAAACCTCTCCGACCGCGCTTTCGTCGTCCATCAATTTCATCAGCGCGCCGACCACGTCGCCGACATAGCAAAAGCAGCGCGATTGTTCGCCGCTGCCGTATACGGTAATGGGCCGGCCTGAGAGCGCTTGCTTCACGAAAGTCGGAATCACCATTCCATACTGGCCGGTTTGTCGTGGACCGACCGTGTTGAAGAGCCGCACGATTACGGTCGGCAATTTCTTTTCGCGCCAATAAGCAAGCGCGAGAAACTCGTCGATCGCTTTCGAGCACGCATAGCTCCAACGGCCTTTCGTCGTCGCGCCCATGACGAGATTGCCGTCCTCTCGAAACGGAACTTCGGTGCTTAGCCCGTAGACCTCCGAGGTTGAGGCGACCAGGACTTTTTTCTTCTTCTTGCTGGCCAGAGAGAGCACGACCTCTGTTCCGTGGACATTTGTCTCGATGGTGCGCACGGGACTTTCGACGATTAGCTTGACGCCCACCGCCGCCGCCAGATGAAAGATCACGTCGCATTGATCGACCAGCTCGGCGGTCACCGGCCGGTTGTGAACGCTGTCAATTCGGTAGTGAAAGCGTGGGTGATCTTTCAGATGTTGAATATTTCCGAAGCTGCCGGTGGAAAGATCGTCGACGATGAAAACTTCGTCGCCGCGCCCGAGGTACGCGTCGGAAAGATGAGAGCCGATGAAACCCGCCCCTCCTGTGATCAGAACTCGCAAACTCCAGACCCCTTCAAACGATTGCGTCAAACGCGAGGCGTAAGTCTAGCACGATAATCGCCGGCGGCAGTTTCCGTTGCGGCGGTCGCGCCTTCGCTCACCGCTGGGTTGGTCGCAACGAGTTGGCCGTACAACTGAATCATGTCCGCCAGCAAACGTTGCCGTGCATAATTCCGCAAGACAAACTCTCGTCCCCGCACGCCCAAATCAGCGCGCAGCGATTCGTCTTCAATCAATCGCGCCAGCCCACGCGCCAGGCCTTCTGCGTCTCCGCTCTTGGTCAGCAACCCACGTTCGCAGATTGCATAGCCCGGTTCCGCATTACCGGTCGAAACGATTGGCCCTAATAGATCGACGACGCCGCCGACCTTAGTTGCGATTACCGGACGCGCATTCGCCATCGCTTCGATCAAGGTCAGCGGCGTGCCTTCGTTCAAGCTGGTCAGCGCTACGATGTCGAGCGCCGGATAGAAGTTCTCGGGATCCTGGCGCGTGCCGAGAAAGACGACATCATCGCCCAATGAGAGTGATTTCGCTTCCGTTTCGAGTTCAGGGCGCAGCTTTCCGTCGCCGATGATCACAAACCGCACGCGGCGCGGTTTCACCAGAGTTCGGCACTCGGCGGCAGCCCGCAAAAACAGTGCGTGGTTTTTGACTTCAGTCAAACGCCCGACGATGCCAATCAGCACTTCGCCTTCAGAAACCTTCAGCTCAGCCCGCAGGCGCGGTCGTCGCTCCTGCCAATTTGCGAAAGCACTGGTGTCGATGCCCAGCTGGATCACGGCGAACTGCTCACGCCGTCCGACCCGAAACTGTTCGTTGATCTCGCGGAGCTGTTGACGGCTGACCACGACAATGCGATCCGTGCCCAATCTTGCCAGCAGTCGTTCAATGCCAAGAAACAGGCGCGTCTTCATCCGGCCGTAGTAGCTGTGAAAGACGTGGCCGTGATACGTATGCACGAAGAAGCACGCGCGCGGCTTTCCGATCAGCGCCGCGGGCGTGAGCCAGCGATACATTAATCCGGCGACCCGTCCGACCGTGCCGGCTTTGGCGGTGTGCGTGTGCACGATGACCGGTCGTTCATGCCTCATCAAACGAAAAAGTTTCCAGGTTGTGAGGGCATCCTTCAGAGAAATTTCGCGACTCATGTCCGGAATGATCACCGGCGCAATCCCTGCCGCAGCAGCGACGTAACCCATATCGTCTTCGCCCGGCGGCACGACTCCGGCAACCAGCAAAGTGTCGTAACCAGCGGATTTCATTCCGTCGGCAAGCCAAACCACGTGACGCGCCGGTCCACCGACGTTGAGACGAGCGATGATGCGAAGGATCTTCATTGCCGATTGCCCATTTCCAATTGCCGATTGCTAAACAGCGAGCTTGCGTCTCAGGCTTCGCAATTCACTTTTGATTTTCAAATTGGAAATTAGAAATCGAAAATCGGCAATGGCTTAGTCTTCCATCCGAAAGATCGTTTCCGGATCGTCTTCGTGTCGAATCTCATCAATTGGTTCGCGCCGGTGCTCACCCAAGTAGAGGCGGTTCGGACAGTTGATCACGATGCCGTCAACAGTGCCAACATTTTGGTAGGCATGAACCACGCCTTTTGGAACTAAGACAACTTTCGGATTGTCTGCACCGACGACCAGCGTCATCAAGTTGCGGAACGTCGGCGAATCCGGCCGGTTGTCCCACATGCGAAGTTTGAAATTCGAAGGTCCGAGGAAGCAAAAGAGGTCGGCTTGATCGACGTGCTCGTGCGGCCCGCGGGCGACGCCGGGCCTGGTCGAAGAGATGTAGGTCATTGCCGGAAAAAACTCCGCGGCAAGTTCGTCGTGACGAAACAATTCGGACAGCCAGCCGCGACGATCGTCGAACTTGCGCAACTCGCGCACGACCACGTCCTGGATCTCGCCGAGTTGAAACTCAGGCGTTGGCGCCGGCCTCTGCTGCATGTTCTAGCTCCAAATTGTTTGCGCCGGTCTCCGCGACGAGGTTTGAAGCGTGCAGCAGGCTTTCAAAAGTGCCCGCGTCGCTCCACCAGCCTTCCAGCAAATCCCAGGTCATCTCGCCACGTTCGATATAGGCATTGTTCACGTCGGTAATTTCCAATTCGCCGCGGCCCGACGGTTTCAAAACGCGAATGATTTCAAACACGCGCTCATCGTACAGGTAGATTCCGATCACTGCGTATTCGGATTTTGGTTCTGCCGGCTTCTCTTCGATTTTCAGAACCTGCTGGCCATCGAGTTCCGGAACGCCGAAGCGTTGCGGGTCGGTAACTTTCTTCAAAAGAATTTTCGCGCCCTTGCCTTGGTCGCGATACGACTCGACCGCCGCGCGAATATTTCCCTGAATGATATTGTCGCCGAGCACCACGCAAACGGGCTCGCCCGAGGCGAAGTGCTCGACCAGCGAGAGCGCCGCCGCAATTCCGCCTTCGCCTTCCTGATAAGTGTAATTCAGATGCTTCAGTCCGAACGCTTTTCCATTGCCCAGGAGTTTCAGGAAGTCGCCCGCTGAGTTTCCGCCGGTGACGATCA
>DASZZL010000211.1:0-24463 GCA_035545035.1 Pyrinomonadaceae bacterium
TGACCCTTCCTGCTGCCCTTCATGAAGGTCCGCGATAGCCAGTCCGAAATAGGCCTCGGCAAGTCCGCGCCAATCGCCCGTTTGTCGATAACTCTCCAGCGCGCGGTGCGAGTAGTCGCGCGCGATCGGATACTCACTAATGCTGCGATAGACGCGCGCGAGCGCAGCATAGACCGCTCCCACCTCCGGGGCTTCTTCCGGCAAATCACGAAGCGTGGCCTTGAGCAACGAAATTGCCTTAGGATGATCGCCGTTGTAATTGTTAGCCAGCGCGATCTGAACACGCAGCAGAGCGCCGAGAGTTGGATCGAGCTTGGCGCGCGCTTCCGGAGGCTCGTACATCGCGACCGCATCGAGCGACTCGCGATAATTGCCCTGCATCTCAAGCGCGATCGACAACGAGCGACGCGCTTCGGCCAGAAGTTCAGGTTGATTTCGCGCTTCGCTGAGCAGTGAGTTGAGACGAGAGCGCGCCTCGATCGTTAGACCCTGGTCAAGCAGACCGCGCACGACTTCCAAATCCTGAACCAGAGACTCAGGCGTAGACTTGCCGGCGCGCGAACGCAACCGCACACGAGCGCGCTCCAGATCGACAACGGTGTCGTTAGCCTTGGCTTTTTCTTTACTCAAAAGGGCAAATCCCCGCGAAGAAGAGATCGCTTAATGCCGCCACAGTGGTGATAGCCAAATATCAATAAAAGCCTAATAGCATCGGCTTTTCACCTGAAGCATCCAGGGGCAGGATACGACGAGCGCGAGAGTCGCCCATTCCGTTCGGACTCAAACGACCTGAAAATAACACAGTCCGGGCTCTTCGTCACGCTCTTCCTTCAGCTTTCATGGTATCGGGAAAATGAGGATGGCGTCGCTGACCGGACGCTCGCCGGTGGCTTCTGAAGGCTTATTGACGAGCTTGTTCTTGATGACCATTGTGGTCGAGCCGCCGCCGTCGAGATTGATCGCCTCGACCGCGTCGAATTCAAGCAAGAGATCCGCGAGCATGTTGAGCGACATGCCGATGCTTTCACCTGGCTGCCGCCCATCAACGGTAACCAGAAGGATCTGTCCTGACTTCAGCTTCGCAATCGCAGTTCGCGGATGGCCGTCGCTGACAAAGCTCGGCAGAATCTTTTCCGCCGCATTCGTAATCTCGACCCGCCCGTTCTTGATCAACTGCGGGCCGCCACCGATTATGTTGGCAACGTGCTTCCATAAATCTGTTTGTTCGGCTTCAGTCGGGGACCAATCCAGGTTTAGTTTTACTCGCGTCCCCACACGCAGTTTCTCAAGCGCCCACTGTCGGGCCGTGCCCGCGACCGAGATCACGTAACCGTCCGCCGGAATCGTGCTGCTGCCTTTCAGATCGCGCCGCTCAACGATTCGTTCGCGACGAACGATCAATTCCAGACCGTTGGGATCAGTCAGAGTAGTGCGATGAAACTCAGGCGTAAAAATAATCAGCTCGTTATCACCGCGGGGCCGGTTTAGTCCATCGATTGCGTGCTTCGCTTGCGCGCCGGCGACGAGTTGCCCATCGAACTTTATGTGTCCGAAGATCAGCTCCTGCTTTCCATCCCGTTCGATTAAGCCCGCCGCCGCCCGAACGTTGTTTGATTCGCTCAAAAGTTTTCCGTTAAGCAACTCAACTCCGATCGAGTCGCCGCGATAGGTTCCGGTCGTGCGAAAGTAGCCGCTGTTAACCGCAGCCAGTGCACCGTATCGCGTGGCCATCGAACTCACCGTTTCCAATCCCACGGCTTCATCCATCGCGTGCACCATCCGCAGCCGCGCTTTTGTCAGATCGATGCGCAGCATGTTGATGAACCAGGGCCCGGTCGCTTCCTTCTCGGATTTATTACCGCGAGTGATTTGTATGTGCTCGATTCCGGGAGCGATGAATTCGGATTTCAGACCGGACGTCGTATTCGCAGTTTGCGCTGGCGCCGGAATGATGGCAGCAAGGCATGAACCTGCAAGGACGCCAGTTAGGAAAATGTTTTTGAGGGCTCGAAAGCGAGTCGAATAGCTCCGTAGGAGCTGAATGTTTATAGCTTGCGATTTCATGTCCATGAAAATAACTCAAATCGATCTCATTAACACCTCGCCTCAGCGAGGTGAGATAGCCCCGGCAATTAATCGCGCGAGCCGGTCTACGTCCTCCGCTTTAAGAAAACACTTGGGTTCGAACACGTCGAGCCCATTCCTTGACACCCCTCAGACCGGCCCTTATCATGCTTGTTTCCGCGCAGGCCGGAATCGCCGTCTAATGTATGTTCGAGTCTCTTTCCGACAAACTGAAGCGGACTCTGAAGAATCTGCGCGGCGAAGGCGTCCTGACGAAGGAACATGTCGACGCGGCGTTGCGCGAGATTCGTTTGGCGCTGCTCGAAGCTGACGTCAACTATAAAGTCGCGAAAGACTTTATCGCGTCGGTCAAAGAGAAAGCCGAAGGCCAGCAGGTTTGGCTCGAGCTGAAGCCTTCAGAGCAAGTCGTCAAGATTGTTTTCGATGAGTTGGTCGAGCTGCTGGGCGGGCAATCTTCGCGTCTGGTTTTCACCAGGACGAGTCCGAACGTCGTGATGATCGTCGGCCTGCAGGGTTCAGGCAAGACGACCTCGACGGGAAAGATCGCGCGCTGGCTGGCGCAGAATCAACAGCGGAAACCGCTGCTGCTTTCGACCGACGTTTACCGGCCGGCGGCGCGTGAACAGTTAAGGGTCATAGCACAAGCGACCGGCCAATCGATCTTTGAAAAGCCTGAGACGAACGATCCGCTGGAGTTGACGCGCGCAGCGTTGCAGCAGGCGCGCGATGTCGGTTACGACACGCTTTTGATCGATACGGCGGGGCGCTTGCACATCGACGACGAGTTGATGGAAGAGTTAGTCAGTATCAAGAGCGAAACGCATCCCGTCGAAATTCTTTTCGTCGCCGATGCGATGACCGGACAGGACGCGGTGCGATCGGCCGAAGAATTCCATAAGCGCGTCGGCATCACCGGCGTCGTGCTGACAAAGATGGATGGCGATGCGCGCGGCGGCGCGGCGCTTTCGATCAAACACGTCATCGGTCAGCCCGTGAAGTTCGTCGGTGTAGGCGAGAAGTACGACGCGCTTGAACCGTTCTATCCTGATCGCGTGGCCCAGCGCATCCTCGGCATGGGTGATGTGCTTTCGCTGATCGAAGAGGTTCAGTCGAAAGTCGATCAAGACGAAGCCGAAGCGCAGCTAAAGAAACTACAGCGCAATCAGTTCACGCTCGATGATTTTCGTTCGCAGCTCAGGCAGGTAAAAAAACTCGGCTCTTTCTCAAAGATTTTGAAGCTGTTGCCGGATCAACTTCTCGGCGGCGTCGGCATGCCGGATTTGACCGACGAGCAAACAGAGTTGATGGAGAAAGAGCTCCGGCGCACCGAAGCAATCATTGATTCGATGACCCGCGAAGAGCGCGTGAATCACATGATCCTGAACGCGAACCGGCGGCGCCGGATCGCTCGCGGTTCAGGTACGACGGTCGCACAGGTAAACTCGCTGATCAAGCAGTACACTGAGATGCGGCGGATGATGCAGGGCATGTTCAGCGGCGGCGGCTTGCGCGGCAAGATGATGCGCCGCATGGCCGGAATACCGGGAATGGAAGGCGATGGCGGCGACGCGATGATGGCTGGGATGCCCGGCTTGTCGGCTGGACCATCGCGAAAGAAGAAAAAGAAAAAGAAGCGGCGACGATAAGACTTGGAATTTATCGCCGTTTAGAGGCGGCACTTGCGCCGCCACTGGGCCCACACGTGGGCCCTCTAAACGAAATCTGGAGGAAGACACTTGTTAGCAATCAAATTGATGCGCACCGGCGCGAAGAAGCGGCCGTCGTACCGCATCGTAGTTAAAGAAAAGCAGTCGAAGCGCGACGGCGCGTGTCTGGAGAATCTGGGTACTTACAATCCCACGCGCCAACCGGCGGAGATTAAACTCAAGGCCGAACGCGTTCGGTACTGGCTCGGGAAAGGCGCGCAGCCGACCGACACCGTGCGCCGTCTGATCAAGCAAGCCGCGAAAGCGGAACCCAGTCCAGAGTCTGCAGTCTGAAGTCTGGAGTCGTTCTGCGATCGCGACGAGATTTTGGGACTCGATACTTAGGACTCCAGACTCCGGACTTTTTTTTGTTATGCGCGACACCATCGAAATGATCGTCAAAGCTCTCGTCGACGATGCGGAAGCGGTTGACGTGCGCGCCATCGAGCGCGAGGGCACCACGCGCATCGAGGTGCACGTTGCGCAGCCCGACATGGGAAAGGTGATCGGCAAGCAAGGTCGCACGGTGCGGGCTTTGCGCTCGCTGGTTTATGCCGCCGGTTTGAAGCAGCGTCGCCGGTATGTACTCGATGTCGTTGAGTGAAAGTGGCCGATGATTTAATCGTCGTTGCGCGCGTGGCCAGGACGAGAGGGCTGCGCGGAGAAGTGGTTGCGGATCTTTATACGGATTTTCCCGGACGTTTCGAGGCCCTCGAGAATGTGATCGCGCTCGCTCCAGATGGAAGTCGCCGATCTTTGCAAATTGAAGAGCATTGGCTTCAGGGAAATCGAATTGTTTTCAAGTTCGCTGACTACGATTCGATCGACGAAGCTAAGAAGCTCGCGGGATTTCAGCTGGCTATTCCGGCGAGCGAGCGCATTGAGCTGCCAAAGGATCAATTCTACGAATGGGAGTTGGCCGGTTGTCGCGTTGAGACGATCGACGGAAAGTTGTTAGGCCTCGTTAGTGAAGTGATGCGCACGGGCGGAGTCGAGATTCTGGTCGTCGCGGGTAATGCGGGTGGTGAGTTCTTAATTCCGATGGCGCAGGAGATTTGCGTTGAGATTGACATAGGCAAGAAAGTCGTACGCGTCGATCCGCCGGAAGGACTATTGGAATTGTAGACATTGCCGATTGCCAATTTCCAATTGCCAGTTGGGGGGTTGGTGTTCAGGACACTTGGAATGACACCTTCAACGGTTTGAGGTCGCTGATCTGAAAATCGGCAATGAAAGCGCTTCGCGTCGATATTATTACGATCTTTCCCGACTACTTTCGCGAAGCGTTTGATTACGGAATTATCCGGCGCGCGCGCGCAGCCGGCTTAGTCAATATCGAGGCGCACGATTTACGCGCCTGGACCTCGGACAAGCATCACGTCGTGGACGATCGGCCGTTCGGCGGCGGCGACGGGATGGTTTTAAAGCCCGAACCGATCTTTGCAGCAGTTCAGTCGCTCGTCGGCGCCAATCGCCGCGAAAGCATGGCCACAGGAAAGCGCGTGGTGTTGCTTTCGCCGCAAGGGCGGCCTTTCACACAATCGCTGGCCGCTGAGTTTGCGAACTGCGAACAACTGGTTTTGATTTGCGGTCGCTATGAAGGCGTCGATGAACGCGTTGCCGAGGCTTTAGTGACTGACGAAATCTCGATCGGCGATTACGTTCTTTCCGGAGGCGAACCGGCCGCGCTGGTAGTCATCGACGCGACGGTGCGTTTGTTGCCCGGAGCGCTGGGCAGTGAAACGTCGGCGGCAAACGAATCTTTCTCAGACGGTTCGTTGGATTGTCCGCAGTACACGCGGCCGCCTGAGTTTGAGGGCATGCGCGCTCCGGAAGTTTTGTTGACAGGGCATCATGCCGAGATCGCGCGCTGGCGCCGCGAAGCTGCGCTGGAAAAGACGAAGCGCAATCGACCAGATCTTTTGAAGTAATGGAGTTGATCATGAACCGCTTGGACAGCGTCGAGAAGGCGCAATTACGCAATAACATTCCGGAGTTTCAGCCGGGCGATACGGTACGCGTACACGTCCGCATCAAGGAATCCGAAACCAAGGAGCGCCTGCAGGCTTTCGAAGGCGTCTGTATCGCCCGAAAACACGGCGGCGCGCGCGAGTCGATCACCGTGCGCAAGACCAGCTTTGGCGTCGGCGTGGAAAGAATCTTTCCGTTGCACGCGACGATCATCGATCATATCGACGTGGTGAAGAAGGGGCACGTACGACGCGCGAAGCTTTACTATCTGCGTGGTCTACGCGGCAAGGCGGCGCGCATTCGTGAGCGCGACACGCGCCAGACTGAAGTACCCGCCGCAGGTGCCGGCGGCGGAGAATCCGCGGCCGGTGAAGAATAAAACGTTAGCCTCGCCGGCTTCCACAGTTGTCCCTCGCTGAATCACTTGCCGGCCAACGCTCTCATAAACTTGGAGCGATTTTGCACATCGCAATCGACGCGCACTCCGTCGGAGCGCAACTGGCCGGCAACGAAAGTTACGCGGTCAACCTGATCGAAGCTCTTGCTGAGGTCGATCAAACCAATCTCTACACACTCTACGTAACCAAACAGGCCGCCATCGATCGGTTCGCCAATCGTTGGGCCAATTTCAACGTAAGGCAGACGCTCCCGCACACGCCGCTGGTGCGGATTCCGCTAACGCTTTCGGCCGAGCTGCGGCACCATCCCGTCGACGTGCTTCACGTTCAATACACCGCGCCACCGTTTGCGCCTTGTCCGGTGGTTACGACGATTCACGATCTGTCGTTCGAGCATCTGCCCGAAACATTTAAGCGTCGCAGTCGCGCTCAGCTTCGGTTAACCGTGCGCCGCACCACGCGCAAAGCCGCGCTGATTCTCACTCTGTCCGAGTTTTCACGCCGCGACATTATCGAAACCTACGCAGTCGATCCTGAACGGGTAATCGTTACGCCGGCGGCAGCTCCGCCGCATTTCAAACCCGTCGCCGATGAAGCGGAATTGAAAAAGATTCGCGAGACTTACGGCCTCAGCGCGAACTATTTTCTGTCGCTTGGGTCCATCCAGCCGCGAAAGAACCTCACGCGGCTGATCGAAGCGTTCCTCTGGTTGCGCACGGCGCGTCCGGCGAGTCGGCTTCCGCAGCTTGTCATCGCAGGAAAACGGGGCTGGCTGGACAGCGAGGTCTTTCGCGCAGCGCAGCAGGACGGTCTGAATGAAAGCGTAAAGTTTGTCGGCTACGTTCCGGAAGACGATCTGCCGGCACTTTACAGCGGCGCAATGTGTTTCGTTTATCCGTCTTACTTTGAAGGCTTTGGTTTGCCCGTGCTCGAGGCCATGCAATGCGGCGCGCCCGTGATTGCGGGAAACCAAACCAGTCTTCCCGAGGTGGCCGGGGACGCAGCTCTATTGTTCGATCCATTTGACACCAGGGCGCTCGGGGAAGGCATTGCCCGGGTCATAGATCATCCGGAATATCGCGCGGAGTTGCGCGGCAAGGGTCTGAAGCGCGCCGCCGAATTTAGCTGGATCGCGACGGCGCGTTTGACGTTGAAAGCTTACGAACGAGCGGCCGCAGGTCGCAGCGCTCAATGACGAAAGCTAATAAACACGGGTTGGACATTCGAACACACGGCGAAACCTAAAAAGAGAACTTGCTCTTTCATTCTTCATCCGGCATTCTTTGTTCCTAGTCATGCGGATCGCGATTCTCGGAACCAGGGGCATTCCCGCCAACTATGGCGGCTTCGAAACATTTGCCGAGCATCTCTCAACTCGGCTGGTCGCGCGCGGGCACGATGTGACGGTTTATTGCCGATCGCATTACGTCAGTCCTCGCGAGCTTGAATTCCAGGGCGTGCATCTGAAAGTTCTGCCCACGGTTCGTCTTAAATATTTCGACACCATCGTCCACACTTTTCTTTCGGCGTTGCACGCCATGCCGTGCCGTTACGACGCCGCGCTTATCTGCAACGCGGCGAATGCGCCGTTCGCTTCGATTCTCCGGCTCACCGGAACGCCGGTGGCGCTCAACGTAGATGGGCTCGAGCACAAGCGCAAGAAGTGGAATGCGATCGCCCGCAACTACTATCTGCTCGCCGAAAAGTTGGCGACGATTCTGCCGACTGAAACCGTTACCGACGCCCGCGTGATTCAGGAATATTATCAGGCCCGTTATCGGGTTTCTTCGACGATGATTGCTTACGGCGCGGAAGTCGAGCGCCGACCCGACCCGAGCGTCCGGCGCTGGCGTGTCGAACCGAATCGTTACGTTCTGTATGTTTCGCGTCTGGAACCTGAGAACAACGCGCAAATGGTGATCGAAGCGTTCAAGCGCGTCCGGACGGCGCACAAACTTTTGATTGTCGGCGATGCTCCTTATGCCCGCGATTACATTCAGGATTTGAAAGCGCGCGCGCGCCGCGACAAGCGCATCGTTTTTACCGGCTTCGTCTTTGGCCGGGACTATCGCGCGCTGCAACAGAATGCCTACTGCTACATTCACGCCACCGAAGTCGGCGGCACGCATCCGGCGCTTTTGGAAGCGATGGGCTTTGGCAATTGCGTGCTGACGCTGGCGGCGCCGGAAAACATCGAGGCCGTCGGCGACGCGGGAATTACCTACACAGACGAAAACGATCTGGCGGAGAAACTACAGCGCGTACTGCGTGACGGCTCTCTGGTCCATTCATATCGCAACCGCGCGCAAGCCCGCGTGCAGGAGATGTACGATTGGAACTACGTCGTCGACCGATATGAGGATTTGTTTGCCAGGATGGCCGGCCTTCCTCTGCCCGAAAGAGATCGCGCGACAACGACCGAACCCGCCCCCCATCCTACCCGCGAAAAATCGCTGACCCGATCGGCTTCAGTGTGACCCTGACGTTTTGAGTCTACATTTCGCTGGGAGCGCGAGGCGCGAACTTTCACTTCAGCAGCCCGACCAGCGTCGTCGCGAACCGCATCCACACATCCGTACCTGCCAGCATCAGACGCAGCGGCTGCGATGCGATGATCAAGAGTGTGCCCCACAAAAACACCGGGTGAAGCCGGCGATTCTTGATGGTGTCGAAAGCCACACACGCAAGTAAACACACGTCGGTCAAGCCGAAAAATGCTAAAGGCCCGCCCGTCTCAATAAAGTGCAAAGGGATCCGGGCGATGGCCGGAGCCAGCAAATTCACCGCGGCGAGGAGCATCAGCCGCTTGTGAATATCGAGGCGGCGGCGGCGTAAGCAAAGCGCTGTTCCGACCAGGATCGCGAATGCGAGCATGTCGACCAGCGGTACCACGAGAAACTGAAGCGCCGGCGGGCCGGTCGTTGCGCCGCGTGCGGCCCCGGCGATTGCGGTGAGCACGCCGACGACGAGCACCAGTGCGGCCAACACCGCTCCCAACACCCCGAGGCGTCGATGCGTTCTGGTGCGTCCGGTGGCGACTAGCGAAACCTGCGTGACGAAAAGAACTACCCAGGACGTCATCACTATTCCGTGCAGATGCACGAGCAATCCGGGCAATGCCGGCGTACCGAAGAAACCTTTCAGATAATAAGTCCGGGCGAAGCCGACCAGGACGATGATGGGCATGAACACCGCAAACCAGATGTACAAGCGGCGGTCCTTGCCGGTAGTTTGAATACTTGGATTCATTGCCACCGGGGCTCTCCGTTTTTTGTTGGATTATAGATTACTTAATAGCTTTTAAGTTGGCTGGTTTGGCAAAGAGCGAATCAGCGAGTGGCTGGTTATAGTCAACCTTCTCGTAATTGATGCGGCTGGTCTGAATGCCGGCGCGGAAGTGATCGATCACAAACGGCGTCACCACGCCATCGATCGTGATCAATCTTAGCGGGCGGTCCTCTTCGGCAATGTCTTCGAATTCTTCGCTGTCGGGTTTCTTGTGCTTGCGCTGATAGAGCGCCTTGGCCGGCAACCCATCATTGGCGCTGAATTCATATTCAATCCAAAAACCGTCCGCGTAAGTCAGGCGCACAGTTTCGTTGCGCCGGCCCACGCCCGCCTCGCGACGGCCAACGTAGCTCAGAGTAGCTCCCTGCTTGCGCCACCAGCCGTGCAGGAGATTCTCGAAACCAGTGCGCAGCCCGAACTTGAAATCTTCCAGTTGCTCACCCGTTTGGTCTTTCAGAGTCTTCGCCGCGCCATCAAATATCCAGCCTTTGTCGACAAAATTTGTCTGCACTATGCGCATGCCGCCGCCGGTGAATTCCGTGCGTTCACGGTCGGGAAAAGAAATGTAATCGACGAAGCGCACGGGAATTCCCGACACGCCGTCTTTGTAATCGGTGAAGAAACCGCGACCGGTGACTGTCTTCACTTGAAGATAGCGATCGCCACCCAAGACTTCGATCGCGCGCTGCACGATCTTTTCTGCTTTGTCTTCGGCGGGCGGAGTGTTGGTCGTCTGAGCCGAGCACCATGCGGAGGCGATCAGCCCGAAAAGGATTGCTGAGATGAGCTTGACGGGGGACTTTGGTTTCATTTCTTCCTGAACGCGCTGACGAGGACAACCCACATCATTCCATGAACTCCGGGCAAACAAAGTCCGCGCAGCGGACGATCGAAAGTAGCCCAGCACTTCAGTGCTGGGCCATTGGCAACAAATTGAACCAAAGCCCGTGTAACGGGCGACAGAAGTATTCACTCGCAAAACCTATTGCAAATTTCTGCCGTCCGCTTCGCGGACTCGTTTGTCAAAACATGAACTGCGATCCCAGCGATGAATCGCTGGGCTATTTTCGTTCGTCCGCTTCGCGGACTGGATCCGTCAGCCAAAGCGGAACGGCCCTCGTGATTAAATCCAACAAAAGACTGCCGAACAAGTAGAAAGAGCCTCGACCGTCGAGGCTCTACTCAGCGACGCAAACACAAAGCTGAACTCACTCGGCCTTTTCGGCAGGTTCATCAACCATCCTGGCGACGATTTCTCCGTCTTCGACATCGACCGCGAACTTCGAGCCCGTCTTCCACATCGTCGTGATGGGCAGCTTCACCTTCTCGTCGATGTAGCGTTTCAGAAAGCGCGCACCGTACTGAGTGCTGAACCCTTTCTCAGTAACGAGGTCGAGAGCCCGATCGGTAATCTCGAAAGATTTGCCCTGGCGCTTCATCTGCCGGCGAGTCTTTTCCAGATACAGTTGAGCGATCTGCTTCACTTCATCCAACGTCAGCGGCGAGAACACCACGATTTCGTCGATGCGGTTACGGAACTCCGGCGAGAAGCGCGCTTCCGCCGCCTTCATGATTTCTTTCTTGACGGCGCGAAAATCGCCGGCTGTTTTCGTGCCGAAGCCGAGCGGTTTTTCGTACTTCTTGAAACTATCAGAACCCAGATTCGACGTCATGATCACGATCGCGTCGGAAAGATAGACGCGCCGGCCGCGGCCGTCGGTTAACCAGCCTTCGTCGAAAGCCTGCAGGAAAAGATTCATCAAATACGGCGAGGCCTTCTCAACTTCGTCGAGCAGCAAAACCGTGTAGGGATTCTCGCGCAACTGCTCGGTCAGAATTCCACCGCGCTCTGAACCTACGATGCCGCGCGGCATGCCGATCAGTTTTTCAATGCCCAAGGTGCCGTCGGCGTACTCAGACATGTCGAGCCGGACCATCTTGTGATCGTCGCCGAACATGAATTCAGCCACGGCTTTGGCCAACTCAGTCTTGCCCACGCCGGTCGGGCCGAGGAACAGCAGCACGCCGTCGGGTTTGTAGTGCGACTCCTTCAGCGGGCCCTTGTTCAAGCGCAGCCGCTGGGCGACTGACTGGATGGCTTCTTTTTGTCCAACCACTCGGGCGGCCAGATTGACTTCAGTCATCGCGAAACGATCGCTGGTGTCGCGAAAGATCATATCCCGAGGAATCCGCGACTCCTGCGAGATAACTTCGATCACGTGCTCAGGCTTGACGATCATCGTGTGCGGCTCGTTGATTTCGACTTTGACCGATGCCGTGTCGAGCCAGCCGACCGCTTTGTCAGGCAGATGCAGATGGCGAATGTATTTTGGCGCCATTTCCAGCGCGGTGGCGATGGCTTCGTCAGAAATTTGGACAGAATAGTTTCGCTCCAGACGCGGTCGCAAACCCAGAAGGATTTCCCGGGTTTCATCAATCGTCGGTTCGTCGACTTTGACCAGGCGGAAACGGCGCGCCAGCGCCTCGTCTTCGGCGATCGACTCTTTGTATTCCGACAGCGTGGTCGCGCCGATGATGCGCATCTCGCCTTTCGCCAACGCTGACTTGAACATATTTGCCGCGTCCGAAGACGTTCCCAACGCGGCCCCCGCGCCAATGATTGTGTGCGCTTCGTCAATGAACAGAATCAGGTTGTCGCGTTCTTTCACTTCATCGATGATGCCTTTGATGCGCTCTTCGAACATACCGCGCAGCATGGTGCCCGCCACGATGCCGCCCATTTGCAGTTGCACGACGTGTGAGTTACGCAAACGCGCCGGGACTTTCTGCGGCTCGAGTTCGATCAGACGCGCCAACCCCTCGATCACGGCAGTCTTTCCGACGCCCGGTTCGCCCACGAGCATGGGCGAGTTGGCTCGCTCACGATGACAAAGAATCTCGATGATTTGTTGAATCTCTTTTTCGCGGCCAATGGTGGGCGGAATCTTGTCGGCGCGCACCATGCGATTCAGCGAGAGTCCAAAATGTTTCAGGTAAGGCGGCAGCTCAAACTTCTTGCGATACTGCTCTTCCTGTTTCTCGCGCTCGTCAACGTTCGTGCGCACGTGTTCGACGACGGCTTCGGGCTTGGCGCCCAGATTCCGCAGCACCTCGACAAACAGACTGCCGGAGTCCGAAAGCACGTCGAAAATGTCGGTGGATTCGATTGTCTTGCGTCCGCGCGAACGCGCACGTTCCATCGCCCGCTTGAAAAGGTCAGTGGTATCCGGAGCGATGCGAAAGCCTTTGCCGATGTGCTGACGACTGCTGTCCAGGCGGTTGTCGATAGCGCGCGTCACCAGGTCAGGATCAAGAGCCAGACTGCGAATGGTCGAATTGAAAAGGTCGGGTTCTTCCTTAGCCAGCGCGCTGATAATGTGCTCGACCGCGATGTAGTTCTGATCGCGACGCTTTGATTCGCCCAGTGCGTTCTGCAGCACGCGCTGCCCGCTCTCACCAAACTTATCTCGATATGCTTCCAGATCAGCCATGGTTTGTGATTTTCGCTAACTTTCTAAAAATCCGTTCAATTTATGCTGTCAAACTGCTTGGTCTCTTCCGAGGCGCGCGCTCCCTTTGATGTCTAGAGCATATTCGTCGTTGCGTTTTGGCGCAACAGGAATCTGCTAACTCATTCGTAAGCAAATCCCTTGCCAGCGGTCGGTGAATCCAAACTCTGCCGCCTCAGAAACCCGGAACAGCCTGCGTTTTCAACGGTCACTGGTGCAGAACTGCTCGAGCCAATCAGCCCGCTGCCGCTGCCACCTGGGTAGCAAATTTCATTTCACCGTCGCCGGCGGAAACGATTACGGTCTGGCCCGGCGAAATTTCGCCGCGCAATAGTTTCATCGCCAAAGGATTCTGAATCAGCGTTTGAATGGCCCGCTTCAATGGTCGCGCGCCGAAATTCGGATCATAACCTTCGCTCGCCAGGAGCTGCCTGGCCGAGTCTTCCAGCACCAGCGAAACATTGCGCTCTTGCAGCATCGCGCGCAGCCGCTCAAGCTGCACGTTGATGATTTGGGCAATCTGCTCTCGCGACAGACGGTGAAAGACCACGATGTCGTCGATGCGGTTCAGAAACTCCGGTTTGAAGTGTTCACGAAGTACTTCCATCACCGCTTCGCGCACTCGTTTTTCATCTTCGCTAACGTCCTGGATCTCGCGCGAGCCGAGATTCGAAGTCATGATTAGCACCGTGTTCTTGAAGTCAACCGTGCGCCCTTTTGAATCCGTCAAACGTCCATCGTCAAGAATCTGTAGCAGCACGTTGAAAACATCCGCATGCGCTTTCTCGATCTCATCGAAGAGAATGACACTGTAAGGTCGGCGCCGCACTGCTTCAGTCAACTGACCGCCCTCTTCGTAGCCAACGTATCCGGGCGGCGCGCCGATCATCCGCGCCACGGCGTGCTTCTCCATGTACTCAGACATGTCGAGCCGCACCATCGCCCGCTCGTCATCAAACAAAAATTCCGCCAGCGCGCGAGCAGTTTCGGTCTTGCCAACGCCCGTGGGGCCAAGAAAAATGAACGAGCCCACCGGGCGATTCGGATCCTGCAAACCGGCGCGCGCGCGCCGCACCGCGTTAGCGACGGCCTCGAGCGCTTCATCCTGGCCGATAACTCGATGGCGCATGCGGTCTTCCATCGTCAGAAGCTTTTGCATCTCGCCTTCGAGCATTTTCGAAACCGGGACGCCGGTCCACTTCGCTACAACCTCTGCGACATCTTCTTCGTCAACCTCTTCTTTGAGTGTCACTCCATCCTGCTGAATCTTTGCGAGCTTATCGTGCTCGGCTTCCAGCCCTCGCTCCAACTCAGGAATCTGGCCGTACTGAATCTCTGATGCACGACCGAGATCGCCGGCCCCTCGGGCCTGCTCCAGTTGCAGCCTGAGTTGTTCCAGCTCGGCCTTCGCCTTCCGCATCTTCTCGATGTGCTCTTTTTCTGACTGCCATTTGGCCTTCATTCCCGAAGACTTTTCTTTTAAGTCGGCAATGCGCTGTTCGATCTCGTGCAGACGGTTTTTGGAGCGCTCGTCTTCTTCTCTCTGCAATGCCTGGCGCTCGATTTCGAGCTGCATGATTTCGCGCTCGACCTGATCGATTTCCTGCGGCAGCGAATCGATCTCAATACGCAGGCGCGAGGCGGCTTCGTCGATGAGATCGATTGCCTTGTCGGGCAGGAAGCGGTCGGTGATGTAACGATTCGACAGAGTTGCCGCCGCGACGATCGCCGAATCCTTGATGCGCACGCCGTGATGAACTTCGTAGCGTTCTTTCAGACCGCGCAGAATCGCAATCGTGTCCTCGACGTTGGGTTCGCCGACATAGATTTGCTGGAAGCGCCGCTCGAGCGCGGCGTCCTTCTCGATATACTTCTTGTATTCGTTCAGTGTGGTCGCGCCTACGCAGCGTAAATCTCCGCGCGCCAGTGCCGGCTTCAACATATTCGAAGCGTCGATCGCGCCTTCCGCAGCCCCTGCGCCAACCAGCGTGTGCAGCTCATCAATGAAAAGAATGATTTGACCCTGAGCGCTTTCGATCTCTTTGAGCACTGCCTTCAAACGATCTTCGAACTCGCCGCGATATTTCGCACCGGCGAGCATCGAGCCGAGATCCAGCCCGACCAGACGCTTGTTGCGCAGCGTTTCCGGAACATCGCCCGAAACAATTCGCTGAGCCAGCCCCTCTACAATCGCGGTCTTGCCGACGCCTGGCTCGCCGATCAGAACTGGATTGTTTTTAGTGCGACGCGAAAGCACTTGAATCGTGCGGCGAATTTCGCCGTCGCGCCCAATCACCGGATCGAGCTTGCCCTGGCGCGCCAGATCGGTGAGGTCGCGCGCATATTTTGCCAGCGCCTGATAGTTCGCTTCAGCGTTTTGATCGGTAATCCGCGCACCGCCGCGTGTCTGCTCGATGGCTTTCAGCAGATCATCTCGATTGACTCCGTGCTGGCGAAGAATCTTGCCCGCGTTGCCGTCCTTCTCATCAGCAACGGCCAGCAGCAAATGCTCAGTCGAGATGTACTCGTCCTTCATCTGCTCCGCTTGTTTTTGCGCAGCAGTAAAGATCTGGCTTAGGCGCGGACTGAAATATTGCTGTCCACCCTGTACTCTCGGAAAACGTGCGACTGCCGCCTGGCAGTCAGTTATTACTACCTGCACGTTCGCGCCGAGCTTGCCCAGCAGCGGGCGGACGATGCCCTCCGGCTGTTCGAGCATTGCACACAAAATGTGTTCAGGCTCGACCTGCTGATTCTGATTCCGCTCGGCCAACTCTATGGCGGCCTGGATAGCTTCCTGTCCGCGAAGTGTGAATTTGTCTAAACGCATCTGAAAAGTTTTCTACAACCTCTTCTTGATCCTGCCCTTTCTCTCGCCTCACCCTGCGCTCTGCAAAGCAAGCGGGGCGACCGGCAAATTGCGCCAGCGCCCCGCTCAGGATGCCCGCCGCTATTAGCTCTTCGCAGCAGATGCTTTTGCAGCTTCAGCTTTTGCTTCGATCGTCTTGCTTTCGCCTTTCACTTCAATTCGGCGAGCCCTTGTCTCTTCGCGCTTCGGCAGTGTTACGCGCAGCACACCGTTGCGGTAGTCAGCGTTCGCGCCTTCAGCCGAAACCGTATTCGGCAACGTGAATGAGCGCAGGAAAGTGCCGTACGCGCGCTCTACCCGATGGTAGTTGTCCGTCTCTTCCTTCTTTTCGAAATGACGCTCACCGCGAAGCGTGATCACGTTGTTTTCAACTGAGAGATCAAAATCCTCGCGACTCATGCCGGGCAGTTCTGCCTCGAGCACGAAGTGGTCCTTGTTTTCGTAGATATCGACGCTCGGACTCCACGAACCGCGCGCGATTCCTTCGTCATCGAAGGACCGCGGCAAATTGCCGGTGAACAGACGATTCACTTCCTGCTGCAGCGTTCGCAAATCGCGAAACGGATCGTAACGAATGATACTCATAACTCTTCCTCCCCTAATAATTCGAACATGTGTCCTCTCAGAGCTTTTCATTCATCCACCCGCGCTCTATCAACCCAAACCAAGCCCTGAGCGTGCCGTAATAATAAAGCTTGAGTGTGGTCATGTCAAGTCAGTGGAAAACGTTCTGACAGGCTGGAAATCAGCGTGAATCTGCTGTCCTCTTGTCCCTGGTTAACGGCAGATGACGGAAGAGTCGCTCAACGCAGGCTGAAGAAGCGCTTGATCGATGCCAGCAGGCCAGCCGACTCGGCAAGGCTATCCGGGGCGGCTTGTTCGGCGCTCGCTGCGAGACCGGCGCGGCGCTCGGCAATGGTCCAACTAATGGATTCGGCGAGGTTGGGGTTGGTTTCAAAAAGATGCTTCATCGCGGCGTGGCCGATTTCCAGGACTTCGGTTTCTTCGAGCGCAACCACGCTGGCGGTCCGAGGCTCGCCGGTAAAAAGCGCCATTTCACCAAAGAAATTCCCTTCACTGAGGACCGCAACTGGGCGCGACTTGCCGCTCTCAGTCACCTGAACCTGCACGCGGCCGTTGTGCACCACGAACATCGAAGAGCCTTCGTCGCCGGCGCGAATGAGCGTCTCGCCGGGAGCGAAGACGTGACCAACGGTCGCAGTTGCAAGTTGACGAAGCTCTTCGGTTGAAAGCGGCGCAAATACATCCACTGCCGAGAGCCGATCGGCGATTTCGTCTTCCGCCGTCGTTGGCCTGGTTGCGACCTTTCTTTCGACGTGAAGCGTGCGGGTCGGAAACGCAAAGCTGAGCCCACTGCGACGTAACGCGTACCACGCTCGCTGACGGACCAGCGCGTCGGTGTCGTTATACTTGGCGTAATCCTCCAGCCAGTATTTTATTTCCCATTCAATTGAAGACTCGCCGAGATTCCTGATTCTCACAATCGGCGTAATTTTCTCAGAGACGTTGTCAGCGTCGCGCACTCCTTCGCGCACGACATGAATTGTCTTAGCAGGCGAGTCGGTATAGACCGTGCTGAAGTAAATCAGTCGCGCGTTCAGACTGTCGCGCGGGCATACTTCGATTGCTTCCTTGGCAGCGATGCTGTTGCTGACCAGAGCGATGTGATTCTGGAAGGTCCTGATCTTGATTGCGCGCCAGTTGATGCTCTCGACGACGCCGGTGTGTTTCTGTTGGCCCACGGTGATCACGTCACCCACCTGAAATGGGCGGTCAGCGTGAAGCGAGATGCCGGCGAAGAAGTTTCCCAGCGTGTCCTGCAACGCCAAGCCTATGATTACGCCAAAGATCGCGGACGTGGTGAAAAGCGCGCCGAGATTAACTTCGCTGTAAATGTGTTGGAAGATTAGAACGAAAAGAATTGTGAACGCGACCATCGAAAAGATGTTGCGCACCAAAGCCGGGGCCTCGTAGCCACGGCGGATCCGAAATACAAAATCAAAGATCACGGTATTCAGCGCGCGCACACCGAGGAATGCGAGGATGGACCAGAGGATGAGCTTAGGAATGTTGATTAGGCTGTCTCGAGCAGCGCCGCTGGTGAGCCGCGCACTGAGATAATCTCGGAGTTGCGGCTCGAATTGTAAGAGCAGATACAACGCCATCGCCACGACCGCAGTCGCGAGGATGAAAACTAAGAATCTATTCTTCTGGTTGGAACTGTTATCAGCCATGCAATCCTGGGCGTTCGAAATAGCTGACGAACGATTGAACGTACTTTTACCACCAAATGTCCGGCTTGGCGAGATCGAAACTGCGGCATCGCTGGATTAGTGCGATTCGCAGTTGAATCGCTTACTTATCCGGCGTTACTTTGCGAAGAGGCCAGGGAATAGCGTCGCCGCGATCAGCAAAACTGACAACGCCGAAACTACGAATGTCGTTAACCAAGCGGCGAGGTTGTAGAGTGGCCCGTTGACGTACGAACCCATTAATTCGCGATTGTTCACCAGACGCAGCACGGCCACCAGAATTACCGGCAGCAACACTCCGTTAATCACCTGTGTGATGATGAGCACGCGAATCAACGGCAGACCCGGCATCATCGCGATTAGCGCCCCAAGCGCGATGAGGAATGTGAAAATACCGAGAAAGATTGGCGCCTCGCGAAAACTGCTGGAAACGCCTTTCTCAAATCCGAGCGCCTCGCTAATCGAGTAAGCCGTGGCCAGCGGCAGCACGCCTGCAGCCAGCATTGAAGCACCCAGAAGCCCGACGGCGAATAATATTTCAGCGTAAGGGCCGGCCAGTGGGCGAAGCGCCCGCGCGGCTTGCGCTGCTGATTCAATGTGCTCGCCGTGTACATTCAGAGTAGCAGCAGTCGAAATCATGATGAAGAAAACGATCATGATTGCGAAGACCGTTCCGACCCACACGTCCGCGCGGGTAAGCGAGTACTTCTCAGCTCGGACGCCCTTCTCAACGACCGACGATTGGATGAAGACCTGCATATAGGGCGAGATCGTCGTCCCAATGATGGCGACGCAAGTAAACAGGTATGCGGAACCGAATTCGAAATGGGGGTGCACAACCTCGCGCACGACCGTTCCCCAGGGAGGATGAGCAAGAAAAGCTGAAATAACGTAACTGAGAAAGACCAGCGACATCGCCAGAAAGACGCGCTCCACTCGTTGATACGATCCCTTAACGACCAGCCACCAGATCGCGATCGCGGCGATGGGAACTGAGATATACCGCGCAACTCCGAACAGTTCCATTGCCGCGGCGATGCCGACAAACTCCGAAACCGTGACTCCGCCGTTAGCAATTAACAGTGCCAGCATTACGAATGCGGTCCAGCGCACACCGAAGCGCTCGCGAATTAGATCAGCGAGGCCTTTGCCGGTGACCGCGCCCATGCGAGCACACATTTCCTGAACTATTCCCAGGCTGATGGTGATGGGAATTAGAGTCCAGAGAAGTCTGTATCCGTGATCAGCTCCCGCGGTCGCGTAAGTCGCGATGCCGCCGGCGTCGTTGCCGGCGTTGGCAGTGATCATGCCTGGACCAAGGATGGCAAAGTAAATAAACAGACGCGGGCGCCGCGCGACGGTGCGACGCACACCCTGAGCGCTACGCCGTAAGAGGCGTCTGCCCGCGCCGCGCACGTCTGCTCGTCGTTCTGGCACTTGGAGGGTCCTCAGTCATCCCGAATTCATCCAAACAACTTCGGCAATCTTTGCCGCCAATCCTTCGGCAGCAGAATCTCAATCGCGTCGTCGACGGTCACGATGCCGAGAATGTCGCCGGCTTCGTCAACGACCGGGAGAGCCAGCAAGTTATATTCGGCGATTTTCTGCGCCACTTCAGCAGCGCTATCGTCCGGATGAGCCAACTGCAAATCACTGCGCATTACCTGCTCGAGCGGCGCGGATGGATCGGACAGAATCAAACTACGCAGAGCGATCACTCCGATCAGGTTCCATGAATCGTCGCCGGCGACGACGTAAAGGTAGTAGATCATGTTCGGCGTCTCGGCCATCTCGCGCAGTCGCGCGAGCGCTTCGCCCACCGTCAGCTCGCGGGGCAGCGTGACGAACTCAGTCGTCATCAAGCCACCCGCGGTGTCATCCGCGTACGGCAGCAGTTCAGCCACGTCGGATTGCTCATCGTCTTCCATCAAGTTGAGCAAGTCTTCCGCTTTCTCCTCCGGGAGATCGCCGAGCACGTCCGCCGCCTCGTCAGGTGACATGTGCTCAAGAATGTCGGCAGCACGCTCTTCATCCATGTCGCCGAGAATCTGGGCCTGCCGCTCCGCGGCCATCTCTTCCAGCGTCTCGGCGGCAGTTTCATCGTCGAGCGATTCAACAATTTCTGCGCCCTGTTGATAAGAGAACGCTTCGGCCAGACGCGCGATTTCGACCGGATGCAAACGCGCCAGCTTGCCGCGATGCGATTTCAGTTGCACGGTCGCCGCATCAGTGGCGAGGTATCCGACGTCGGCCCAGTCAATCACTTCGACAGGTCGGTCACTGCGCAGAAAACGCGCCGGCGCCAAACGCCGCCAAAGCCCGAGCAAGCTGACGTCGGCGCCGGTCACGTGCCAATCATTCGCGGCTTCGATTATCTGCACGTCGTTGACGCGCACCACGCGCTTTCCGTCCACGTCGATCAGTTGCTTGTCGAGCACGTCGCGCGCCAGCAAAACTTCTCCGTCGCGGCGCATGAATGGGCGCAGGTCGAGGATGTCAGAGCCCAAGCGCACGCCGCGCTCGCCGAAATCCGAGATGCGCCAGCGTGGCAGAAAAAAATCGCGCCGGCGATAGCGCGCGACAAAGCCCGCCACCGGCGGATGATCACCTTCGCCGAGCCGCACGATCACGTCTTTGAGTGTCGCTACACGCTCGCCTTCGAGGTCGAGGATGGGTCGACCCAACACCTGTGACAGGTAAATCATGTTTCGGATTCACGCTCGCGCGTGAACAAGAGCGAATCATAACATGAGGCAGGAACGCCGACATTCGGTGTCGGCGGTTCTATTTTGGCGGCTTGCGAAAGTTGTAACGCAGCAGAACGCGAATCGGAATCGCCGCGCCGTCGCGTTGCGCGGGAAAAAAGTGGAGTTGTCTCACCGTATCTACGACCGATTGATCCAGGCCGTAACCGGCCCAGCGCGCCACTTCGACGCGACCGACTTCGCCATGCGCGTCGATGTCGACCAGCACATCAACGGTGGCTTCTATTTCAGCGCGAGCCGCGCTCTCAGGATAAGGCGGTTTCAGACGGCGATATGGACGCGGCGCCTGCACGCCGTTGCCTGCATCGCTTTGGTCATCGGACAACGCCTCAATGACGGGCGCGCTCCTCTCAATTGCTGATGCTCGTTCGGCTTGCTCGTCCTCCAGCGCGCGTTGGATTTGTCTGCGGTAGCGATAGAGCGCGTCTTCCGCTGTTAACTCCTGCAACAAAGCTTTCTCTGCTTCTTCCGGCGTGGAGCGCTGAATCGAAGGTCTTTCCCACAAAGCAAGTTTGCCGGTGCGCGCGCTCACCAGATAGGTTGCGGCATAGGATCCAAAATAATGCGGCCCGTCCGCAGGCGATCGCCGCTCGGTTTCGGCCTCGCCCGCAAAAAAGAAATCGCAGCCAATCGCGGACCCGAGATCGCGCGCCTCCTGCAACGTCAGATTCAGCGAGCCTCGATAACCCGATCCGAGCGCGGCCGCGCGAGCCTGATCTCGATCGATGACCTGAAACTGATCTCGCGCGTCGTGTGCTGTCCGACTGTAAGACGCGATTGCGTCGGCGAGTTGGTCGGCGACGCGACGTCCGGTGGGGCTATTCCCGAAATCAAGAAAGGCAACGCGAATTGGCCGTGGGCCGGTTTGTGCTGCGCAGTTGAGCGCCAGCGCGAACACGACAGTAACGGATAAGGCGAAGACACGAACCATCACGTTAATAATTCCAGCCTGAGTCTTCTTGAATCGTCACGCACCTTTTCCAATCGTGTTGTGGGGCGTCGCGCTGTGATACAGACGGTAGATTTCGTCCTTCACTTCCGCGGGAAAGCAAACACGATGCAGTTCATAGCCACGCTGCAAACCGCGCACGGCTTCGCTGACTTCGCTGATCTCGCGAATCTGCGGATGTGCGTAGCCGTCTTCGACGTAGATGCGAGTACGCGGCTCAGCGCCCTCAGCGATGTAGTAGCCATAGTAAGGAACATCACTCGCGCGATCTTCGATAAAGTAGTATTCAGGCGGGAACCCGCCGCGCGCGATCACTGCCCGAGAAGCTTCGAGAAAATCCGCGCGCTCGTTGACCGGCATGTCGAGGTCGATGGCCTTGAACAGGCGCCGACCCACGAATCTCCGGCTTAGATCGCTCAGCACTCGATCAGACGAACGCTGCCACTGTTTCAAGTGAAAGATAATATCCGAGTCGTCTATTTCCAGGTGCTCGGCGATGGTCAAAGACTGCCGACGCAGAACTTTTTCAAACGACGCGCCGGGCGCGCACCAGACCTCCTCGCCCTTCTCCACCAGTTCTAACGCGCGGCGCAAAGCTGAACGCAGCACGGCTTCCGCTGAGCGCAGCGTGCGATGAAAGTAGACCTGGCGAAACATGTAGTAACGCGCTTGCAGGTATTCCTCGACCGCGAAGATTCCGCGCGCGGCCACGTAAATTCGATCGCCTTGCTCGTCGATCTGAAGAGCGTTAATGATCCATTCAAGGTCGAAGAGTCCATACTTCGCTCCGGTCATCAATGAGTCGCGCAACAGATAGTCCATCCGATCCACGTCAAGTTGCGAAGAAACCAGATGGGCCAACGCGGCGGGCTTGAACGTCCCTTCGATAATCGAAGCCACGCGCTGTGGCAGTTCGGATGAATACGATCTCAGTGCCTGGCAAACTTCAGTTTCCTCGGACGTGACGGCGAGCACGGTCAAGTGTTCATGATGGACGCCCAAAACTTTTTCCATCGCGTGCGAGAATGGACCGTGACCTACATCATGCAGCAGTGCCGCCGCGCGCGCCGCCGCGCGATCTTCTGCCGCGATCTGGTAACGATCACTTAGCTGATCGAGGATGCGAGTCATCAGATGCAGCGTTCCCAGGCTGTGCGTAAAGCGTGAGTGTTCGGCGCCTTGATAAGTGTAGAGACCGAGTCCCAGTTGCTTGATCCGCCGCAGTCTTTGAAACTCGGGCGTATCGATCAGGCGAACCATCAAGCGTCCTTCGGCGCTGTCATCGCGCAAAGGAATGATGTTGTGAACCGGATCGCGGTAGATTCGTTGGGGCATTACCTCGAGTTTCGACGTACCTATAAGAGTATCATGCTGATCAGTTAAAGACGTGCAGACAATGGCTAGCACCCACACTCTTACAAAGCACCGCTCACCGATGTCTGAGTATATTGAACCGACGTATCTTACTTAGCTAAGCGGGGTGGCGCCATCCGCAGCAGCATTTGAGTTCCGGACTCCAACTTCAGATTCTTGCGCTTGCTGGCAAAGACCGTGAAGGGAGGCGGAGACGCGAGGCCCCAAGACAAGGAAAGGCCTTCATAACCTACAGCGCCTTGCGAGTTCTCGTTCAATGAAAAAGGCTCGTCCATTCTTCCCTTGAGATCCGCAGTTGCCACGGCGGCAGTAGAACTGGCTTTACTGCTGGGTGACAATGTGCCGGTACCTGCAGCGCTTCCCGCGCCTGTGCCGGTCATTTTCGGTTCGTTGGAGTGCATCATTCCGTAAGCCGGATCGGAGGACAGAGAACCGTTCTTTGGCGCTGCTACCGCGGCGATTATCGCTTGCACAGGTATCTCTGCGCCGTCCTTTTTAACTGCCTTGTCGATCACGATCGCCAGCCCCGATTGCGCTCCGTCTTTTCCTTTGTTGATGACCTGTGTAACGTGTCCCAGCATTTTGGAGTCCCTCGGGATAACTATCTCTCCATTAACTATCACGTCGCTGACGGTGCGCAGAATCAGCTCCTGCCCGGCAGTTGCGTTCTTTGACTCCAGAGAATTAATGAGTACGGCAAATACCGAACTGACCGGAGGTGAGTTGCCGGTCTGGGCCATTAGTGAAGCCGAGAGTAGGAAGCTGACTGCCAGAAGTTTGTAGGCGCGGCTGTTTCTATTCACGTTCCTGCCTTTCGCATTTAGATTGCCACAGGCAAGAGGGTGGCGGATTGCTCCGCCACCCCCTGGACTTATCGAAAAGAACTCCTGGTTAGAAGGTGAACTTCACGCCGAATTCGCCCGAGAAGCTGTGCGGAACGATTACTCCACCGGGCGTAATGAACGCGTTTGGTGTCCCAAAGCTGGCCTGCCGGACATCGCCCGTGAAATTGTTTCCGAAATTCGCGCGGTTCGTCAGATCGAACATTTGAAAGAGCGCTGTTATTGTGTAGCGTTCCTTGATTCTGAAGTTCTTGCTGACGCGCGTGTCGAGTTGGAAGAACGGCTGACCGCGAAGAATGTCAAAACCAGCGATTGCGCACTGGCCCGCCCGCAGACAATTGCGGTACAGGATTCGGTTAGCATTAGAAGCGCCCGGATCTCCGAATGCGGTGAGAGTGGCCTTCAGATCGTTTGGACTACTGGTGAAAACAATG
>DASZZL010000212.1:0-21513 GCA_035545035.1 Pyrinomonadaceae bacterium
AAAATATAGAACAACTTTGGGCATGCCGGAGAAAGTGATTGATAAGAGCAAGCGATGGATCAGTCTGCGAAAGCTCGAAAGCGTAGGGCTCTCGATCTACCCACTTAATGCCCGGCGAATATCGGAGCTTGGATCGGAGGCTCGCCGAAGGCTTCGGGTAGATAAGGAAGATGGTTACAAAAAGCATCCAAGGTATGCCTATTGGGTTCTACAGTCTATCCTCATAAGATTAAGCATCAGGCTACCGCTCAGGCAGAGAAACCTCAGAGAGATGGTGTGGAATCCAGAAACACCGGAACGCGGGCGAAATCTATGTAGGAGAGATGGCAAATGGTACATAAGGTTTGCTGGCGGAGAGTTGAAGATATCGCACGTCAACGGAGAGGTGCATCGTGTGGAACATGAGTTTCCCGATGACATTGCAGATTTGTTGGAAGAGTGGCTTTACCTGTGGAGACCTGTCCTCATTTCGTTTCAAAGGTGCCGTCACCGGGGGAGTGAGCGTGCAGAGTCAGGCCAAGAATTTGTCTTTCTTAATTCTGTCGGAACTCCCTTGACGCAGAGACAAGTCATGTGGGCGTTCGAGAGCGCGACCTATAGATTCACCGGTATCGCCATGAATCCGCACATGGTGAGGACAATCTGGGCGACCGAATACATTAAGTCCACAAGAAACTTTATCGACGCGGCCTACATGCTTGGTGATACGGTCGAAACTGTATTGAAGAGTTATGCCAAATTGCTTGATCAAGACTGCGAAAAACGAGCTAGGGCTTGGCTCTCAAGCACGCTCAAGGACGAGCCGCCGCCTGGGAATGGCAATGGCAGCGTGTCCAACAATAAGCTTATGAAAATGCTTGGTATGTTGAAAGCGAATCTCGCGGACGGAAATTCCGACCAACAACTTCTGCAATCGATGAAGGTCCTCCTAAATGACACTGGGCTTTAAGAAGCAGGATAGGTGTCAGAACTCCACTTGCCTTCGAAATGACTGAGTTTCTTTTTTGCGCAGCAGGTTGGCCGCGATGGATAAAACCCTTTCTCAACTGAGTTTCGCAGCGCGTCGGAAATGTGAGACACGTTCGATGGACGCTCTAAGTAGGTCACGTCTTTAGAGCGCTGGGTGTGGTCAAATGGCAACACCTTGCACTGGTGAACACTCCCGCTGGCTCGTTTACAAAGTCTTTGTGGCCTTAGTTGGCAAGGCTTGATTCAATCCCGTACTGATAAATTTTCGTAGATTCAATCAAACAAATCGTACGCTTATTCAAGAGCAAGTCCGCGGTATGGAATGTGCACTGAACATGATCGCCAGAGCACAGTGACCTCTTGAGACTTCCGGTGCGAGAACGATCTTCAGATGAGGTCACAGGCTCTAATGAGTTGATCATGCGATAGCAGGTTATCCTTCTCAGCTCGTTAGCCAGCAATCCATCAACGTTGGATCGAACGAAAGGTCCCGCAGCCTTGAGGCACTCGTGTGCCTACTGCGCTGAGCCGCGTGCTCAAAGGAAGAATCAGTTAAACGCCAATGCAGATAGGAGAAAGGTTTATGCCGTCCAGTCGCGCCAGGAAATCGAAGGGCTTTGAGCAACGATACATTTCTGTTTCTGAACTCGCTGCTCGGTGGAGCGTCTCGCCCAGCGCTATCTACTCCAGGAAGTGCGGCTCTCACGCACTCACGCCTATTCGATTCGGAAGAGCAGTTCGTTTTCTTCGCACGGAGGTTGAGGCTTTGGAAAGAGATCGCGAGTCTGGGACACACAAGAAACCCGGACTTCACCAGGCGATGAGTCGCGTCCGCGACGACACGTTGGCAGCTTAACTCAGACATCTGGTCCTAGCTTTGAGATCAACCTCGGAATTTTACGACGACAAGGCTTCTCAGCTCCCTCAAAAAAATGCGGTTAATGACTCTGGGCAAACATGGGAATAACTAAGAGTGAGAAGCGACCCAAAGGCTCGGCCCAGGTCAGAAAAGAAAAGCGCAACGGCCTGGAGCGTTGGGGATACGATGTGTGGATTCGTCAGCCAGCCGGATCTAGAAAACGCTATCGGGAATTCACGTTCGCCACCAAAGCTGAGGCCACTCAAGCCTTAGCAGCACTCAGAACAACCGGCTGGAAAACGCGCTATGGAGTGAACCCACCAGAAAAGACAAGCCACACTACAATCAAAGAAGCGATTGAAAGCTACGTAAAGCTAGCTAAAGCAAACCTGCTGGCAAATAAAAACGACGACACTACCCACTGGCGTGATGTGCCCAGCCACCTGCGTACTCTTGAACGCTGGGGTGAGTTTATGGGACCCAATCGCCACGTCAGTTCAATTTCAAAAGATGATTTTGTTTTTTGGATCGCGGCTGAAACCGAACGCGGTAAACAGAATCAAAAGTCTCTAAAGAAAGCAACAATCAAAAGAGGACTCAACACCATCAAAGCAGCATTGAACCATGCAGTTGAAACATACCCAGACTTGAAGTCTTTTCAAGTACCTCGAAGCCCCCTTACTAAAAAGGTAGAACAAGAACGCGATCGCGTTCTCTCCGACCAAGAGATCGCAAAGATCTCAGCGGCGCTCGCTACAAAGCCTGAATGGCTCGATGCTCTATTCTTTTTCCAACTTGACTTAATGACCGGTGGCCGCATGGCAGAACTTCTGCGAATGCGTTGGGAAGAATCTGACCTTCGATTCGGAACCGTGAAGCTCTATTCTTCAAAGACGAAAAAATGGCGCACCCTCAAAGCACCTTCCGCAGCGACTCTCATAGCAAAGCGAAAGGCAGACGGCCACGGCGGGCCAACCCACGTACTCCCACGCCCCGATCACTGGTTTCGCAAAATTCTACAAGAGGCTTCCGAGAGTATTGGAATACGCTATGGCCAGACCGTACCAGGCGGGTGGTGCCCTCACGATCTTCGCCAACCTTGCTTAACCAATCTCGCTTTGGCCGGAGTACCAATTAATGGGATTAAGGAATACGCCGGCCACGCCTCCATCGTAGAGACACAAAAATACCTGAAATTCATGCCTCAGTCAGTCGACCTAGCGGCAAGCGTCTCAACCCGACTTGCCCAGCTCGCTAACCCTCACCACCGCTGCAACAACAACCTTAGAAAAAAGAGCCCCACAAAAAGAGGCAAGATCTGACCGATATGGACGCTTCATACCAAGACCTGAAGGCGTGTCACAACTAAGGCACAACGGGGTGCTGAGGGCATACAGAGTGTAAACGGTGTAAAACATGAAATACGCGGAAATCTCAGTAAGATTCAAAAAATGCGTATTTGCTCGGTAACTGTTAAACGAGTTCGACTCCCACCCTCGGCACCAATCATTTCAATAATTTACAGACACGCAGGATTGAGCCTCGTACCGCGCAACGGATATTTAGTCCGTTGTCCACCCATTCTGACGCGATGGTCGAGAAGAGATCGCCTTATTCCATAGCAGCAAGGAGCAGTATGTCAGGTCCCTGTCGGCGTTAATTACTCCCACCATTTCGGACGCTACCCTTGAAGGTGGGCCTTGAGATTCCAGATTGGATGTCAAAGACTAACCAACACGACGCGTCGATGATCGGCCGATCGGGAGCGTAGGCCAAAAACGCAGCATTGAAATCCGGTCCGATAATTTGTTTGAAGTAAGGATCTTTGATTGCGAATTCGACCCTGCCGGACGTGCATTTGAGACTGAACGGGCGTTCGCGGCTTTGAGATTCCAAACTGGCATCTCAAAACGGCACTCAGGATTAACGAAAATCACATGGCCAATTTGGATCCGGAATCACAACAACACATGAGGTATAACGAACTGTAGCGAATGCGAAAGAATGATAATTACTCAAGGATGTCGAGCTAGGTCCGCCGGTGTCAATCTTTGCAAAGGCAAAGACTTGGAGTCTTGTCAGACCATGGGGTCGAAACTCCCACGGTCCCTGCTCGAAGCAAGTCGGGGATTCAGCACATTTAATTATTGCCGCTGATTCTGATTCAGTGCTGGGTCGAGAGTTGTGATCGGGAGACGTTTCATCGTCCGTCCGACGCCCTAACACGCGTTCTGGGAAATGACGTTGTCGCAAAGAAAGACCTCGACGAGGGGTTCGAAGAGTCTTGCGCTTACTTCAGCATCTCGCGCTTGTCAACGACCCGCTGCAGCTTTCTGCCATTGCGAAGACTTCCGGAGGCGCAGGGGACGATTCTCAAATCGTACATCTTCATTTCATAGTTCTTCCAGAAATCTGAGAAGCGATCGCGCAAGTTCACGAGAATTGCTCTTTCGATGATTGGAGAACTCGATGCCGCCGCGGATGTTTCAAACCGAAGTTCGAGGATGTCGTGTTGCTTTTCCTGCTTTACGACAACCTGCCACTCATCTTCGACGCCCTCGACGCCGCGCAGTATCTCAGCGAACACCCAAGGGCCAACGTTGCCCATGCCGCAGACGACCATCTCGTCGCAGCGGCCGCGTATTTTCGCCAGCCGTCCGGCAAATATTCCGCAGTCGCACGGTTCATCCACCAAACGCGTCACGTCGGTGGAACGATAGCGAATCAGCGGCATCACGTCGCGCGCCAGCGTGGTGTAGATCACCTCGCCGTAGCCATCCTCGCCGACATTATCAAGCTCGAAGAAGAAATAGAGATCGTTGCGGTGGTAGCCGTCCTTCAGCTTGCACTCGGCCCCGAGCGCGCCGAACGATTCGGTCTGTCCGTAGTTCAGATAGAGCGGAGCGCTCCAGGCGCGCTCGACCACAGAGCGCGCTGCCTCGGCGATGTTTTCGCCGCCCGCGAACAGAAACTTCAGCGGCCACACGCCGCGCTCGCTGGCAATTTCAGACAGACGCACCATCCAGGAAGGCTCGCCAAAGATCACCGTGGGCCTATAAGACTTCGCGCGCTCGTAGAAATCATGAGGATCGATCTTGCCGGCTTCGACGTGAAAGCACTTCAGGTATTCGAGGCCGGACCGCAGCACCCAGGGCGAGACCCAGAACGAACAATCGAAGGCGCTGAGAACGCGATCTTCTCGACGCAGACCGAGGAGATAAAGCCACATCGCGGTGATGCGTCCCATCGTCGCCACTTCATCCCGTGAAAAGAAAACGGTCTTGGGGGCGGGTGACGTAGTGCCGGTAGTTTCGAAGGCAGTATCGGCGTGTCCGGTGAGAAATTGTTCTGCGCCAGATGTGCGCAGGTCCTCTCCAGTAGTGTAAAAGTCTCCGAGTTGTGATGGATGCGTGATGCGGCGCACGTCAATTCCGCGTTGTCGAAACTGCTCGCGATAGAAGGGGGAACGTTCATCGGCTAGCCGAAGTGTGCGCCTGAAGCGCGCTTTTTGCATTACAGCTATTGCCGAAGCGGGCAGCGCACCCAGCAATCGCATCGCCAGCTCCGGATTCGTGCGCAACGCGACGCCTTCAAATACTTCTATGAACTCTGACAACATGTTCTCGGTTGGGGGGACCTCAAACGCGATCTGGGGCGCAGCGGCGGATGAGTTGTTCCAGAAGTTCGACGGCCAGATCGATCTCTTCTTCGGTGATGTCGAAGCAAGGTGACAGCGTGAAGACATTCTTATAATAGCCGCCGACATCCAGCACGAGGCCCATCACTTGGCCCCGCGCGTTGAGATCACCCTTCATTCCCTCTTGAAAAATCTTGTCCGTCAATTCGCGATCCGGCTCGTATCCGTCTTCGCCGCAGATCTCGATGCGCAGCGCCAGGCCCATGCCATCAGTGTCACCGATGACTTTGGGATAGCGACGCTGCAGTTCTTTGAGTTGCGCCAGGAAATACGCCCCCTTGCGCTGAACGGAGGTTTCGTAATCGTTTTCCTGCATCATGCGCACGGCTTCAAGAGCGACAGCCGTGCCTAATGTATTTGACGCAAAGGTGGAGTGCGTTGAGCCCGGCGGAAATGTTTCCGGCGAGATCAATTCCTCGCGCGCCCAGACGCCGCTCAGCGGATTCAATCCGTTCGTCAAGGCCTTGCCAAAGACAACGATGTCGGGCGCGACGTCGAAATTCTCGATGGCCCAAAACTTTCCGGCGCGATAGAAGCCCATCTGAATCTCGTCATCCACCATCAGGATTTTGTGATCGTCCAAGACTTTCTTCAGCGCCGGAAAATATTCAGGCGGCGGAATGACGTAACCGCCGGTGCCCTGGATCGGCTCGACATAAAATGCCGAGAATTCCGACTCACCGGCCTTGGGATCCCAGAACGAGTTGTATTCCGTCTCGAAGTTCTTCTCGAATTGTTGCACGCAATACAGCCCGCAATCCTCCTTCTTCTTGCCATAAGGACAGCGGAAGCAATACGGAAACGGAACGAAATGCGCGCGGTCGGCGAAATGACCGTAGCGACGGCGGTAACGATAGCTCGAAGTGATCGCGCTGGCTGCGAGCGTCCGCCCGTGATAGCCGCCCATGAAAGCGAAGACCAGATTCTTGCCCGTCGCGTTGCGCACGATCTTCAGAGAGTCCTCGATCGCCTGCGAGCCGCCGACGTTGAAATGCACGCGACCTTCCATGCCGAACTTCGATTCGTTAAGGCGAGCGATTGCTGCCGCTAATTCCACTCTTTCCGGATGCAGATACTGACTGGCGAGCTGTGGCAGCTTGTTTAGCTGGCGCGTGAGCGCATCATTCAATCGCTGGTTGCCGTAACCAAAGCTGGCCGCGGAATACCACATCTGCAGATCGAGATAAGGCGTGCCCTCGCGATCGTAGAGATAGCTGCCCTCCGCGCGATCGAAAAACTTTGGTGGTTCGAGATAGTGAACCGTGTCGCCCCAAGAGGAGTATTTGCGTTCGAGTTCGCGCAATTCCTGCTCGTCGGAGATGCGGGTCAGATTTACCAATTCGCTTGTTTCGGTGCTCATGAAAAATTTGTCTCTGACTCGTTCTGCGCAGATCAACAGCTCAAGCGCCGACTTCCGCGATCACTTGTTGCTCGATCGCGGCGTTTGAGCGCAATAGTTCATCTAGCTGCTCGGCCACGTCCGCAAGGCTTCGGAACTGCCTATGCGCGATTTGCTGTTCGCGACAAAAGGCGGCCAGCTTGTCCTTTGCGAAAACCAGATCGGCGCTGGTCGCCGCGTACTTGTCCGACAGTCCGTCGCCGACGAAAATCGTCGGCCCACCTCCGCGATTGAGCAAGCTCATCATCGCGGGCTTGCAGGTCGCGCAGCCGTGGCCGCACGATTGATGGAACGAGGGGAAGTCAACCAGCCAGCGATCTCTGTCCGCTTCCAGATGGCTCGAAACAATTCGCGCTCCATTCAAGCGGGCCCTCAGATTCAGCGACTGCCGAGCGAGAATGCGATCGATGCAATAATCAAAACCGTCGCTGATGATGTGCGCTTCGAGGCCGCGCGCCGCACATGTTTCCAGCAGCTTTTCAAAACCTTCGTCGAGCTCTATGGAATCCAGCAGCGCATCAACCTGGTCCTTCGTTGCCCGCACCAGGCGCATTTGCGCGGCGAGGCATTCGCGCGATCCGATGCGCCCTTGTTTCCAGTCCTCTTCGATCTCCAGCCAGCGCGGATCGGCAAACCTTTCCAGGATGGCGTCAACCGCATCGCGTTGCGTGATCGTTCCGTCGAAATCCAGAAAAACGATTGGCTTCTTCGGCTCAGGTCTTCGCTTTCCGAAACCGTTTCGCCTGCCGAGTCGCCGCTCTTTTCTTGGCGCAAGTAGTTGCAAAAGGGGCGCGACCCCGAGCCCGCGAGCTTTCAGACCATCGATGATCAGCGGAAGCGCGGCAACTGTGGCACTGCGATCGCGTTTGAGAGCGCTATCGCCGTCATGAAGCAGAATGATCGATCCGGCGCTCGCTTCTCGTAACACTGAGTTGGCAATCTCTGCACTCGTTCGTTCCTTCCAATCGAATCCGGCGACATCCCACTGCACTGTGCGCAAGCCTAATCGTCGCGCAGCGGCAAAGTATGCCGGGGTGCGCACACCGCACGGCGGTCGCGCGAGACGCGGTTGCGTGCTGGTGATTGTGGCGATGATCGCCTGCGCGCGCTCGAGTTGAAGCCGCGTCTGGCTGCGACTGCGAAATAGATAGACCGGATGCGAGTACGAATGATTTCCAATCTCGTGCCCGTCGGCGACGACGCGTCGCGCAGTCTCCGGAAACAATTCGACCTGACGACCAAGCATGAAGAACGTCGCGCGAACATTGTAAGCTTTCAGCACGTCCAAGATGCGCTCAGTGTCTTCCGACGGACCGTCATCAAACGTCAAAGCTACCGATGCAGTGTCAGTGCGCCCGCGCCAGTCGGTTCTGCCGAGCCATTGCGAACGCACAGCGGCGGTCGCGTAATAAACGCCGGCTGCGCCCGCGGCGAGCGAGCCGGCGCCGGCAATCATTGGTAGTCCGAACAACATCATTCGTAGTTAAGAGTCTTCACGCGGTCATTCGGCGCGGCATCTCCGCCGGCGCCGCCAGGTCGAGAACGAGTTGCGCGATCGCTCTTCGAGCATTCGGCCGGGCGATTTTGTTTGCTCTCACAGACATGGCTCGGCGCGACGGTTCATCGCGGAGCAGCTTTACAACCATCGATGCGGTTTCGTTCGCGCCCTTACTGATAACCGCTGCGCCGCCGTCAACCATTCGCTTGGCGTTAACGAACTCGGCGCCCGGAATCGGATCAAAGAAAACTGTAGGCAACGAACACAGCGCAGCTTCGGCGATCGTCACCCCGCCGGGTTTCGTCACCAGAATCGAGGCCGCTTGCATCAACGCCGCCACGTCGTCGGTCCATCCGAGCACCTGCAACGAGACTGGCGATTTCAGCTCCAGGCGTTCGAGTTTACGTCGCGCGCGTTTGTCGCGGCCGGCAACTGCAATAACATGCATCGGAACTTTGCTCGCTCCAAGTTGTCGCGCTACCTCGTCCATTCGCGTCGGCCCCATCCCGCCACCCATTAGGAGCACGACGGGAAGATCGCCGCTGACCTGAGCTGCTCTCATGCTCCGTACACGATCGAACGCCGGATCGACCGGTATCCCGCTGATTTCGATGCGCTCCGCGGGCGCGCCCCAATCGATCAACTCCGCGCGGACGCTTTCGTCCGGAACCATATAGGCGTCGACTTCGGGCTTGACCCAGATTGGTTCCGCTTCGTAATCGGTGATCACACTTACGATTGGCGCTTGCGTAATTTCCAACTGCCTGGCAATTACAGCCATCTCACACGCGGCCACCTCGCCGGCAACGATGACGTCTGGCTTGAAGTTCTCCATAGCCTCGAAAACTCTCGGGCAGCCCAACCGAAAAGCCCACTGCGGCGCCGTGCGCTCGTGCTTGTGCTCGAGGCGCGCGCTGTTGAGGCCGTCCCACAACGCGGGCGCGTAACGCAGCATGAACCAGTACGGCCACTCGTAGCAGGCGCGAAACAACGGGCGACATTCTTCGAGCGCATCTACAACCCGCACGTCGGCGCGGGGCGCGAGGTGCTTTAACTCTTTCGCGATTGCATGAGAAGCCCGGAGATGACCGGACCCAAAGGAAAGAGTCAAGACCAGAATGCGAGGCATTACATTCATGCTTGAACCGGAACTGTAATGATAGCTTATTCGATCAATTCTCTCTAAACCGCATCAATTTGAATCCAAGTGAAAGACTTACAATCGCCATTGCGCCAAGAATCGCCAGATCCCTTGTCGCGTAGTTTCCGGCAAGTGCTGCCTGCACGGCGTGTGCCGCGCGGGCTGTCGGCAGCCACTCAGAAACCACTCGCAAAACGTGCGGCATGGCCTCAGGAGAGTAATACACCGGCGCAAGAAAAACCAGACCCGCACCGAAGGAATCCGTCAGCAGCGACCCTTCGCTGAAGCTGCGCGCGCGCGTGGCGATGATCACACTGATGCCGCTGAGGCAAAGCATCGTCAGCAGAATCGTCACGGTCAGCGGCAAAACGCCCAATTGTGTTCGCGCACCGAGCAAGCGCGCGACGATCAGCAGGGCGCCGCTGCCCAGGATCGCCTGCGCGACGCCAAAGATAAGAATGCCAAAGACGTATGAAGATGGCGCCAGCGGCAGCGTCGCAAAAAGTTTCAGCCGTCCCGTGAAGCGATTTTCCAAAAGCAGATAGCCGAGCCAGCTAATCGCCGTCAGCGAAAGCGAAAACACGATCGAGCCGGCAAGAAAGCGGAATCGATTCTGATCTCCGGCCACGTCGCCTCTAATCGCGTTTGCAAAAAGATACATCGCCGTCGGGAAGACGAGCGCCGCTAGCAGAAATGGTCCCGCCTCTGCCCGCAAGCGCGCGAGATGAATGCGAAAGACGCTGATTGTGTCTCTCAAGCTGGGCAAAGCACGCTCTCCTCCGCTTGTTCGTCTTCGAAACGATGACCGGTGAGTTCGAAATAAACGTCTTCGAGCGAAGCGCGCGCGAGGGAATACTCGGCGATGCGCTGTTCAGCGACAAAGCGCTGGGCTTCCGCAAAGGTGGCAAAGTAGCGCACCTGCGTTTCGTCTAAAAGTTCGCGATGGCTCAGGCGATAGCTTTTCGTGAGCCGCGCCAGAAGTTCATCAAGCGTGCCGATGGCGATCATCTTTCCGGCGCTGATAATGCCGACGCGATGGCTTAGTCGTTCAGCTTCCTCGATGTAATGCGTGGACAGCAGAACCGTGCAGCCATCGGCGACTCGTCGCCGAATCACATTCCAGACCGCGCGCCGCGACACTGGATCCAAGCCGGTCGTGGGTTCATCGAGCACGAGCAGCGGCGGATTGCCCAATAAAGCGAGCCCGATCAGAATGCGTCGCCGCTGGCCGCCAGAGAGATCGCCGACGCGTTTGTTGGCTTCTGCATCGAGATCGAGTTCGTGGATTATCTCAGTCGCTGAGCGGCGCGCTTCGTGCTTTGCGAGTCCCTTGAATCCCCCAAACAACTCAAGATGCTCGCGAACCCTGAGCGTTTCGAAGACGCCGGCCTCCTGCGGGGTAATCCCCATCATGCGCTTCGCTTGTTGTGGCGCGGCGATTCCATCCATACCGAAGATCTTAATGCTACCCGAAGTTGGCCGCAGTTCGGTCGTTATCTGGCGTAGGAAAGTTGTCTTGCCGGCGCCGTTCGGACCGAGGATCGATACAAGTTCTCCGCGTCCGACTTCGAGATCGATTCCACGATTGGCTTCGGTGCCGTCGCGATATTGCTTCACGAGACCACGCACACAGATCGCGGCGCGCGCGCCTTCGGCCGGCGCAAGCTCTCTTGCCGCGTGAAGTTCTTCCGCGACAGCTTGGTCGACTTCGCTGATTACCGTAGTGCTCAAGGGTTTTCGACTTCTCAACTCAATTGCATGAAATCCATCGCCGACCGTATCGCCGTCAACGGACTGTTGCGGTAGGCGGAAACTTCATACGGGCAACCGATCTTGCAGCCCTTGCAGAAATCCCACATATCGGGCGACTGCCGAACTATTTCTCTGACTTCGGGAGACTCGTATATTTCGCGCAGACTCATCTCCGGAGCGCCACGATGCAAACTGACAAAGGCGCAGGGAAATTGAATCGAGCCGTCAGGGCGCATATTGATCAAGTGCGAAGCCGAACGACACGGAAACTTCTTCGTGAATCCGTCGTTGCGGTAAAACTTGTAGTAGTCCTTATAGAAGCGCACGCACTTATATTCTTTCTTGAGTTTCGTAACGTAATCGGCCACGCGGTCGAGCGCGTCGTTTTCCATCTCGACGTCTTCAGTCTTCCAGGTCGTGCGCACGACGTTGTGAACGGCTTCGGTGTGCAGCAGAAGCTTTCGCTCTTCGCAGAACCTTGCCAGCGCCGGGAGGTCGTCGAGATTGTCGAGATCGACCGCCGCGTTGATTTGAATCGTGTGACGATCCAGCTTGCCGAGGATATGGTCCAACGCTTCGAGGATTACCGGCAAGCCATCGATACCTCTTCGCCTGGCAAACTTCTCGCGGTCGAGCGTGTCTATCGAGACTTCGAGTTGATCGAGTTTGACGCAAGCCTCAGCGTATTTCTTCAGCGCGAGACCATTCGTGGGCATCGACGTAAAGAAACCTCTGCGCGACGCGTGTTCGATAAAATCCGGCATGTTCGGATTCATCAAAGGCTCGCCGCCAGAGAAGCTCCACGCGAACACGCCGAACTCTGCAGCCTCGTCCATGCGCGCAAAGACGCGCTCGCGAACGGCACGATCCTCGGGTTGCTGGTTCTGCCAGATCGCGCAGTAGCCGCACTTCATATTGCAATGCAGCGTCGTCTCGAACATCACCATGAACGGACGATTGAATCCATGGCGCAACTGCCGCAAAGCATTCCTGAACATCAAACTCTTTTTCATGCTGATCTGGCTTAAGTTTTCCGAAGGGTCTTGACGTCGTTCATTATACGTTCCGAAACTGCCGTTGTTCTAGCGGCTAGTGCTCGGATTCGGTTTCAGGCTAAACTTGTTGGTCTATGTTCCCCCGTAGTTCAGTCGTACCTCACCTCTGGCGATATTGCTTTGCGGTCGTGTGTCTCAGCTTGACGGCCATAGTTTGCAATGCGCAGACCTCGCAAACCAGCGCTTTGCACGTGACGGTGAAAGATGCGCAGGGTCACGTCGTGCCTGGCGCGGTCTGTTCAATCTCGCCAACCAAGTCCACGAAAAGGTCCGCGATTACAGCTACTTCGAATGAAGAAGGGATTGCCACTTTTGCGAACGTTGCGCCGGGAACTTACACGTTGCATGTTTCGCACGAAGGATTCGAGACGCTTGCCAAGACTGACGTAGTTGTCGGCGAGAAACCCGAAAACGAAATCGCGGTCGTGCTTACCGTCGCGACGGTTCAGGAAGTGGTGACAGTCGCACCGCCCGGAGAAGCTGCGACCACTGTGGCCGCAGGATCTTCGACGCCCGCGGGCAATATCAAACGCGAGACACTTCGCGCATTGCCGTTGGCCACGGCCCGAATCGACGAAGCGCTGCCACTCGTCCCCGGCGTCATTCGTTCGACAAAGGGCGAGCTGAGCATCAAGGGCGCAACCGAGCAGCAGAGCGCGCTGCTTGTAAATGGAGTCAACGCCAACGATCCCGCCACCGGAAACTTCCGGTTGAATCTCCCGATCGATTCGGTTGAGGCAGTGCAGGTCTTTCAGCATCCTTACACCGGCGAATATGGAAAGTTCATCGGCGGGCTCACACGCATCGAGACCAGGCGCGGCGCCGACCATTGGCACTATGAACTTAACGACTTCCTTCCAGACTTGCGCATCAAGGGCGGAAAGATTCTTGGCATCGCGGAGGATCAGCCTCGGCTAAATTTTAACGGGCCGCTCATCGCCGACCGCTTGTATCTTTCGCAGTCAGCCAGCTACACGATTGCCAAGCGCCCCGTCCGCGGTCTTTCGTATCCCGACAACGAGACCAAGACGGAATCCCAAAGTTATTTTTCTCAGGTGGACCTGATTCTGAACGGCCATCACACGCAATCTTTCACTCTCGGATATTTTCCGAAGCGCGAGCAGTACGTCAATCTGGACTTTTTCACGCCAAAACCAACCACGCCGAACTATCGCCAGCGCGATTCCTCGTTCAGCGCCCGCGACCATTACGCGTTCGGCGCCGCGTTGCTCGAATCGATGTTTTCGTTCAAGCGGTTTGACGCGAATGTTTGGGGGCAGGGAACCTCGGCGCAAACGCTGACGCCGACTGTGGAGCAGGGCAACTACTTTGCGACTCTCGATCGGCGCTCGTCGCGAATTGAGTTTCTCGAAGTCTACACTTCTCCGAAGAAGGAGTTTTGGGGCGGCTCGCACGAGATCAAAGCCGGCTTTGACTTCAACCACGTGAGTGACGAGCTGCGCTACGCCGCGCATCCGGTTCGAATCGTGCGCGCCGATGGCTCACTCGCCGAGTTGATCGAATTTGGCGTGCGGCCATCTCGTCGGATTCCGGCAGCCAACAACGAATACAGCGCCTTCATCCAGGATCGCTGGCTCGTAAAACCCAGACTGAGTATTGATCTTGGCTTGCGATTCGAAGACCAGCGCATCGCTAACGAAAACAATCTGGCGCCGCGCGCGGGTTTCGCCTGGTCGCCAACTGGCTCTGACCGCACAGTCGTGCGCGGCGGCGTCGGCCTGTTCTACGACAAGGTGCCGCTCAACATCCGGGGCTTCTCGCGTTATCCGGAACGCACGGTCACGACCTACGGCGCCGACGGCCAGACAATCATCAGCCGCATCAATTTTGAGAATGTGTTGGTAAGTTCCAAGCCGATCGCGCCGCTCGATTTCCGACACTCTGATCGCGACGCGGGCTTCGTCCCTCTGAACTTGACGTGGAATCTCGAGCTGGATCAAACGATCACGCGACGGGTTCTGTTGCGCGCGAACTTCATCGACAGCCACACCCGGCGCATTTATGTCGTCAATCCCGAATTGGACTTTCGGGGCACCAGCGCGATCGTGTTGCGCTCGGCGGGAGACGCAACCTATCGCGCCCTGGAAGTGACTTCGCGCTTTACTCTCAAGAAGGACGATGCGATTTACGTGTCTTACGTTAGATCGCGCTCGCGCGGGGACCTCAACGACTTCAACAGCTACTTCGGGGACCTGGGCGCGCCCGTCATTCGACCAAATCAATATTCCAATCTTGCCTTTGATGTTCCGAACCGCGTCGTGGCCTGGGGCAAAGTATCTTTGCCGCGACGTTCGAGCATCTCGCCGATTTTTGAATGGCGCAGCGGCTTCCCGTTTTCGGCGCGCGACGAGAAACAGAACTTTGTCGGCGTCAGAAACTCTGATCTGACGCGCTTTCCACAATTCTTTTCGCTCGACGTCGAACTCGCTAAGGAATTTCAGTTGACGAAAAAGTATGGCATGCGCTTGTCGGTGCTGGGTTTCAATCTGACGAACCACTTCAATCCGCGCGACGTGCACTCCAACATTTCAGACCGACAATTTCGCGAGTTCTTTGCTTCTACTCGTCGTTATTTCACCGGCGGCTTCGATATCCTCTTCTGATGCTATTTCGGTAGATAAGCTTCGCCTCTAAATTCTCGAATCACAATTCCGCCAATATTCGCTGCCGGCTCTTTTTTTGTCTAACTTGCGTCCGAGCAAACAGCACCTGACGTGTAGCAACCGTCGAGTATTGGAAAGAATGCAAAATCCGCGAAGACCTTCGGTGGCTGCGACCCTAGAAAAGGCAAATACTTTAGGTCTTTGCCGAGATGGTGCTTCATAACCCAAAGGTCGGGAGTTCAAGTCTCCCCTGCTACCACTCTTCTCCGAAAACGGAATAAAGGTGGGGCTAAGATGGTGGCGCGACGTGTTGATACTAAGCCAGCCCAAGCGGTACCTTGACGACCGCTAGACAGCTATATATGGCTTGTATGACTTGGTAAGATTAGGTAGCACGGGGTTCATGGGACTTAAAATCCGTTGACCGCAAGGTCGTGTGGGTTCGACTCCCACCCTCGGCACCAATCTAGATAGGGTGACAAAGACCGCGTGACTTGACGTGGCTTGCATTACCTCATTCCTGGTAATGGTCGATCAGGCTTCTCTGTAGTGCGGAAGGAACGGTTTTCCAGTTGGACATGGACAGTTCTCTAGGTGAAAAGTCGGACCCGTGCACACGGGCACCGCGCCATTGTTCGAGCCGCTCCTCGTAACGCCAACGGTAGTATGGACCATCAGCGCGCCGGCTATAAAAAACCAGATCGCAGCCAGTAGTTTCTTGTGCTCTGCCGTTAATGTAGATTCGCAGACCGTTCACCATAACGATACTCATTCCGCGTCCACCTCTTCTGGACTCTTAGTAGTGAAATGCACCAGTCCCCGCCTTATCTCTTCGAGAGCGATGCTCGTGTTCTTGCGTCTCAGAGGATCGGGTCCGATCCTGACGGCCGCGCCATGCAAGAGTTGCTTGCTCCTTAGAGCGGCCATTATGACCAGTCGAAAGTCTGAATCCATTCCGGACCATCGTTGTCCATCTTCAGTCGCGCTGAAACCGTTACGTGTAGTGTTGTCCGTTGCCGGCATAAAAACGTCCCTTGAGTCTTTCTAAAGAAATCGCAGCATCAATAAGAGCGCGGGCAGGGCCACTGCTGCGACTACGATCAAGTGCAACCAACTCAGCGACGGCCGATGACAATTGGAGCATTTCATCTTCCATAGTGGCAGAACGGTGCCGCAGTTGTGGCAAGACCAAATAATCTTAGGCATTCGTTTCAACGTCTTATGCCAGGATGTGGACCGGACCAATCCATCACCGTGAGCTTTCTTCCTTTTCCGCCATTGACCTGACCTTCTTAAGCTCCGTTTTCCGAAATCCAAAAAAGGTGGCCATCTGGATGATTTGGCTCAGACTCACGAAGTCGTTCGGGTCGCTACAGAACTTCTCGATCCCTGGCCCAAATTCACGGCAACTCATCGCTTTCGGTATCTTAAGGCCCAGCATGCACGCGCCATCGGACCTATAGTTCAAACAGAATTCACAAACGATCATTTGCGCTCAGTTTTCTGACGGCATGGATCTTTCGTCACACACGCCGCGGATAAGCTCTGCAAGCTGCGCGTGCCCAAAGGCAACGCCGCGCTTCATACTTGTGGACGCCTTGTTGACCAGCCAAAAGTATGCGGGTCGTTCGCCAACTGTCGGCGCAAGATCCTTGAGCGCGCGCTCGTCGAGCAGCACCGGTTTGAAAACCAGCATCTCTACGTTGAAGGCACGCGCCTGCATCGCTTCGCTGTTGCTGGAAAAGACGGGTACGCGAAACTTCTCGCGCTCTTCCAGCGCGAACCAGTCGCCGTTGGCACGTTGCATGGCATATATACTGCTCATTGCGCTAATAGTCTTTCAGAGAGTTCGCGCTTAGGATGTTCGTGCTCAGGCCAGAAGCAGCCGCTTCCGCTGAGGCCAGGACGTCGCCCTCGAAGCTATCGATGGCTTGGGATTCATTTTCGTAAACATCAAAGACGGTCAGGAGCTTTGTGGTCATCATCAGTTCGCGGAGCATTTGTGTCAGATTGAAAAGCTTGAACTGCCCGCCGCTCTTGGTCACCAAAACGTAGGTTGAGACAAGCTCGCCCAGTCCTCGTGCGTCAATGGAGACGACACCCTCAAGATTCAAAAGGATGTGGTGTTGCCCTTGTTCCAGCAGCGAGTCGACGGCGCTCGGCAACGAGACGCTGCTTCCCCCGAATCTGAGACCGATTCTTATCTCACCATCCGTATTTAGAATGGTGACGCTTCCGACTCGCCGCTCTTTGATACCAATGTTACTCACTGCTTCGATCTTTGTCAGAGAGGGGGGTTTCCAAGTGGCAGTTTGGTGCTGCTTCCGGCGGAGCGCCGCATTAACCACAAACCCGCGTCGATGACGCGCTCGGTGTGAAGGCCGTTGCTGGAACACCCCGACCCTCGGTTCATTAGCTGTTGACTTCAGATAATCTGGATGATTCCAGAGGATCTGAGAACAGAGTTAGCTGGCCTCAATCTGCAAACAAAGTTATACTACGGCAAGATATATGTCAAGAATGCAATATATTCTGTGGACAACTATTGGGCACCTGTGATAAATAGCGCGCCATCTAACGGAGACCGAGTATTGCAATGATCAGAATCGGAATCAATGAGCTGCTGAAAGAGCAGGAGCGGTCCTTCTATTGGCTGGCCAAAGAGACCGGCATCAGCCATACGACGCTGTGGCGCTTGAAGAAGGGTAAGGCCCAGGGAATCACTTTCGAGACACTGGAAAAGATTTCCCAGACGCTCAAGTGTCAACCCGGCGACGTGTTAAAGCTCGGGCGAAACAACGCAAGCAAAAAGCGTAGATAGTGTTAGCGATGACGGGTGTGAAGGAATCGCCGCCCGACAACTGCAACCGTTAGTGATTGCCGTGGTCTAAAGGAGTAGTGATGAAAGTTTTACTAGTCAATCCGGAATTTCCCGACACGTATTGGAGTTTTCGCCACGCGCTGCCCTTCGAGGGCAAGCGATGTGCGTTTCCACCACTCGGTTTGTTGACCGTGTCGGCGTTGCTGCCAGATGCCTGGGAGCGGCGACTGGTTGATCTCAACGTGCGATCACTTAAATCGTCCGATATCGAGTGGGCCGACATGGTGTTTGCCACCGCCATGCTGGTGCAGAAGGATTCGCTGAAGGAAGTCGTTCAACGATGCAAGGCGCTAGGTAAGCGCATAGTCATCGGCGGCCCGTACATAACAACCACTATTGAAGACTTGCCTGAGGCTGATCACATCTTTCTAGGAGAGGCGGAAACGACGCTGCCCCAGTTCGTTGAGGATCTGGCCCGCGGCGAGGCCAAGCGGACGTATCAGGCTGCCGAGCGGCCACCGCTCTCCGCGACTCCGCTGGCTCACTTTCATCTGGCTGAACTCAAACGCTACAGCGCGATGTCGGTGCAGTACTCGCGCGGTTGCCCTTTCTCGTGCGAGTTTTGCGATATCATCGAAATCTACGGACGCGTGCCGCGGACCAAGAGCAATCAGCAGATGCTCGCCGAATTCGACGCGCTCAAGGCTCTGGGCTGGCGCGGTACGGTCTTTATCGTGGATGACAATTTCATTGGCAACAAAAAGAATGTGAGGCTATTGTTGCCGGAACTTGCCAAATGGCAGGAACGCAATGGCTATCCTTTTTCCTTGCTGACTGAGTCAAGCGTGAATCTCGCCGACGACGAACCACTGCTCGACAGCATGCGGCACGCCGGTTTCCGTCGCGTCTTTCTGGGCATTGAAACGCCGGTCGAAGAGAGTCTCAAAGAAGCGCAGAAGTCACAGAACCGCGGCAACCTGCTCGAATCGGTGAAGAAGATTCAAAGCTACGGGATGGAAGTAATGGCCGGCTTCATCGTCGGGTTTGACAACGATCCCGAAGATATTTTTGAGCGGCAGATCGATTTCATCCGCAAGAGCGCGATCCCTCTCGCGATGGTGGGGTTGCTGAATGCGCTGCCAGATACGCAACTGTGGAAGCGACTCGAGCGCGAAGGGCGGCTGTTGGGAGAAGCTTCGGGAAACAATACTGTCTGCACATTCAACTTCAAGACGAGGATGGATCCCGCTCTACTGATTCAGGGCTACCAGATGATCATGCGAACCATCTACAGCCCCCGCGAGTACTATCAACGGGCGCTCGATTCAATGAGGCGGACAGCGCAGGAAGTTTCCGAGCCACAGCATTACGACCTGATGAATGGCGCCGCGTCATTGATGCGCATCATGGTTAAGCTGGGCGTGCTTGATAGTGAGCGCAAAGAGTTTTGGCGCTTTCTCGGCCGCGCGCTCGCAAAACATCGCGACAAGTTTGCTGAGACGCTGCGACTGGCTGCGATGGGCTATCACTTTCGTCGTTTGAACGAAGCGTACGGCGACGTTTGAACCCGGCTTCCCAAGCCTTCGCCGGTAATTGATTCCAGTTTTCGGCTGGTCGCAGTGGCGCAATAAGCCAGCAACCCCCGCCGGGTTTAAGCCGCGCCCCGGATCTTCCGCTCCCCTTAAGCGTTGGCGTGAATCATGCGCCGCATTCGATCCGCGAACAGAACGTCTATTTTTCGCGGCTCGATGAGCGCCGTCACTTCTCCCTCGCCAAATGTCGGGTGCATCATGATTTGTCCGCGGCGATAGGTGCGCGCTCGATCATAAGGCGACACCGCCTTCGTCGACGCTCGACGCGCTGTGCCGCTCTTGTAAGGAACGCGCGAGTTGCACATCGGGCAAGTGACGCGCGTAATCCGTCCGGTCTTGCTAATGTTTGCGATGATATGCCCGCGCTCCTCACCACATGTAATACACATCTGCTCGACTCGATCTCCGGTTACCAAAATTTGTTTCTCTTCCATGCTGCTCCTTCATCGGTTGGGGTATTTAATTCTCTTCTAAAAGTTCATCGATCACGATTATCTTGCGCGACGTGGTCGGAACGAACGAACTGTGCTGCTGCGCGCGCGCGCGAATCGAGCGAACGATTTGCCTGCGATGGCGGCGGCGATTGGCTGTGTTCCGCCAAAGCCTGGCAGCACAACTCGCTTCACGGCCTGACCGGTCAGCTTCTCAATCGCTCGCATCGACAGCTCGTCGACGGGCGCGACAATAGTGATTGCCTGGCCCTGATTGCCGGCCCTTCCGGTGCGACCAACGCGGTGTACGTAGTCTTCCGGTGCTGCCGGCACGTCATAATTGATCACGTGCGAAACAGCATCGACGTCCAATCCGCGGGCGGCGATGTCGGTGGCTACGAGAACTCGCGTCCGTCCGTCGCGAAATGCACGCAACGCAGCTTCGCGCTGCGGTTGAGTGCGGTCGGCATGGATACGGTTCGCGTTGTGATCACGTGCTGTCAGAATGTGCGAAAGGCGCTCAGCTCCACGGCGGGTGCGGGTAAACACCAGCACTCGCTCGAACTTTTCGCGTTCCAGCAAATCAAGCAGCAATGCGGTCTTTGATTCCTGGGCCACCGGGTAAGCCGTCTGCTCTACCATTGTGGCGGCGCTACCGCGTCGGTTTACTTCGATAAGTTTCGGTTCCTTCATTGTCGAACGCGCCAGTTGCTCGATGCTCGACGACATCGTGGCTGAGAACAAAAGCGTCTGCCGTTTTGTTGGCAGCATCGAGAGAACTCGCCGAATTGCCGGCAGGAAACCCATGTCCAGCATGCGGTCGGCTTCGTCTAATACCAGAACTTCGACGCCGGACAGATTGACCGCCCCGCGTTCTGTTAGATCGAGCAAGCGTCCAGGTGTAGCAATCAGCACACTTACGCCACGTCGCAGATCAGCAATTTGTGTTCGCATGTTCGCGCCGCCGATCACGATGGCGCTGCGATTGGCTTTCACGCGGTTAAGCTCGCCATAATTCTGGTGAATCTGGAGCGCCAGCTCACGCGTCGGCGCGAGCACGAGCACGCGGACGCCGGGTCGCGTCCGTTCGCTGATCCTCTGAATAATGGGAAGTATAAAAGCGGCTGTCTTACCTGTGCCGGTTTCGGCACAGCCGATTAGATCTCGGCCGCTGAGGACGACAGGAATCGCCTGTCGTTGAATCGGTGTTGGTTCGGTGTATCCGAGAGACTCGCAAGCGCGCAGTTGTGCGGGCGCAAGTCCCAGTTGAGAAAAATTCATAAACTCCTTTTTGTAGTGACGTTCATCTGTTCAGATCGTCGCATTTGTTGTTGAGTGGCAGAGCAGTCCTCTGTGTCCGCTATGGTTAACGCTTTCGCGTAATAATTCACCGTGGGAGACACAAATGAACTGCCTCCTGCTTACTGCTTACTGCTTACTCGTAGTTACCAGCGCGGCTCGCGATTGCCGCCATAGTTGCCGCCGCCGCCACCGCCGCGATTACCACCGTAGCCGCCACCACCGCCGCGATTACCACCGTAACCGCCGCCGCCGCCGCGATTGCCGCCGCCGAAGCTTCGATTCTCGCGTGGCTTGGCTTCATTGACCTTGAGGGCACGACCGCCGAGTTCCTTGCCATTGAATTGATCGATGGCTGAGGTGGCCTCTTCCTTGG
>DASZZL010000213.1:0-17705 GCA_035545035.1 Pyrinomonadaceae bacterium
CTTTGAGCATGATCTTTTTGCCGTTAACTGAAGCCGCTTCAGTCGTGTCAGGCGTTCCGCCGCTCGAAGAACACGCAGCGGCAGCAAAAGCGATCAGGCCGCCCAGCGCCAGAAGGGTGAACTGTTTTGAAAGTCTACGCACTTGGTTTCGCTCCTTACGATTCAGAAAGTTGTTCCGTTCGTCACGCGGCTTTGGCCACCTTGCCGCCTTTGATGCATCTCGTGCACACGCGCATTCGACGAGCGCCGCCTTGCGGAAGTTGCACGCGGATCAATTGCAAATTCGGATTGAACCTCCGGGGAGTCCGATTGTTTGCGTGCGATACGTTGTTGCCGAACTGCGGTCCCTTGCCGCAAGCCTCGCATCTTTTAGCCATGATGATAACCTCTGATAGTTCTACTTATTACTCTCACGCTCGCTCGTCCACAAACGCGATTGCGTCGATCTCCACCCGGGCATCGCGCGGCAGTCGCGCCGCCTGCACCGTCGCTCTCGCTGGTGGATTTTCGCCAAAGAAGCGGCCGTAGACTTCATTCATTGCGGTGAAGTCGTCCATGGCCGCGAGGAACACGGTCGTCTTGACGACTTGATCCAGTCCAACTTCCGCAGCTGCAAGAACCGCGGTCAAATTCCGGAGCACCTGCTCCGTTTGTTCGGCGATTCCGCCAGCTACAAACTCGCCCGTCGCCGGATCAATTGGAATTTGCCCCGAAGCGAAGATCAGATTGCCGATGCGTACGGCCTGAGAATATGGCCCAATGGCGCGCGGCGCCTGATTCGCAGCTATGATCTCTTTCACAGTAAGCTCAGACGGCTTTTCGGCGGCCAAAACAAACCTGTACTTTAACAGAAAGATGCTTAAAATGGGAAACTCGAAACAAGCCGGTCGTCTCTGGCAGACGGAGGAACGATGACTGACTACGAACTTACGCATGCGGCCTCTGCGGTTAATGCAAGTTCCGCCTGAATCAAGATCGATTTCCGAATGTAAAGGACTCAACATGAAACTCAAACTCGTGGCGGCACTCGCCGTCGGTACAGCCTTACTCTTCGTCGCGGCCTTTCGCTTTGCCCAGTGGAAACCGACACGCGCCGAAGACGATCGTTTGAAGGGGAGCTATCGCTTTGAGCGCAACGGTTGGATTTATGTGCATCTTGAAGGCTCGCCCGATCGGATTGGGTATCAACACGGATCCTTGCTGGCTAAGGAGACGGAGGATCTGCTCCGCGTGCTGAAGCCGTTCCTGCAACATGAGACAAAACACGATTGGAATTTCTATCGCAAAGCGTCGCAGGAAATTCTTTGGCCGAAGATTGACGCCGAGTTCCAGACTGAGATCGACGGCATCGTCCGCGGCCTTAACGATCGCGGTGTGAAAGCCGATCGGTGGGACATTGTCGCGCTCAACGCGCTCGAGGAACTTCCCTATTACTACGTGCCTTGGCTGGACAAGAAGCAGGGCCGCTTGCCGACGACGCACGCGCCGGGCAATTGCAGCGCGATGGTCGCGACCGGCAGCTACACCAAAGATCATCGCATCGTGATGGGACACAACGCCTGGGTCAACTACGTTGTCGGCGAACGCTGGAACATCATGTTCGACATCAAGCCGCAACGCGGTTATCGCATCCTGATGGACGGATTGCCGGGAGTGATCGCGAGCGACGACGACTTTGGCGTGAACTCCGCCGGGATCATGATCACAGAGACGACCATTACCGGATTTGCGTCGTTCGATCCGGCTGGCTCGCCGGAATTCTATCGCGCGCGCAAAGCTTTGCAGTACAGCAACTCGATCGACGATTACGTCCGCATCATGCTGGACGGAAACAACGGTGGCTACGCCAACGACTGGTTGCTGGGCGACAACAAAACCGGCGAGATTGCGCGCTTTGAGCTGGGACTGAAGGAAAACAGCGTGCAACGTACGAATGATGGCTATTTCGTCGGCTCGAACTTTCCGGTCGGTCCGAACCTGGCGAAAACTGAAACCAATTTTGATTTCAACAATCGCCAGGGCTCGCCACTCGCGCGAAAGGCACGCTGGGAACAATTGGTGAAGCAGGCCCGCAGCTCGATCGACGTAGAGACGTTGAAACAGATGGAAGGCGACCGCTACGACTCGTTCGAGAAGAAGGAAGGCCCGAACGAGCGCAGCTTGTGTGGTTGCGTCGAGCGATCGCCGCGCGGCATTCCAGAATGGGACTGGGGCAAGTTTTATCCCGGCGGCACGGTGCAAGCGAAAGTTGTTGACGGTCGCATGGCTGAGAAGATGCAGTTCTGGGCCGCGATGGGTCATCCTTGCGGCAACGATTTTGTCGCTGCGGCCTTCTTGAAAGAACATCCTGAATACGAATGGATGCGCGGCCTGCTCGGCGATCTGAAGTCGCAGCCCTGGACAATGTTCACGAGCGGCATGCGGAAATAAAAAACCGCTCGGTGGATCCCACACCAAGCGGCGAATCACAGTAAGCTGAAATCAAAAAAGCTTGTAGATAGCAACTGCGGCAATCAAGATTGCGATCCAATAGCCCGCCCTCACCGCCACAGATGCTCGATCGAAACTGGCTTGAACTGAGTCAAGCGCTCTCCCGATTACATTTTGTTGCGCCCGAATCTCCGCCGCACTCATCCCCTGCGCCCGCCACGTCCGGCGCTGGTTCCAGTTATAAAGGACGATAAACCAAAACGGCGCGGTTGCTAACAGCTCGGCAAGTGGAAAACCAATATGCCCTGTGAAATCTAGTGCGGGCTTCACTGTAAGAGGGGCCGCTACGACGAACACCAGACGATGCGAGACCGGTGCATCTGATTTGAACAAGATCGCCATGGCTTTGCCTCGTCTCCGAGCCGTCGACACTTACCTCTGCTCTCTCTCTTGAGAGGATAGATTGAAACTGTTCTTAGGGGAAACCGCTCGGTGGGTCCCACACCGAGCGGCGAATCACCGGGCCGGAAATAATGATCTGGTTGCATGCACGGGAGCGCGGCTTACTCGCTTGCTACCCCGACGAGTCGGGGTTCCGGTATCATCGCTCGTATCGCAGGATCAATCCGTCAGTGCCGACCGCCCAGCCGTTCTTCTTGTTCATGAAAAGCGCGTAGAGATTTTGTTTCGTAGTGCTTTCCTGTTCGATCCACGTGCGACCGCCGTCGCCCGAACGCAAGATCACGCCGCCGTGTCCAACGATCCAACCGTCGCCTTCGCCGACAAACTGCACACTCAGCAGAATCGAGCGAACCGGAGAATCAACTTTAGTCCAGTTTCGTCCTCCATCGATGGTGAGGACGATCACGCCTTCCTCACCCACGGCCCAGCCTTGCTTTTCGTTGCGAAAATCGACGTGGTAAAGCGTTTCCGTAGTTTGCGAATTCTGTTTCGTCCACGAATCGCCCGCGTCGTCCGTATGCAAGATTGTGCCGCCGGCGCCGACGATCCACGCGTGCTTTTCGTTAACAAAGGCGATGTGAATAAGCTCTTGTTGAGTCGGGGCGTGCAGCAATTCCCAGGTCGCGCCGCCGTCTCTCGTGATCGCCAGAATGCTGTTCTCGATGACGTCACGGCGGCCGGTTGGACCGACCACCCGACGGCTGACCGAGCCCACCACCCAACCTCTCTTTTTGCCGTTAAAGCGAAGGCTGTAAAGCTCTGGCGCCGCGTCCGCGAACTCAGATGGCGAGAACTTCTGCGACTCGCTCCACGACTGTCCGCCGTCGTCGGTGCGGAAGATGCTGCCGCCGGCTAACACGAATCCCGCGTCCTTGCTGACGAAGTAGATATCGTTGATGGAATGTTCGGTCCCGATTGGCCGCTCAGCCCAGGTCGCGCCGCCGTCTTCGGTATGACAAAGAAAGCCGCTGTCGCCGCCAGCCCAGCCGTGTTTCGCGTCCGTGAAGTAGACGGCATTTAGATCCTTGCCGCCGGAGCCAATCCGCTTCGACGTCCATCCGCTCTGTGCCTGGCAAATGATCGCTGCCAGCGAAATCGCGATCACCGCCAGCGTTAAACCGGCCGAAGTTTTCAGTACACGTTTCATGGCTGACTCTTGTATCCGAAATTTCACAGGTCGCGCAAGTTTGGACTGCGCAGAGTTATCACCGTCACGAAAATCGCGATGATTACGCCGCCGACGGCCAGCGTGCGCGGCACGCCGAAACGATGAGACGCGGCCCCGGCAATTAGGTTGCCTATCGGCATGGCGCCGATGAACGAAAGCATGAACATGCTCATCACCCGGCCGCGCATGTCGTCGGTCACGAGTTTCTGTAGCAGCGTGTTGGTGACCGCGACTGAACACACAATCGCGAAGCCGAGCCCGAAAAGAAAAATCAGCGACAAGGTAAGGTTCTTTGACAGCGCAAAGCAAATCAGGCAGACCGCAAAACCAAAATCGCCGCCTAGCACGAACCAACCTTTCCGTCGAAAGTCTCCGAGATAAGCCAGGAAGAGGGCGCCAAAGAGCGCTCCCGCGCCGGCCGTGCCCATTAACAGCGCTAACCCCGTCGCTCCCAGATGAAAAATGTCGCGGGCGAAAACCGGCGTCATCGCCAGATACGGCGCGCCAAACAAACTGGTTGCTGCCGATATCAGCAGCAACATCTTAACGCGCGGGCGGTGGCCAACGTAGCGAAAGCCCTCAACCAGGTCGTCGACGAATGCGCGCCGGTCTTTGATTGAACGATCCGGCGCAGTCTTCGGCTTCGGTGGCCGGTCATATCGAACCATCGCCAAACCGATCACGACCGCGGCGAACGATACGCCGTTGGCAAAGAAGCAACCTGCTAAGCCGAAGAGCTTGAATCCTATTGCAGCAGCTACTGGTCCTAACGCGCGCGACAGTTGGAACTGGGTTGAGTTCAAAGCAATCGCGTTGGCCAGGTCTTCATGGCCGACCAAATCAAACACCAGCGCGAGATACGACGGCCCGGCGATTGACATGCAACACCCCGTGACGAACGACAGCCCCAAAATCATCCACACCTGCACCACGCCGGTAGCGACCAGCACGCCCAGGGTGAGCGCTGAGAGTCCGGCAACGACTTGCGAGTAAAGCAGGAGCTTTCGGCGATCAACCAGATCGGCAAACACGCCGCCTGCCAGAGTCAAAACCAACCCCGGCGCAGTCGCCATGAATCCATCGACGCCCAGCCAGAAAGGCGAGTTCGACAATTGCAGGACCAGCCAGCCCTGCGCGACCGCCTGCATCCAGGTGCCGGTGTTTGAAAGGAAAGCGCCGGACCAGAACAGCAGGAAGTTGCGATGTCGCAGCGCGCGAAACATTTCGCTGACACCGCGATTGCGCCGTTCCTTGATTTGTAACTCGGCGGACATGAACAATGTTAATAACATCGCGCATCCTTTTGCGCCAAACTGGGAGCGCACGCATCCCTGCGTGCGGATCGCAGGCTGGCAGCCTGCACGCAGGTCGAGACGAACGCAGCTTTGTCGCTCGCTCGAACTCGTGCTTTAATCGGCTTTTCCTAAATACGCTAACCGACTAACGGAGACAACGATGAAACTGCTCCTTATGATCGCAGTCACGATCGCGTTGGCTATGACAACACAGGCCCAAACTCCAACGCCCACGCCGCAGGCATCAACAACGCCGGCGCAGACGACACCGCCCGCGAATCCTGCGGACGTTGCGACTATGGATTCGACTATTGCGGCGCTCTACGATGTGATCTCAGGTCCGGCCGGAAAGCGCGACTGGGATCGCTTTCGCTCGCTTTTCATTCCCGGCGCGCGCTTGATTCCCACCGGCCCGCGTCCGACCGGCGAAGTTGGCTCGCGCGTTTTGACTGTCGAGGACTACGTTCAACGCGCCGGCGCCGCCTTTGAAAAGCAGGGGTTCTTCGAACGCGAGGTTTCGCGCCAACTGGAAAAATTCGGGAGCATCGCGCACATCTTCAGCACGTATGAATCACGGCACGCAAAGGACGACGCGAAACCCTTTCAGCGCGGCATCAACAGCATTCAGTTAATGAACGACGGCAAGCGTTGGTGGGTGGTGACGATCTTCTGGCAAGGCGAGGACGAAAAGAACCCGCTGCCGGCGAAATACCTCGAAACTAAGAATTAACCACAAAGACACCAAGACACAAAGATATGCATTCAGTTTTCTGGTTTCTCTTGGTGCCTTTGTGTCTTTGTGGTTCAAGATCTTCGCCACGATGACAACGGCGCGCCTGAACCGCCACGACGCTCACCCACAATCTCAGCCAGAATCGCCAGCGCTACTTCCTCAGGTGAGACGGCGCCGATGTCCAGACCGATCGGCGCGCGCACCTTCTTCAACTCATTTTCGTCGGCGCCCTCTTCACGCAGCTTATCAAGCACGATGTTCGTGCGCCGCTTGCTGCCGATCATGCCGACATAGTCAGGACTCTTGGAGATCGCCGCGCGCAGGCAATCTTCATCCTGCTTGTGTCCGCGCGTAACGATGGCCACCGAAACGCCGCGGCCATTGCCGATTGCTTCGCGCAGCGCCTCAGACCAGGGTTCAGCCAGGACTAACTCGATCCCTTGCTCGCTTGGCAAAGCGAAGAGTTCGCGAGTGACAAATTCCGCGCGATCGTCCACCAGCGTGACGCGATAGCCAACCAATGCCGCCAGACGCGCCAGCGATGCGCCCACGTGACCCGCGCCGGCGATCACCAGGCGCGGCTCGGCTTCGATGCGCTCGAATAGAATACTCGCGCCGGCATGTTTTTCTAGTTGCGGCGCGAATGTTTCAACCTTGAACGTTTCGGCTTCGCGACGCGAGGCGAGAAACGTGAGCGCGTGGCGTGCAACTGCGTCGTCAAGCTCCGAGTCGCCGAAGCCGCCAATCCTTCCGCCGGATTCTTTGACGAGCAGTTTCGCGCCTATTCGTTTTTCGGAAGAGACGTTTTCAGACAAACTCATCAGCGTCGCAAGCGCAGCGACCGAACCTTCGTCCAGCACTTTGCTGATCGCGTCGCTGATGATATTTGATTCTTTTTGAGTCTTGTCGGCTGTCATAGACGGGGCATTAGCCCGCGCGTCAGCAAGGGCTTATTTGTTTGTTTTTATCTCTGAGCCCTCCCTCACCGTCCCACCCCAGCCGGGCTGCCCGCCCGGGGACCCCGGGGTCGGGCTACTGCCCCGCTTCGACGACTGAACTATTTTGAAGGAGATGAGCGCACCAGACCAATTGCTTCCGCGGCCCGACGAATTAACCACCACGGCCCGACGAGGAGATGAAGCGGATTGCTGAAGAACGCCGGCTGATTGCCTTCGATCGCGTGACCGATGAACTGAAATATCCAACCGACGGCGAACAACACCAGCGCCCAACGCCAACTGAAGAAAAACAGCGGCAAGGCAACAACGATCATCGGGATTCCGATCGAGTGCGACAGCCGGTTCAGCGGATGCCGATGCCTGGCTTTGTAGTTATCGACCAATGATTCAGGCATCTTCTTGTCTATCGTTCGCGCTCCTAATTGGCGGTAGCGTGATTACGCTTTCGGTTTCGGATCGCGCAGGCGTTGATAGAACCACCAGTGATGACCTTCGATGTCTTCACATTCGTACCCGCGATCGGTCCAATAGTCTTCGCCGTAACCGGTCGTCTTTGGCTCCGAGACGATCTTTGCCCCGGCCGCGCGAGCCTGCGCGCAGTGGGCCTCGACGTCGTCGACATAGATCATCATGTTCTGTGTGTTCGATCCGTCGAGTGAACAAGGCGATCGCCGAAACGAAGGCTTGCCCGGTAAGCCCGGCTGGCCGACCATGACCACGGCTTCGCCGTAAGTCAATTCAGAATGCTCGATTCTGCCGCCCTCACCTTCAATCTTGAGACGCACTTCGAAGCCGAAGGCGAGGCAAAGCCAATCGATCGCGGCCGGCGCATCGTCGTAGTAGATGGCGCTGGAAATGCGCGGCCAGCCTGAAGGCGTAGGTTTCATTCTGGACTCCTCAGTGTTGTGCCGATTTCGCGCCAAATGTTGAGAAGATTAAATAATTGAATTGCGTCGACATCACTCTGCTTTCCACACATCAATAAAAATATCCATTGTCCCGCCGCAAACCATTCCTTCTTCACTCGCTTCATCTGCCGTCAGTGCGAAGTGATGCAGACCGGACGCGCCGCTGCGCATGGCTTCGCGTGCTTCGGCCCAAACCTCTGCTTCAACGCAGCCGCCGCCGACCGTGCCCGCGGTTTTGCCGTCTTCAAAGAAGAGCATCTTGGCGCCGCGTCGCTGCGGAGTCGAACCGCGCGTGTGCGCAACCGTGGCGACCACGACGCGTTCGCCGCGCCCGTTGGAGTCGGCAATCAAACGGTAGAGATCGCGTTGCGCTATTGTTCCCATGACAACCAAAGTAGCACAGACTTCAGTCTGTGATTCGCTTTGTAATCAAAACCACAGACTGAAGTCTATGCTACTTTCACGGCGTTGGATAAGGGCTGGGCGAAGGCGCCGGCTTCGGAGCGGGCTGCTTTGTGCCTTCGGTCGACTGCGCGTTTGTCTTCGCATTTTGAATCGCGGCCGCGTCAGCAGCATCCAGACGCTTGCGCAGACGCTCAACCTCTACATCGGCGCCCGCGATCGCCTGCTCGAGTTGTGTGCGGCTGGAACCTAGCTGGGCCAACTGTTTTCGCACGCGCTCCTTTTCGCCTTCCAGTTGGCGGCGACGCTGCTCGCGCAGGTCTTCCGGATGCGTCGTGCCATAGCCGGCCATCGAGCGTTCGATGTTTTCCGGCTTCAGCGCATAATCAAGCTCTTCGGCGCGCGCCTGCAGATCAGATTCCCTGGCCTGCACCTCGCGCAGCTCCGTGCGCATTGAACTGGCGCGCTGTTCTGCCCGCGACAGACGCTCGAGATCGACGAGCGAACGCTGCGCCTCTTCCATCTGACCGATCTTATCCGTGAGCCTATCAACTTGTGAAGAGAGCGTGCGAATCGTCTGCTTCATCGCTTCCGGATCTGGAGACTGCGGGTTCGCATTTGCGTTCTCGTTATTGTTTGCCGTTTCGCCCGAGGTGTTCGAGTTTGCATTGTCATTCGGCGACGGCTGGTAAATAGCCGGATTCGTGATGCGCGGCGCCGACGGCCTGCGCCTGTGCTTGCGCCGGCGGCGTTGAGCGCTGGAATCAACCAGACACACTCCAGCGATCATGAACAAAGCCAGCGCCGCAATTGCTATCTGTCGAATCGATCGTTTTGGCATCACGAGACTTCCTTCCTGTCTTGCCCAATGCGAGGGTCGCAACCCAGTTTGCTTTAGACTTTCACGCTTCGTTTGCAAATTAGTTCCGCGGCGGTGGCAATCATCCGGGCTGAATCTGAAAACTTATGTCCATCGCCCTAACCGATTGCGTCAACGCGGCGACTCGAATCAAATCAGCGCCGGCTTCGGCGTAAGCGCGAACGTTTTCAAGCGTGACTCCGCCCGAGACGGCAATCGTAATTTCCGGCAACAAGCCGCGCGCGTGACCGATCAAGTTCGCTGCTTCATCAGGATTTATACCCTGAACGACCAGCCCGTTCGCGCCGCTTTCAATCGCTTCAGTGACGTCGCTCTGGCTGGCAACTTCGACTTCAATCTTGTGCACGTGGCCGATTCTCTCGCGCGCGCTCTTGACCGCCGCTTTCACTCCGCCGGCAATCGCCGCATGATTCGACTTCACGCAAACGCCGTCATCCAAACCGCAGCGATGATTCACGCCACCCCCGAGCAGCACCGCGTACTTCTCCAGCATGCGCAGGCCCGGCATCGTTTTGCGTGTATCCGCAATCTTCGCTTTCGTTCCCTCGACCGCGCGCACGTATTGACGCGTAATCGTAGCCACGCCGGAAAGATGCTGGAGCAGATTCAAAGCCACGCGTTCGCCGGCCAGCAGGACGTCGGCAAAGCCGCTGGTGCGCGCGATCACTTTGCCCGCTTCGACTTCTTCGCCGTCGCCGCTGAACGCTTCGAGCTGTTGTTGCGGATCGAGCGTCACAAAAACTTCCTCCGCGGCTTCCAATCCGGCGACCACCATTTTCTCGCCGGCGACAAAACGGCCGCGCGCCCGCGCATTGCGCGCCAGAACGCTCTGGGTGGTGATGTCGCCGCGCCCGAGATCCTCGCGCAAAAACAGACCAATGCTCGAATAGAGCGCGCCTTCGTCAAGCCAGTTCATCGAAGGGCCTCCCTGGGAGCGCGGACATCCTGTCCGCATAGCGCGCGCAGCGCGCTCAGAATGTGGCTGTTCATGATAGCGCCTCCCTGGGAGCGCGGACATCTTGTCCGCATAGCGCGCGCAGCGCGCTCACGAATCTCTTTGTTCATGAGACGGCCTCCAGGTTTTCATTAAGGGCTCTCCTGCGCAGGCCGATTTCCACCGTCCGCAGTCTCAGTTCTTCAACTTTCTCGGCCGCGGCGCGTTCGACAAAGTCAGCATTTCCAAGTTGCGCTTCGAGTTTGGCGGCCTCCTTCTCCAGTTTCTCTTGCTCGCGGGAGAGTCGGGCGCGCTCTTGGGCAAAATCGATTATGCCTTCAAGTGGGATACCTACACTCGATCCTCCCGTCAAGACCGCGTACGCTGTAGCCTTGGGCCAATCGGCTCGCATTTTCTCCACGATCTCCGTGGCACGCGTAAGTCGCTTCACTTGGTTCTTTACCTCGACTGCTAGCATTGAACCATCATTCGTCTCCATTAACAGATCGATCTGCTGCCCCGGCTTGATGTTCATCTCCGACCGAATGTTGCGCACCCGCGAAATCAAATCGATGACTGCGCTCATTTCCGCTTCAGCGCGTTCGTCGATCAGAGCGTCGTCGCACTTCGGAAAAGCGGCGAGCATGATCGTCGGCTCGGCGCCGGCATAAGCGCGATGCAGTAGCTGTGAATGATCGACCGGTAATTTCAACCACAACTCTTCCGTCAGATAAGGCATGAACGGATGCAGAAGCCGCAGCGATTGCTCGAGCACCGCAATCAAACGCGCGCGCGCGACGATTCGTTCGGGCGAATCGACTTCCGAAGTGACAGATGCCTTCGCCAGTTCGATGTACCAATCGCAAAAGTCGTCCCAGAAAAAGTGGTAGAGCGTCTGCACGACGCTGTGAAACTCGTAAGCTTCAAGTTGCGCGTTGACCTCGCGCGCGGTTTTGTTGAGCCGCGAAAGAATCCAGCGATCGTGCAGCGGAAGATTACTGCTCTCACCGGCAAACGGATCGATGACCGATTCCGCGCCATCAGCATTCAGCAAACAAAAGCGCGCGGCATTCCAAATCTTATTGGCAAAGTTCCGATACGATTCAACCTGGCGCTCGCTCCAGCGGGTGTCGGTTGCCCCAACGGAAGCGAGCGTCAAACGCGTCGCGTCCACTCCATACTTGTCAAAAACTTCCAGCGGATCGATGCCGTTGCCTTTCGTCTTGGACATGCGCTGTCCGTGCTTGTCGAGCACCGTGCCGGTTACGTAAACGTCGTCGAATGCTTCTTTGCCCATAAACTTCAGACCCGTCATCATCATGCGTGACACCCACAGAAAAATGATGTCGCGGGCGGTGACCAGCACCGACGTCGGATAGAACGTTTTGAGATCGGCAGTTTCCTCAGGCCAGCCCATCGTCGAGAACGGCCACAGCGCGGACGAGAACCAGGTATCGAGCACGTCCGGGTCCTGCTTGAGATCGTTCGTGCCCGCTTTCTGGCGCGCCTCTGCGGTGGACCGCGCGACAAAAACCTGTCCGTCGTCGGTATACCACGCCGGAATCTGGTGCCCCCACCAAAGCTGTCGCGAGATGGTCCAGTCGCGCAAATTCTCAAGCCAATCCGCATAGACTTTCTCGTAAGGAACTTCGGGAACAAAGCGCGGCTTCCCTTCTTTGCGCAATTTCGCCAACGCGAGATCGCGCAACTGGTCCATGCGACAAAACCATTGCGTTGAGATTAAGGGCTCGAGGACCGTCTTGCAACGCTCGCATTTCGAGATCGCAAACTCGTAATCGACCACCTTTTCGAGCAAGCCAAGTTCTTCAAACTTTTCGACGACTTTTTCGCGCGCTTTGTAGCGATCGAGCCCTGCGAATTCCGCGCCCGCCTCTTCAGTCATGCGCGCGAATTGATCGATGACTCGCACCTGCGCGAGATTGTGACGCCGGCCCATCTCGTAGTCGTTCGGGTCGTGCGCCGGAGTGACCTTGACTGCGCCCGTGCCGAATTCCGACTCGACAAAATCATCAGCGACGACGGGGATCTCGCGATTCACAATCGGCAGAATCAATGTCTGTCCAATCAGGCTTTGATAACGATCGTCGTTCGGGTTAACCGCTACGGCGGTATCGCCCAGCATCGTCTCGGGCCGCGTGGTGGCCACCGTAATCGCGCCGCTCTGGTTCTTGAACGGATAACGAAGATAGTAGAGCTTGCCCTTCTGTGGTTCGCGCAGAACTTCGAGATCGGAAAGCACAGTCTGATCGTTCGGGCACCAATTGACGATGCGATTGCCACGAAAGATCAGTCCTTCGTCGTATAGCCGTACAAACACTTCATACACGGCGCGAGAAAGGTCCTCGTCCATCGTGAATCGTTCGCGCGACCAATCGACTGAGGCGCCTTCGCGCCGGATCTGATTTACGATTTGCCCGCTGTACTCCTTCTTCCACTGCCACGCCCGCGCGACAAACTTCTCGCGGCCGAGGTCATGGCGCGTCAGCCCTTCCTTTTTCAGTTGACGCGTCACCATCAATTGCGTCGAGATGCTGGCATGATCCGTTCCCGGCAACCACAGCGTGCGAAATCCGGACATGCGTTTGTGCCTGGTCATCACATCCATCATCGTATGCTGCAAGGCGTGGCCCATGTGCAGCGAACCGGTAACGTTCGGCGGTGGAATCACGATCGAGAAAACCGGAGCGTTCGGATCCTTGTTTATCTCCGGCGCGAAATAGCCGCGCTCTTCCCAGCGCGCATAGTGTTCGGCTTCGGCTTCTTTAGGATCGTAGGTCTTGGGGATGTCGATCATCTCGCAGCTATCACCGTCGGCTTGCCACGCCAGATTGCAGTCGCTTCGGCATTGCCGCAATCAAGGCACGCAAGGCGCGGTTCACAGACTCAGGTGTAGTGAACACTTCAGCAACGTCCGGGTCAACCATGACGACCAGTGGCTCTTCGTTTGCAATTGACGCGAACCGGTTCGGACGCGCCTTTTTGTAATCGAACCTGTATGCCCGGCGCATCTCGCCGGCAGCTTTTCTTCGAGGCCTAGAAGTTTTCTCTGTTTTCATAGTGCGACCCGTTCAAATTGCATCCACGGATTATAGCCGAACAAACGGGTAGACCGCAGCGACGGTTCAATGCGTCAAGAATTCGTAGGTAAGCTCTTGCCAAGTCTCCCTCTCCTTTTGGGAGAGGGTCGGGGAGAGGGCGCGAGTGTGGATTCGCGCGCGCCAGCGGTAGGCCCTCTCCCTTGCCCTCTCCCAGCGTGAGAGGGCGAAACAGCAGAGCCAACAATGAGCGTCAAGTTTACGTCACCTACAAATTCCTGGCGCACTGGCGACAGCTCAAACAAAAAAGATCGAGCCGCAACAACTGCTCGATCTCTTTGCTCCTCCGTTTACCCACCCGCTATCGCAGGTGGCAGCGGACTATTTCTGTTCTTTGAGTTTCTGTTTGATCAGCAACTCCGCCAATTCAGGCACGACTTCCCAGGCGATTTCCCGCACCACCTTGTCCGAGAGCTGCGCGACCACGCGCTGCGCGATCGCGTCGATGGCTTCGGGAGATAAGTCAGAGCGATTAGTCGGGCTCGCGCTGGATGCCGGGCCACTCTCTTCTGCTTCACTCTCAGTCTGCGCAACCTCAACCGCAACGGTTTCCGTCGCGATCGCCCACTCCCGGCTCTCTTCGAAAACTGGAACTGGCGCGGCTGCTTCTGACGAATCTTCCGCAAACGCGGCCGTCGCAGACGTCGCGTCTTCCGCGGGAGCCGGCGCTTCCGGAGTCGCTTCGACGAAGAAGTCGTCGTGCGCCGCGGTTTCGTCGAGGATATCCAAAAGCGGATCGTCGCCGGCGAACGCTTTGCCACCACGAATGTCACCAAGGTCAAGAAGCACGTCGCCGAATTCATCAGTGTCCTCGTCATGCGCGACTCGAGGCTGACTCGCGCCGCCGTTTCGCCTGCTGAGAAACTCTGGAGCAACCTGGGGCAGCCTTCGTGTGTCCGCCGTCTGGGCCTCGAAGTCCGTTTGTGAATTTTCACCGGCGAGTCCGTCCGATTGGCCTTCGGCGTCATTCGTGGAAGGTTGCGGTTCGGGGCTACCAATCCCCAGCGTGGAGTATTCGTGCGCGGTCCGGTCTTCGCCGGCAGGGTTGCCGCCGAGCATGCGCCCGAACAGTTGTCGAATCGATTGAAAGGGTTTCGTCATGACGTCATTCCGCGCCCGGAGCGGCGCGCCTCGGCTTCCTCGAACGGCTCGGAACCAGGCAGGAGCATAAAAGGATTTCCGGCAAACCGTTCATTTTGTTTGATAGATTCCTAAGTCTCGTAGCCATCGATGCCGGGCGTCAAGCATCTGTGAGTAGGCTGTGGATTTAGGCCTTGGCCCGGGGCCCGGGCAGCAAGCGCCGAGCGCCCTGATCTGAAACTAGCATTCGGGCGAAAAGCGCGTCAAGGGTTTTCGTAAGAAAGGCTTTGAATTCTTCAATGTTTGCTGCGGCTATTCAGTTCTCGTCCGGTTATGTTGATGACTTGTCGATCCTCCAGCACATAAACTGGAGTCCCAGTTCTTGCGCCAAGCTCTCTTGCCCGGCGCGCCGCGCGCCGCAACGCCTTTCCCGATGCGCGAATGTCCTTGTCCTTTGAACCCGCTGTTTGCTGTTTCATGGATTGTCTCCTGAAGATATCAAGCGAGGCTCGATGCCGGAATTATCGTACAAAGCCCAGCTATTCACCAGCGGCCGGTAAAGATCGTGGAAATTTCGCAGTCCGCTGCCAAAGCGGCGGCGGATAGCGGCTTCCGAAACGTCATGTCCTCCTTGTGCAACTCTACCGGCCACTCGCGCGATAGCCAGATTCACCGTTGGCAAGCTCAGAAATATCAGTTTGACGTGGTAGCCCGCTACCCTTTGCTTCATTTCATCCTTCATCCTTCCGCCTTCATCCTTGCTTTCGGCTGCCTTCTGCCTCCTGCCTTCTGCTTACTGCTCACTGCTCACCGCTCACTGCTTACTTGTGTGAGTGGCGCTGGCGAACTTTTCAATCTGTTTCAGCGTCGGCTTCGCCGTGCCTTGCTCCCATGCGGCGAGCTTCGGGAAGCGGTGCGCAAGCGCATCGGGATCGTAACCCGCGCGCTCGCGAGCCCAGCTCAATAACTCTGGTTTGATCTCAACTCGGATCATTTAATTGTCCGGGTAATGGTCCGGCTTCTCCAAGTCATTCATTCGCTACTTAGACTTGGAGTGTCTCAAGCACTTCTTCGCCGAGCATGTCGGTGATTCTTACGGCAACATTAGTCTTTCGCTTGGGTGCGTCTAGTAGGTATTCGCCGACAATGAGATCGTTCTTGCGTTCGGGCACGTCCGAGTAAATTACGTTAAAGACTTTCAAGTTCTGCGAATGGCCGCTCGTTTTGCGCCACGGAGAGCTACAGCGCGGGTGGACCGTTTGTTCTTGCCTGTTTCGTCTGGTTCGAAAGCCACGCGCACTCGCGCATGGAGTGCGGCCGCGACGCGTCAAAGGTTTGCCAACGAGTGCCCTTCGTAACCCGGCGACTCGAGAAGGCTGATGTGTTGCTGGGAAGTCTTCAACCGCGCGAGTTCCTTCTGCGAAAGCCCAGCCTGCTGACGTAGTGCGGCCAGTTGCACCGCCACATCCCACGCTTCGCCCGCCTGCTCAAAACGAGCCGCAAACCCCGGGTCTTGCATCTGCTCTTCCAGGTATCGATCGAAATTAGTCTTTTTCATTACGTCACTCTCTTAAGCCAGTCAGTCATCCGTTCGTGCGCCGTCTACTTTCGTTAGCCTCGTTTACGAGGCTTTCCCGCAGGTTACTAGACCGGCGCTTCCAGCGCCGGGCCAACCGCGATAACAATTGCTGTAGCGCGCTTCAGCGCGCTTACCCAAAACAAATGCTTTAGCAACTCGTTGGCTGAAGCCGCCTTCGGGCAAGCCCGTTGAAACGGGCTCGATTGGTTTAGTTCGCATACCGTGCCCGGCCGTAGAACGGCCGGCCTAGCAACCCTGCGGGGCAAGCCGCGTGAACGCGGCTACCAAATTCATTTCCAACTGCAACCCGGCCGTAGAACGGCCGGTCTAGCAACCCTGCGGGGCAAGCCGCGTGAACGCGGCTGAAAAACCAACTACGTTTCCACGAATTTGATTAGATGACTCCTGAAAGCAGAGGTCAGAGATCAGGGGTCAGAGGTCAGCAGTCAGGATCAGGCGCCAAGGGTTGGCGAACCGCCCCTGACCGCGCTTTTCGCGTTGGTCAATTGCTCTCGCTGAACACTCAATGTGTGACGGTCACATCATCGCCGGTGTTTGGCTTGCCATCCGGACCTGACGAGCGGAGCACGAACGAGCCGCGCGCGCCTTCGTACTCATACGGCTGATGCCAGGGATCGACGCGAATTATTCGCGCGAGGTAACGCGGGTTCAGTTGATCGACGAGCTTGGCTTCGCTCTTTGCCTCGAGGTAAAAACCGTGCTCGCGGCGATACGACTCAAGCGCCGTGGCAATCGATTCAAGCTCGGCGCGCGCGCGCGCAGTCTTCTCAATGTTCAGCGCTTTGACGAGCATGTCGACGTCTTCCCAGCGCCGGTCGCCCGTGCGGATTTCGGCAACGCGCCATTTGTCGTTGTCACCTTTGACAAACCGAAAAGCAGTTTCGACCTGCGCGATCACGACCGCGGTGCTGCCGGCGGTAGAAATATCTTTGACGCGCACGGCGTCCGATGGCAATTGGATTCCGGCCATCCGCGCGATCACGCGGCGCGCTTCGCTCGGACTGAGATCACCCGCCGCTCGCGCGCGGCCCACAAGAAAACCAGCGCCAACACCCAGAGTGGCCAACAAAGAAATGACGAGACATCGCTTGAGCATGATTCAGATCTCCTGTCGATCGGATCTCGAACTGTTGCCGAGAGGAATAAAAAGATTTCTAACAGAGAAAGGCGGGACTGGCAAGGTTTAGGCCTGCTGCGCCTTGGCCACCAGCATGCGCAGCATGGTTTGAAGCTGGGTCGTCGTGAATGGCTTGGGAAGAAAAACTATCGCACCGGCCGCAAAACTGTCTGTCGAGAGCTTTGGATCCTGCTCGGCAGTCATTACCATCACCGGGATTTTCATGAACCGCTTTTCAGTTCTCATGTAGCGCACGAGTTCGGGCCCGGTAATCTCCGGCATGACTACGTCAAAAACGGCAGCGGTGAAACCAACATCACCCTGCAGGGCCTTGTAGGCCTCGCGGCCATCGCGCGCGCCGACAACCGCATAACCTTCCTTCTCCAGGATGGTCGTCACCAGACGCAGGATGGCCGGGTCGTCGTCCGCAACCAGCACTCGCCCTTTTGAATTTTTGTCGTCTGCCATCAATTCACATTCCTATCCATTCGAACCTGCGGCGGCAATAGCCTAAGCCACTTCAACGGCCCGGCCGCTCTCGCCCGCCTTCAGCGAAAGCTCTGCGGCCAGCTTGATTGCCTCAACCATGCTCGAGTGCTCGGCAATTCCTTTGCCGGCGAT
>DASZZL010000214.1:0-4984 GCA_035545035.1 Pyrinomonadaceae bacterium
GCGTTGGCGCGCGAGCGGCGCGGAAGTGATGACGACCGGTCAGCGGGGAACGATTTCGGTGGTTACTGACGGCAGGGATCTGAAAGTTAGCACTTTCATTCGCTAGCAAACTCTGCCATAGGACCCGTTGCAGGAGACGAAGTTCTCTCGCTATGACTTAGAGCGCCGTAGGCGCGGATATTTATAGATCGAGATCTCACAAAATGTTTTTGGCTCTTTGCAGAACGACATGGCTATGTCGCTCTGCAAAGAGCCAGCTAACTAACACGCCGCGTGTTCTATAAACATTTGGCCCCTAACGGAGCCAGGAGGAGTCACAGAAAATCCGGATCCGACGGCGTGTAGAGATCAATCGTCGAGCTGCCGAGTTTATAAGTCTTCAGCACGCCCAACGGCGGCGCGTAGATGTGAATCGTGATCAAGTCACGTCCACTGACATCGGGATTGCCGAGCTGATGAATGTCCGGCACTTCTGAACCAGTCAGTCCGCCGCCGCGCAGCTCGCGGTGCGCTCGGTAAGCCAGGCCGGTCGCGGCTTCATAGTCGAAAGTTGTCTCCCACAGGATGCCTTCGTGAATGAAGACGGCGCCGTGCGATCCGTTGTGATCGTGAATCGGTGTGCGCTGTCCCGGCTTCCAGCAAAGCACCAGCATCTCGACAAACTCGTTCTTCATGACTCGGTGCCGCGAATAGTTGCCGGTCTTGAAACCGAGGTACGGCCGCAACTCGTCGGACGAGATCTTTGTGCGCTCAATCAGTTCGTTGAGTTCGGGAAGGGAAGGGACGGACGTGCGAGCGTTCAGGGCGTCGGTCAAATCCTTGAACGAGAAACTACAACCGGGTTCGGAAGCTGTTTCGCTTGAGTGCTGAAGTTGAGCCGCCAACGTGACCTCCTGATTGCGTAGGTTACCGAAACCGCTTGCAGTAGCAAGCGGGTGCGCGCGGCGCATTCACCTTTGGCTTTATATTCCCCGCTTACCCCGAGAGTCAAGACTTGCCACGATCAAAATCACCTACTGGCTACCCCGACGAGTCGGGGTTCGGTACCAGTAAGCAGGATTCGAATATCGCGCACGTTTGTTCCGGTTGGGCCCGTAGCGATTGCATCACCGAGCGCGACGAAGAACGAATAGGCATCGCTGCGATTGAGAAAGTTTTCCGGATCCAATCCGATTGCGCGCGCGCGTTCGATCGTCGTGTTATCAACAATCGCGCCGGCGGCCGGACTGTTGCCATCGATGCCATCCGTGCCGGCGCAAAGTGCAACAAACGGTTCAGAGTTGGACAAGCCCGGTGAAGTAGCTAGACGTAGAGCCGTTTCCAGATTTCGCCCGCCAATGCCCTCACCACGCACGGGGCACGCAAATTCACCGCCCGAAATCAGACACACTGACGTCCCAGCATTGCTGCGCGACTCTGCACCGAGCGCGCGTTCGCGAAGCTGACTCAGTCGTTGCAGAAGGGCCGAACAGCCATCTTCGATTGGTTGATCCGAAATGTCGTCGACAATTTCAGTGACGAAGCCGCGCCGGCGCGCAGCTTCGTCAACGGCATCGAGCGCGCTCCGGTTATCGAGCACGACGAAATGCTTGCGCAGCGATGTTGAATCAATTGGACCTGAAACGGCAGGCTCAGCGTCGATGGCGCGAAGAATTGTCTCAGGCAATTGCGCACGAAGATCATATCTGGCTATCACCTCGCGCGCGTCCGGCGCATCGTTTGGCGGCGCGAGAGTGGGACCGGAGGCAACGTTTCCTTCCTGACCTGGCGGCACGTCGGAAACGATCAGCGTGAGTTGATCGCAATGAGGAGCCCGATCCGTCAACCGTCCGCCTTTAATGGCAGAGAACGCCCGACGGACAGCGTTGACTTCCGTGATCGAAGCACCGCAGGCGATGAGCGTTCTATTCGTCGCGCGCAAATCAGCAAGCGTGATGTCTGCGCCGATCGGCCACTCGATCATCGCCGAGCCGCCGCCAGAGACGAGGAAGATTAGGAGCGCGCGTTCTTCTTCGGCGCGTTCGAGCAAGTCAAAACACGCGTGCGCTGCGGAGAGGCTTTGATCGTTTGGTTCCGGGTGCCCGCCTTGAAAAACTATCCAGCGCAGGAGCGCAGGCATCGAACCGGGGTCCCCGGCGCGGCAGCCGCGCTGGGGTGGCCGGGCCGGCGGCTCGCTCGTATCCTTGCGGGCATCTACCCGCTCGCTACCCCGACGAGTCGGGGTTCCGTACCCCGGGGCGTTACTCGTGAGCACACCGGCCGCGAGTCTTTCGCGGAGAATCTCATCAAGCGCCCAAGCCATTGCGAAGGCAGCCTTACCTATCGCTATGGCGTAGATGGGTCGTTGAGTAGATAAATCGGTCACGGTATCGCAGACGCTCAAGCGCGAATCTTCGAGCCGAACAACGCGCCGCACCGCCGCGCCGGCATCAACAGCGCACAGCGCTTCGTTGAAAACTTCGCGCGCGGCGAGACGGAGTTGGGTGAGATTCGACATGGTGTTCTTTTTTGGAGTGCGCCGACTAGTCGGCGCTTTTGAAAGCGGCAACTAGTTGCCGCACTCCAAATTTGCGCTCTTCAATCAACCGTTATCAAGTCTCGCAACGCGCGAAAGCGCTTGTCACTGATCCCGCGCACCATGATGAGGTGTTCGGGGCGACGAAACGGGCCGTATTTTCCGCGGTGCTCGACTATCCGCTGAGCGAAGCCCTTGCCAATGCCGGGCAGCTTCTCAAGCTCTTCAGCCGACGCGGTGTTGATATTGATTCGCGTTGGGGCCGGGTTTTCCGAAAGGATTTGGTTCTGTGGCGCGGCCCTGGTCGTCAATTGGTTCGATAAACTGCCTTCGCGCTGACGCTTGACGCAGGAACACGAGAGCACCAGCGCGGCGAACGAAAGCAGCACGAGAATCAATTTCGTCGTGGGAGATGCCAGGAATTTCATTGATTAATGGCGTTTGATTTACGAATGAAAGTTTCTGACTGAAAAAACATCGCGCAACGCCGCTGGCGTGTGCAATCTGCTGGAAGTGTTGCGCTGTAAGAAAGTTGTAACACGCGAAGAAACGATCTCCACAAAGTTTTCCACAGAAAGTGTGGAAGAACAAAGAGACTCACGGTCCGTGTAGCACATTTGTAGCTAGCATTTAGAAATCTGGAAAAAGCTTGGAAGTCCACGCGTGGCCCACTCGGCGGTATTCTACTTCTAGTTGCTCGTCGTCGCAGGGCAGAGACTTGGCCCTTGCTTCAAGCTTCTTTGTGCTTCGTCCCGTGAGAAAAACTGGCACGCTTACGGCCAGAACGATGAGGACGCCACGGATGCCGAACTCCCAAGTCAGCAATGCGCTGGTGGCAAGGTAGAATAACCCGACCATCAAAGATGCAACCGCTACCCACATATTTCGGCGCACGAGAATCTTGAATGCAAGTAGGGTAGCTTCGCTATCAATCGTCGCATGCCGGCCCAGAAAGCGGTTTACCTCGTGCCGCCCCCACAAAGTGACCCCTACGAGGAGTGCACCAAGTAAGAAAAATGTCGTTAACAGCATAGGCCCGGCAACTCGTAGAACTGTTCTTGCTTTAGTCTTCGAAGAAAGTGCTCTTGTCTCCAGGGACCCGGCTTGCGCCTCCAGGTCGCGCTGCGTGCTCAATGCGGTCGGTAACGCCGCCGCTCCCTGCATCTACTACGCTTCCTGCTCGTCCCACTCCGCCACGATCTCGTAGGCGCGGCCGAGGACAGGGCGCGGGCGGGCGCCGTCGGCTTTGCCGATCAGGCCTTCGCGCTCCATTTGATCGAGCACGGCGGCGGCGCGGCCATAGCCGATGCGCAGGCGGCGTTGCAGGACTGAAGTTGAGGCGCGCTTCATGTCGACACAGATGCGCAGCGCTTCTTCGAAGAGTTCGTCGCGCTCGCCGTGGGAGTCTTCCAGGCCCATCGCTTCCTCGTCCGATTGCGTAATCGTCTCGTCGTAATCGGGCTCCCATTGAGTCTTGATGTGATTAACGATCTTGTTAATTTCCGATTCCTCGATGTATGCGCCATGCACGCGGAGCAGACGCGATGAGCCGGGCGGCAGAAACAGCATATCGCCGCGACCGAGCAGATGTTCCGCGCCGTTCATGTCGAGAATTGTGCGCGAATCGACTTTCGAAGAGACGCGATAAGAAATGCGGGAAGGAAAGTTTGCTTTGATGAGTCCCGTGATCACGTCAACTGACGGTCGCTGAGTCGCAAGCACCAAATGAATGCCGACCGCGCGGGCCATTTGCGCCAGTCGCGTGATCGAATCTTCGACTTCGTGACCTGAAATCATCATCAGGTCAGCGAGTTCATCGATGATGATGACGATGTAAGGCATCCTGACCCACGCCTGACCGTTATCGTCAAAATCCTTGACCAGGTTGCGGCGTTCGCGCTCCGCGTTGTAGCCATCGATGTTGCGCACGCCCCAGCCGGCGAGTTCTTTGTAGCGCCGCTCCATCTCGGCCACGGCCCAGCGCAGCGCGCGCGTTGCGGGCTTTGCGTCGGTGATGATCGGAGTCGCGAGATGCGGAATGTCTTCGTAGAGTCCCAGCTCCAGACGCTTCGGATCGATCAGGATCAGTTTCACTTCGTCAGGCCGCGCGCGATAGAGAATCGAAACCAGAAGCGAGTTCACGCCGACTGATTTGCCTGAGCCGGTCGTGCCGGCAATGAGCAAGTGCGGCATGCGCGCGAGGTCGGTCGTGTAGTTAAGCCCGTCGATCGTCTTGCCCAGCGCGATGGTCAGCTTTGAGGGCGATTCCTTGAAGGCGCGCGATTCGATCACTTCGCGCAAATAGATTGTTTCGCGGCGCGGATTCGGCACTTCGATGCCGACGTGCGGTTTGCCCGGCATGCGGTCGATGCGAATCGATTCGGCCTTCAAAGCCAGACAGAGATCGTCGACCAGACCCGTGACGCGGGAATACTTCACGCCGGGATCGGGCTTGAATTCGTAAGTCGT
>DASZZL010000215.1:0-3066 GCA_035545035.1 Pyrinomonadaceae bacterium
AATGGCAGTGGTCGAGACTTCGCAGGGACGTTTGAAACCCGCGTCGGAACATTTGCTGAGCGAGCCGTCGATCGTTGTCGGACTCGCAAAGGCTGTACTATCAGATCGATCCAACGTTGATTGGGATCATCTGAGTGCCAACTACGACCGCATTCGCGATCACATCGAGCGCGTCGTGCCCGGGTTTGAAGACTACAACCAGCGCGTGCGCCAGCCGGGCGGATTTTATTTGCCGAATCCTATTGGCAATCGTGAATTCAAAACCAAAGACGGGCGCGCACATTTCACCGTCAATGAACTGGCGCGGGTTGATTTGAAGCCGGGCCAGTTTCTGATGATGACGATGCGCAGCCACGACCAGTTCAATACGACGATCTACGGCCTCGACGATCGCTATCGCGGCATTCGCAACGGCCGCCGCGTGGTCTTTCTGAATCCGGAAGATATCCGCAGAGCCAGCCTGAAAGACGGCCAGACCGTCGATCTCACGAGTCACTTTGAAGGCGAAGAACGCATCGCGCGCCGTTTTGTCGTCGTGCCGTATAGTATTCCGCGTCGATGCGCCGCGACCTATTTTCCGGAAACGAACGTGCTGGTAGCCGTGCGCAACTTCGCCGACAAGAGCCACACGCCGGCGTCGAAGTCAGTGGTGATTAGTATCAGGCCGTCGAATGATGACTGAGAAACCAACTATCGTTGCCGTCAGCGGCTTGTCGTCAAACACCGGCAAGACCACGCTGGTGTGCGAACTGCTGAAGCGCCTGCCCGGCTGGGAAGCGATCAAGCTGACGCGCGGGCACTATCGTTCTTGCGGGAAAGATCCGAAGGGGTGCTGCGTAAGCGATCTTCTGCGTGACGAGCCCTTGATTCGTTCCGGCCGTGAAGAGAATTACGAAGCGGGGAAGGACACTGGTCGTTTCTGGGATGCGGGCGCGGCAAATGTGCATTGGGTGATTGTCGGAGAAGATCAGGTCGAAGACGGGATCAAGCAGGCGTTGTCGCGCGTGAATGCGACCGGCGTCGTGGTCGAAGGGAACAGTTTTCTGGACTACGTCAACGCTGATTTGGCGATTATGTGCGCGCGGGCCGAAGGCGGCACAGTGAAACCATCAGCGCGACGGGGGCTGCCAAAAGCAGACGCGCTCTATCTGTCTTCGCTTGATGCTGACGGCCCAATAGCGCTCGCGCAGTTCAACGAATGGCGCGCGGGTCTGGCAATCGATCTCAACTTTGACGGCTTGCCAATCTTCACGGGTGAAGATATTCCGCGACTGATCGAGCGGATTCGCGAGCAGGTTGCGCTCTCTGAATCACGGTGTTGTGATAAGGAACCAGTCGACGAGCCATCTCAGGCACCCCAGCGCGGCTGCCGCGCCGGGGACCCCGCCGATGGCGGCAGAATTTAGCCCTGGGCGTAAGCCTGGGGATCAGGCAACAATTGAAATCTAACAAGCCCGCGAAGCGGGCGACAGAACACCTCGGTACGGAACCGCGGGCGGTAGCGAGCGGATGCCAGCATTCAAGTGTGAGTCATTGATTCTATTTTGCGGATACTCCCAAGTTGAGAGTTAGGACCCGGTCGCTACCGCTCCCGTTCTGTACCTGTCGCCCGCTTCGCGGGCTCATGAGAATTGAGAAGGACTATCTAAACCCAGCGCTGAAGCGCGGGGCTACTTTCAATCGTCCGCTGCGCGGACTTGATGACTCCAAAATGATCACGATTCGCAAATCAGAAGATCGCGGCCACTTTAGCCACGGCTGGCTGGACACTTATCACACGTTCTCGTTCGATCAGTATTACGATCCGGCGCACGCGCACTGGCGCAGTCTGCGTGTCATCAACGAAGACCGCGTGGCGCCGGGCCAGGGCTTTCCCACGCACTCGCATCGCGACATGGAAATCATTACGTACATTCTGTCGGGCGCGCTCGAGCATCGCGACAGCATGGGCAATGGTTCGGTGATTCGGCCCGGCGACGTCCAACGCATGTCGGCCGGCACCGGCGTGTCGCACAGCGAGTTCAATCCCTCGGACAGCGAGTCTGTGCATCTGCTGCAAATCTGGCTTCTGCCTAAAGCGCGCGGCTTGGCGCCAAGCTATGAGGAGAAGTCTTTTTCCGAAGATGAAAGGCGCGGGCGTTTGCGATTGGTTGCTTCCGAAGATGGACGCGACGCTTCGGTGACGATTCACCAGGACGCGCGCTTGTACGCGGCGAGTCTCGATGCGGGCGCCGTGGTTGAGCATACGCTCAGCCAGAATCGCTACGCGTGGTTGCAAGTCGCGCGCGGGGCGGTAAAGCTCAACGAATTCGATTTGAAGCAGGGCGACGGAGCGGCGGTTAGTAACGAAACCGATCTCAAGATCGTTGTTCAAGAGGCGGCGGAAATTCTACTCTTCGACTTCGCGTAGGTAAGCCGCGCCTACTCTTCAGCGCGATTTACCGCAGCCACCGGCGTCTGGACGTCGCGCAATTCACTCGCGATCTTCTCGATTCTCTTTGCCAGATCTTCGATGATTTGCACGCGCCCGCGCGCCTTGTCGCTCAGCTCTTCGCGCAGCAACAGTTGCGCCTGGCCCAGCAAACCGGCCAGCGGATTGTTGATTTCGTGTCTAACGCGCGCGATCAGCGCCGCCGCGTCAGTCATCTTCGTTTCGTATTCGGCGACCAACCCGCGCATACGCGCAAGCTCGTTCGTTTCGGCGGACGAATATTCTTCGCTCATTTTTTTCCGAAGCCCTGGCTCTGACTGAAGACCAACAGCAGGGAGGTTGCCGGCGCCGTCCCCTGCTGGCGCCGCCAATCGCGCATATTTTCCTTTGATTAGAGCCTGGAGGCAAGCGCAATTCTAAATTCGCACACGCCTTTCGTTTGCTTTCCGGCAGGATTCTCGCACACGATGACGCCCGAAACGAGCCGGTTGACATTCACAGGGCGACTTACGTAAATTCGAGTTCGCTGCTGGGAGGTCGTCCAATGGTAGGACTCCAGACTCTGGATCTGGCTATCGGGGTTCGAGTCCCTGCCTCCCAGCCATTCATTCCGTCGTCCTAATCTAACTATTATT
>DASZZL010000216.1:0-4679 GCA_035545035.1 Pyrinomonadaceae bacterium
TGGAATCGAGAAACTCGCGCGCGAAGGGAAAGCTGCCGGCGTCGACGGAATTCTAGTCACCGACCTGGCCCCGGAGGAAGCGGGAAAGTTTGCCGCCACGCTTCGCGCGCATGAGATCGACATGATCTTTCTCGTCGCGCCGACTTCAACCGACGAGCGTTTGCACATGGTCGCTGAACGCGCCAGCGGTTTCATCTACGCCGTCTCGCGCGCCGGCGTCACCGGCGCGCGCGAAGCGATGAGCGCCGAAGCCGAACGTCTCGTCAAACGCGTGCGCCAGTTTTCCGATTTGCCGGTTGCTGTCGGCTTCGGAATTTCAAAGCCTGAGCATGTCGCTGATGTCTGGCGTTACGCTGACGCCGCGGTCGTTGGATCAGCGATCGTCAGCGAAATCGAGAAGATTCCACCTTCCGGCGATGTCGTATCGCGGGTTGGACAGTTCGTGCGGCAACTGATTTCGTAACAAAGCCAGTGAGTAGTTGGATTCGTTTCCCCTCTCCCGTTGGGAGAGGGGCCAGGGGAGGTGCGTAGCTTGAGTCAGGTCCTCTCCCAAGCCTCTCCCAAGGTGGAGAAAAAGAAGCGAGATGATTGCAACTTCGGTTAACTGGTTTTGCTTAGTTGAGCTTCTGAGAACCCCATCATATCTCTCGACGGAGTCGACTTCTTGGGGTATTCTGACGCGTTATTTTACGAGGCTTGACTAAACCGCATCGCCTCACCTTTGGGCAGAGAGGGCTGCCGAGGCGCGCGCCGGACGAGTGCTCTCACTCAAACCCTCCCGACAAACTTCTGTTTCATACATGAAACTCTGTTCCATTCTCGCGTGAGTTGTGTTATCCTCGCTCCTCAGTGGGAGATTCTGAGACACAACTTAATCCAACGAAGAGGAGCAGAAGAAAGAGATGCCAGTCATGCCTGAAGATCGTTTTGCAGACCGCAGCCGGGCCATCGAAGCCGCGCTGGCGAACATTGAAAAGAGATTTGGCAAAGGGTCGATTATGCGCTTAGGCGAGCGCGACATTTCGGACGTGCCCGCGATTTCCACTTCCTCGCTGTCGCTGGATGCAGCCATCGGCATTGGCGGTGTGCCGCGCGGTCGCATCATCGAAATTTATGGGCCGGAGAGTACCGGCAAGTCTACGCTGGCGCTGCACATCGTTGCTGAAGCACAAAAGGCTGGAGGCGTCGCCGCATATATCGACGCCGAACATGCCATGGATGCTGATTACGCGGGCAAGCTCGGCGTGAACATTGACGACTTGCTGATCTCGCAACCGGATTCGGGCGAGCAGGCGTTGGAGATTGCGGAGGCCCTGGTGCGGTCGAACGGCGTGGACGTAATCGTCGTTGACTCAGTCGCCGCGCTGGTGCCGCGCGCTGAGTTGGACGGTGAAATGGGCGACTCGCTGCCGGGATTGCAAGCCCGTCTGATGTCGCAGGCGCTTCGCAAGCTAACGGCGATCGTGGCGCAGTCAGGCACGTGCTTTATCTTCATCAACCAGATTCGCGAGAAGATTGGTGTGATGTTCGGCAATCCCGAAACCACGAGCGGCGGCCGTGCATTGAAGTTTTATGCGTCACTGCGCCTCGACATTCGGCGCATCGGCGCGATCAAGGACGGCGATCGCGTGGTCGGCAATCGCACAAAGGTGAAGGTGGCTAAGAACAAAGTCGCGCCGCCGTTTCGCGAGGCCGAGTTCGACATCATGTACGGCGAAGGCATTTCGCGCGAAGGCGATCTGCTGGATCTCGCCGCGAATAATCGGGTAGTCGAAAAGAGCGGCGCGTGGTTTTCGTACAAAGGCGAACGCCTGGGCCAGGGACGCGAGAACTCGAAGCAGACTTTGAAGGATCAACCTGAAGTGTTGAAGCGCATCGAGAATGACGTGAAGCGCGCGCTGGGCCTGCCGGTGCGTGAAGAGATCGCAGAAGCGGCGCCCGCCGAACAGAAGAAGGCCGCCGCAGCGTCGGCGGCGGAGAAGAAGTAAGTTAGATCATTAAGGAGAAAGCATGGATCCAATATTGAGTGTTCTTAGTCAACTGGGACTCGGGCTCGCTACCAGCGGTGTTTATGACCTGCTCAAAGGACTGGCTGCAAGATCGGTTTCCAGGCAGGAATTTACAAACGAAGTCCAGAACCGGATAAGTATGATGGGCGTCTCGATGCGAGCCGAGACGGTGATTGACGCGCTCGTTAGAGAAGGGTTTTTGACGATTGAACAGTCGAATCTCTATGCCAGCGAAAGTCTCAATTTCGGTAGCTACCAAGGTGGTGCAATCGTTGGCAACAATAGCTCGATGCGGACCGACAAGACTGCTATTGAAGCTGGCGCGGGGGCGTTTCTTGAAACGCAAGGCAACGCGCAAGTGCGTCAGAATCCAGATGGGAGCATCTCCTTCCACACGGGTGAAGATGCGAGCGTTAGCTTTAAGACCAGCAAGTGACGGTTCTATGTGTCGACCTAGCTGGAAGCGGCTCCGCCGCTCGACAGCGCGGTAAGGCTCGAAAGGAGAAAGTCAGTGATGGCTGAGATTATAGAGAGGATGCCTTTGAAGCTGGCGAACAAATACGCTGAGCTCGAACGCAAGAAGAATCTCTTTGCTTCAAGGCCGCCCCGCGCTACATTTGCAGAAATCTTAGAACTCGAGCATGAAATGGCTGGGTTGCGGCGTCTCATTGAAGAAGGGAAGATCTCTGGCAATGAAGGGAGTGGGCCGAAGCGCAAGTAAATCCCTTGCTCGCAGGCCACCTGACCCCTTCAACGTCGCTTGATTTCTTATTTCCTCTTCGCGCCTCCTCTCTTTGCGTCTTATACGCGGCCGAGAACGAGCCGGAAGGTATGGCCTTGTTCAGCCACAGCTTGGATCGAATGCAAAGACTCAACGCTCACTCGAAACCTTTAACGGTTCATTGGTGACATATACCGGAAGCCCGCGCCCGGCCCACGGTCCGCCGGCTGTTGGACTTTTTACCTGTTCCTTCCGAATGCCAGCTAGCTCCACCCTCAGAGCTTGCGTTTCGCGCAATTGGAATACAAACGCACCAAGGATCGCTAACAAGAGAACGTAAATCGGGATCATTTTCTTCATTGTGGCGCCTCCGCGCTAAGGTGTGAAAGCTATAGCCTTATACACACACCGTGCCACAATTGGAAGGGTTGGCTTTCAAATTGCGGCGCTTATTTGTGTCTTTACAGGCCGGGTGCTGCGGCGCATAATCCGCGCGGCTTGATGGGTGGACAATGAGCGAATCGATTCTGATCAAAGGCGGGACCATAGTGACGATGGACGGAAACGATTCCATTGTGCGCGGTGATGTGCTGATTCGCGACGGGCGCATCACGGGCATCGGCGGCGAAAACGCGACCATCGTGGACGAAGTGATCGACGCGCACGGCTGCGCAGTTCTACCGGGATTTGTCCAGACGCACGTGCATCTTTGTCAGACTCTGTTTCGCGGCGCGGCTGACGACCTGGCGCTCATCGATTGGCTGAAGAAGCGCGTGTGGCCGATGGAGGCCGCGCACACGGCGGAATCAATTCGCGCCTCAGCCCAATTAAGTATCGTTGAGCTAATAAAAAGCGGCACGACCTGTGCGCTGACGATGGAAACGGTGCGTCACACGGAAGAGGTTCTGCGCGTGGTTGACGAGAGCGGATTCCGCGCCACCGTCGGCAAATGCATGATGGACCGGGGCGACGATGTGCCGCGCGAGCTTTATGAAGAAACGCACGAGTCAGTCCAGGAATCGCTCGTCTTGATCGATAAATGGCACGGACGCGCCGACGGCCGCATTCGTTGTTGTTTCGCGCCGCGCTTTGCGGTGAGTTGCACGCGCGAATTGCTCAGCGAAGTTTCACATCTCGCGCGCGAACGCGGCGTGATGATTCACACTCACGCTGCCGAAAACAAGAACGAGTGCGAGATTGTCGAGCGTGAAACCGGCATGCGCAATGTCGCTTATCTTGATTCGCTCGGCATGTCAGGCGCGCACGTCATGCTCGCGCACTGCGTCCATCTTGACGATGAAGAAATGGCGACACTGGCGCGCACACAGACGAACGTAGCGCATTGTCCTTCGTCAAATCTTAAACTTGGATCCGGAATCGCGCGCGTGGCGGAGATGCTGGAACGCGGCGTTTCGGTTTCCCTCGGAGCAGACGGCGCGGCGTGCAATAACCGTCTGGACATGTTCACGGAGATGCGCACGGCAGCGTTGCTGCAGAAAGCTTTGCACGGACCGGAAGTCTTGCCGGCCGCGCGCGCGTTGCGCATGGCTACAATCGACGGCGCGCGCGCGCTGGGTCTGGACAAAGAAATCGGTAGTTTGGAGATGGGCAAGCGCGCAGATGTAATCGTCATCGATATCGCCCAGCCGCATTCGAGTCCGCAGCGTGATGATGTGGTTTCGGCTTTGGTTTACTCGGTGCAACCTTCGGACGTGCGCACGACAATAATCGACGGACGGGTTGTGATGCGGGATGGTGAGTTGTTAACGTTGAATGAGGCGGACGTGATTGCCGAAGCGAATCGTGAGGCGAGGAGTCTAGCCTCACGAGCAGGAATCTCGTAAATTGGCTCATAGTTAGAAGGAAGTGGAGTCCGCGAAGCGGACGAACGAAAATAGCCCAGCGCTTCAGCGCTGGGTAAACGATGAGAAATGGAACAGAAGCCCGTG
>DASZZL010000217.1:0-7690 GCA_035545035.1 Pyrinomonadaceae bacterium
CTCGCCATCGGTCGTCAGAAAGTCGGTCCAGCGCGAGATCATGTTGCCCGCCATGTGCTTCATGTTGACGGCGATGCTGTTCGATTCTCCGTCAAGCGTCTTGAAGAAGTCTTCGTCGCGCATTTGCGCGAGCGCGCCTTCCGCGAGCTTTTTGTAATCGCGAAAAGTTCTGATCGCGTCAGCGAGATAGTGTTGGGCGATTGATTGATCGTTCATAGCTGCGGATTCTTCTTGCGGGCGCGCTCAAAAGAGTCCTTCGATTTAGTCAATAAATCATCCGCTTTCCTTTCAAACTCCGTTGCTTCTCCATTGGCTTTCCGAATTAACGCTTCAACCCTGTAAATCTCTGACATGGCCGTCTGCTGGAATTTTGTGATCAGTTCTTGCGATACGTCGCGGCGGATGGCGCCTCTCTTGTCTCGGAGAATGGCCGCTTGGAGTTCGCTCCACGCCTTTCCTACCTCACTCATGCTGCGTTGGACACTCGCGACTTCTTCCAAAGCAGACTTCGTTTGGTAATCTAGTGAGCTGCGATCATAACGAATATTGCTCCGATCGTAAGTAAGATTTGACAACGCATACCTTGCTTCGTTGATTGCATCCAGCTTGCTTTCAAACTCGTGTGCATGCTGTTGCATTGTTGCCCAGTGTTCCCGAAAAGACTCAACCTCTTTATCAAAGCCATTCCTTCCCTTCGACTGTTTTATTTGTTCAGCTAGTGCGCCCAGAGCCCGTGCGATGTTGCTATTTATGTTCTCCTCGTAATTACGCTGCTCAATCTCACGATTCGCGATCGCCGCTTGGTGCTCAAGTTGAGCTACCGCCATGTTGTACTGACGAATCGAGGCACGTGAAAAAACGGCTACAGAAATCTTCCCGTTCGCTTGCGGTAGGGATAGAGTCAACTTGGATCTGGAAAGAGTTCCAACGATTGTCCGTTCTGTTAGGAAACCTTTGAAAACTAAACTAAGCTGTGAACCGTTGATCACGCCAGAGAAGGAAGCACTTTGGGCCTTAGTTTCTTTCTTGTAACGACCCTCCAAACTGATGATTTGCATTTGACCGCTCAACCTTCCGCGAAGTTGAGTCAGTTGAATGAACATTACCTCGCCCGTGGAAGTTTTAAGGAAGCCCTCAGGATTGTTTTGCTGCGCAGCACCACCCTCAACTCTAAAAGCGGCTAATAGCAGGAGAAGCAGAAGGAACCTATTGCGGAGAGTTTTCGACATGATGTTTCTTTACTGCTGCTTTTATGAGTTCAATGGCTCGAACTCGCGACAAGCTGCTTTGTTCACCGGTTCGCAGATCCTTAATCGAAACGAGATCCGTCTGACGTTCATCTTCGCCAATAAAGGCGACGAATGGGAATTGGCGTTTTGCTGCGTATGCGATCTGTGTTGACACCTTTACGTTGCGCACGGGATACACATCGACTCGAAGGCCCGACGCTCTCAACTCTTGCGCTAATGAGAGAGAAGTTTTAGCTGCCTCTATCTTCTCGGCTTTATCCTTTTCGTACCAAATCAAAACCATTACATCCGCTGGCGACGTGATCAGTAGCGCCGGAAACATCTCGCGCTCGCTCATGACGACAATGATGCGCTCAAGTCCGAGCGAGAATCCGCACGCCGGAATGTCTTTGCCCAGGAACATTCCGACCAGATTGTCGTAACGACCGCCGCCACCGAGACTACCAGAAAGATCGGAGACGCTAATCTCCATGATCGTACCCGTGTAGTAAGAAAGCCCGCGCGCGAGTGACGGATCGATCTTGATATGTTTGTTAGCCGATGCAGATCTAGCTAAGTCGATAATTTCACTTAGCTCGCCAACTGCTTTGCTTCCTAGCGTCTTTGCCTCATGATCATATGGAAAATCTTTGAAAGAGTTGAAAATAAACCCGAGATGTTCCGTATTTGCCTCGTAGTTGTCCTGAGAGAACTCATGTACCTTGAACGAAGGATCGATGAACGTTTTCTTAGTCATTCGGTTAAGCAAGGGCCGAATGTTGTCTTCGGACAATCCCAGAATCCTTAATTCTCGCTCAACCCCTTCGATCCCTATTTTATCCAACTTGTCGATTGTCACCAGCACACTCGCGCGCTTGTCTGGCTCGATCATCGATGCCACCATCATGGCATCGATCAACTGTCGATGATTTAACCGGATCGTGAAATCATTGAATCCAAGCGCAACCAGCGCGTCACTCGCCGCCGCGATCAGTTCTGCTTCGACGACCATCGATCGCGATCCGAGCACATCAACATCACATTGATAGAACTCGCGAAAGCGGCCGCGCGCAGGGCGGTCGGCGCGCCACACGGGTTGGATTTGATAGCGTTTGAAAAACTTTGGCAGCTCGTTTTGATATTGCGCGACCACCCGCGCCAAAGGCACGGTCAGATCGTAACGCAACGCCAGATCGGCCTCGGCGGTCTTCTCATGCTCCCCGCGCTTGAGGATTTTGAAGATGAGCTGATTGCCTTCTTCGCCATACTTGCCCATCAGGGTTTCGATGTTTTCGACGGCGGGAGTTTCCAGCGGCTCGAAACCGTAGCGCTCGTACACGGACTTTATGACACCGATGACGTACTCGCGCTTGCGCACGTCGGCGGGCAGAAAGTCGCGCATGCCGCGCGCTGGTTGGGTCTTGGCTGAAGACATTGAAGTCGAGTTTGAAACGCCCTGAAGTAATTCGCCGGCAATCATAACCTGAAATTGCAGCGGGGCAGTAGCCCGATTGTGAGGGCGGGCTTGCGCATTGAGGTCAGTACCGCCTGCGTAAGCGGGCGGATCCATCTGGCCCCTTGAACCCACCCCCTTACGCGGGTGGTACTGACTTCATCTGCGGAGGAATTCCCTCTCGCTCTTGAAACTTTGTAACTTTGCGAGTATAAGCAACGTCAATTCCAGAAAAGCCCGTCCCCCTTGACCGCAGGGCGAACGAGCAGCGTTTCCAAATCAACTTTTCAGATAGGACACACCCTGATGATCCGACGCCAACTTGCCGCCACTCTTCTGCTTTTAGCTCTGCTAGTTTTAGCTCTGCTAGCGCCGTACGCCGCCTTCGGCCAGCAACCTGGGGCCCAACAGCCCGCCCCCGATCCGAACGATCCCATCGTCCGCATCCGAGACGAGGGCATGAATCGCTCGCAGGTGATGCAGACGCTTTCATATCTCAGTGATGTCATCGGCCCGCGTTTGACCGCGTCCCCGAACGCGAAACGAGCAAACGAATGGACCAGAGACAAGCTTACGTCGTGGGGATTGCAAAATGGTCACCTGGAAGCCTGGGGTCCTTTCGGACGCGGCTGGACGCTCAGACGTTTTTCGGCGCAGATCACAGAACCACAGGACATTCCGCTTATCGCTTATCCGAAAGCATGGTCTCCAGGTATTAAGGTGATGCCGGCAGTAGCGACCCCTGATCCCAAAAGCAAGAAGAAGATCGCGGCACCAGGGCCTCCACCGAGTAGCGTGGTGACGGCCGATGTGATTTATCTTGATGCCAAAACCGTAGCAGACCTGGAGAAGTACAAGGGACAGTTGAAAGGTAAGATCGTTTTGATCTCTCCGACGGTGGAAGTTAAAGCTTTGTTCGATCCGCTGGGAGCACGCCGAGACGAAAAAAACCTGCTGGCGTTGGCAAACGCGAATCCTCCCGGACCAGGAGGAGGATTCGGCGGCAGTGGCGGGCGAGGCGCTGGCGGGGGCAATCTGACTCCGCAAGAGCGCCAACAGCAGCTTTTTCAGCAAACTGTTTTCCAGGCGAAGCGGATGAACATGATTGTTGACGAAGGCGCGGCGGTGCTGGTCGATGTAAGTCCTCGCGGCACGGGCGGAACTATTTTTGTCCAACAGGCGACCGTAGCCCAGCCGATCCCCAAGAGCCTTGAGGAGATGCGCACTTTGACTCGTCTCTCGTATTACGACCCGAAAGCCGAAACGAAAATGGTCCCGCAGATGACGGTTTCTGTAGAGCAGTACAACCGCATGATGCGCATGATGCAACAGGGCGAAAAGTTGAAGATGACCGTTGACTTGCAGGTTGAATATCAGGACCAGGACAACATGGGCTACAACACGATCGCCGAAATTCCCGGTTCCGATTTGAAAGACGAAATCGTGATGCTCGGCGGGCACATGGACTCGTGGCATTCAGGCACGGGCGCAACTGACAACGGTGCCGGCGTGGCTGTGGCGATGGAAGCGGTTCGCATCCTGCAAGCTCTGGGACTGAAACCGCGTCGCACCATCCGCATCGCTTTGTGGACGGGTGAAGAAGAGGGACTGCTCGGGTCTCGCGCTTATGTCGCGCAGCATTTCGGAAAAATCGAGCCGGGAAATCCGGGCGTGGTTCCTCCTGGGACGCCAAATAGCCAGCCGGCAGCCCGACCCAGGTTGACGACACTTCCTGAGTACGAAAAGTTTTCCGGCTATTTCAATCTCGACAATGGCACCGGAAAGATTCGCGGCGTGTACCTGCAAGGCAACAACGGTGTGCGTGATTTATTCAGTCAATGGTTGATGCCTTTCCGCGATATGGGCGCCAGCACGATTACGATTTCAAACACGGGCGGCACCGATCACCAATCGTTTGACGGTATCGGCTTGCCGGGGTTTCAGTTCATCCAGGACGAGATCGAATACGACACCCGCACTCACCACTCGAATCAGGATGTCTTCGATCGCATACAGGGCGACGACATGAAGCAGGCCGCGACGATCATGGCCGCGTTCGTTTACCAAACCGCGATGCGCGACGAGAAGTTGCCACGTAAGCCGGCACCGGGAAGATAAGGCAAAAGGCAAAAGGCAAAAGGCAAAAAGGGTGAGAGTCTTGGCGGCTCTCACCCTTTCTCATTCGATCGACAACGGGAACTAGAAGCTAACTGCGACTTATCACAACCTCCAACCAGTAACGTCGGAGCTTTTCGCGATTGTCTTTCCGGTAAGACGCATAATCGCGCGCGATGCCCTGATCGGGATGGGCGAACAAAACGTAAGCTTCCAGGAACCCGTCTTCATTCAGCTTTACCAGCATAGCAAGCGACGGTTCGAGAGCTTTGATCTTGCCGGACTTTAGATCTTTCGCGGCGAATTCTGCGACCATCCGCAGTGCCGCCGCCTCTTCTTTCAAACTGTGCCGGTACTCTTTCTCGTCAGGATAGTTCTTAAAGAAATCTCCCTTGGCCCACGCTATCCGCGTCAGATCGTACATCAGCCATTCGTTCGAGCCGTCATTTCTGTTGAGGATCTTCGGGTCAATTGAGAGCGTGGTTTGGCCACCCTGGGTGTTCGTGGAATTGGGCGGCCTGATGTTTGGGTGACCCAGCGGAACCTTGTGACCATCAGCCCATTGCGTCAGTCCCACGTAAGCCTGACGGCTGTACGGCTGAGCAACGATCGCGTCGACAAACTTGTCGCGCGCCTCATTGCTCTTGCCCTGCGCATTCAAGGCGTCGCCCCAATAACGATAAGCGGTCTCGCGGTTGGCATCGATCGCGATCGCTTTCGCGAACCAGGCTCCTGCCTTGTCGAATTGTTCGCTGCGAAACTGCGCGTCGGTCGAGTTGTTTCCTTTCTTGAATTCGGCGTCGCCCGCATAAAGCGCCGCGTCGTAGAGTTGTGGATCAAGTTCAAGCGCGCGTTTGTATGCAGCAATCGCTTTGTCCATATCGCCGCGCATAAAGGCCGCCTCGCCATCGCGAATTGCGGTCTCGGCGGCTTTGATATTGGAAAAAGGGATTTGAGATGCATCAGGCGCCGACAAAGCATCGACAGTGATTTTCGTGAGATTGCTGCTGTCGCCGAGCGATTGCGAACGCAAGAGCGTATTGCGCGCTCGCTCGCGCATCTTCTGACGCAAGGTCGGATCCTTCTCGTCCACGGAGTTGGCGTAAAGAGCGAAACCCAATCGCGAAAGAATCACCGGATCGTTCGGGGAGGAGGCCGCTACTTTTTCGAGCAAAGGCAGAGCAGCCACGAAATTGTTGGCCTCATAAAGGTCGATCGCGCGCTGTCGTTCCGCCGGATCCTGCGGTCGTGCAAGGGAGCCGGTAGCCAAAGCGAGCGCGACGACTGTCGGCAGGAAAGCATTGAGCAGGATTCTTTTTGCGGTTAAGCTGTGCTTGAACATTGCGAGAACCTCTTTGAAGCTTCAGTTGCCGGTAGAAGTTTGATCGAGAAGACGAGGCCTGTCAACGCGATTCAACTTGCCAAGAAAAACGAGGGAGAAGCGAAAGCGGCGTTTCGGAGTACCAACTTTAGTTGGGTTGTTCGCAACCAAGAGCCCGACTGAAGTCGGTACTCCGAAACACCCGTTGTCAACAAAAGCCTGACTTACTGGACTTGATTTCTTAGTACGGAAACCGAAAAGACCGTGTCCCATCTACTCGAAGTCAACAATTTGAAGACATACTTTCCCACGCGCGCGGGACTGGTGCGCGCGGTTGATGGCGTCAGTTTTCATCTCGATCGCGGCGAGTTGCTGGGGTTGGTAGGCGAGAGCGGCTGCGGCAAGTCAATGACCGCGCTTTCGATCATGCGTTTGATAGCGCCGCCGGGAAAAATCGTCGCCGGTGAGATTCTGTTCGACGGAAAGAATCTGTTGAAGGTTTCGAACTCGGAAATGCGCGACGTGCGCGGCAACGACATCGCGATGATCTTTCAGGATCCGATGACCTCGCTGAATCCGGTGTTCTCCGTCGGCGAACAGATTGCCGAGGCTTTGCGGCTGCATCGCAATCTTTCGCGCAGGGAAGCGCGCAAAGGGGCGATTGAAGCCATGCGCGAAGTTTCTATTCCCGATCCGGCGCTGCGCGCTACGGATTATCCGCACCAGCTTTCCGGCGGCATGCGACAGCGGGTGATGATCGCGATGGCGCTCGCCTGCGATCCGAAAGTACTGATTGCCGATGAACCGACGACGGCGCTCGATGTCACGATTCAGGCGCAGATTCTCGAGTTGTTGAATGGATTGCGGAAGACTCGCGAACTCGCGGTGCTTTTGATCACACACGATCTCGGCGTGGTCGCCGAAGTCGCCGAGCGCGTCGCGGTGATGTACACAGGAAAGATTGTCGAAGAATCGCCGGTCGATGAATTGTTCGCCCGGCCGAAGCACCCATACACCGAAGGGTTGCTGCGGTCAGTGCCCAAGCTGACGGCGAAAGACGTTGCGAAGGCCGAACGGTTGAAAACGATCGAGGGCACGGTGCCGAAGCCGACGGCGCTGCCGACCGGTTGTCACTTCGAACCCCGTTGCGCATATCGGATGCCGCGCTGCAAGGAAGGCGAGATTCCGCTTTACGATGTTATGCCCGGCGTGCAGGTAAGATGCGTGTTGTTTGATCCGGCGTCGATTGGAAAAATAGCAGATCAGCAGAGACCGTCTGATAGAGTGTGACCTTTCAATGCTTGAGTGCCTGATAAGAATTTTCACCACGGAGACACAGAGTGAGCACAGAGAACCACAGCGCGGCCAAGGCCGCAACCGGGTCCCTTTATTTCAACGTGTTCGTTGGATAGGAAACGGTTTCACCCCGTCAGAGTCTGTCGGGAAAAAGTGATAGACAGCGATCAAAGAATAAGTAAACTGGTTGCCATGGGCAAAACCTTTCGTGCGTACGATATGAATCAACAGTTGTTGTTGCCGCCGGACATGCGGCAATGGCTGCGCGAGGATCAC
>DASZZL010000218.1:0-4590 GCA_035545035.1 Pyrinomonadaceae bacterium
TCTCGAGCAACACTTCGGGACTACCGATTGGCGCCATCGCCTCCGCAGCTTCCGCGGATTTCAAAGCACATTTTCTCGGTACGCACTTCTTCAACCCGCCGCGCTACATGAAGTTGCTCGAAGTGATCCCCACGCCGGAAACCGAGCCGCAGATCACAGAGTTCATTGCCGCCTTTGCCGAGCGGCGTTTGGGCAAGGGCGTGGTCATCTGTAAGGACACACCAAACTTTATCGGCAACCGCTTCGGCTCGATCTCGGGCGCGACGACGCTGAGTTACATCCTCGAGCACAACTACACAATTGAAGAGGCCGACGCTATCTTAGGGCCGCTCGTCGGCCGCCCGCGGACCGGCATGTTCCGTTTGCAGGATTTAGTGGGCCTGGATGTGTCCAGCTCGGTTGGCGAGAACCTTTACGGATTGATCGAGCACGATGAATCGCGGGAAGTCTTACGTAACCCGAAACTCCGCACCCTGCGGATGACGCAGATTGAGCGCGGACGATTAGGCGACAAGACCGGGCAGGGCTTTTACCAGAAGCCGCCCAAGGGCGCCAAGATAGATAAGCGCGACATTCTCTCTTTGGATCTCGAGACGATGGAATATCGCAGGCGGTGTGAACCAGACATTCCCTCCATCGCCGAAGCGATGAAGATCAAGCCTCTCAGCCAGCGACTTGCATTCGTGTTGGCGCAAGACGACAAGGCGGGCGCGCTGGCGCGGCACGCCATCTACAACTCGCTGGCTTATGCAGCGCGCCGCGTACCCGAGATCACAGACCAGATCGTCAACGTGGACCGCGCAGTTCGCTGGGGCTTCTCGCACGAGCTGGGGCCGTTCGAGATGTGGGACGCGCTCGGTGTCCAGCCGACGGCCGCGGCCATGGAAGCAAACAAAATTGAAGTCGCGCCGTGGGTCAAAGAGATGCTCGCCGCCGGGCACGAAACTTTTTACCGCTCGGACAATGGACGGTTGAGCTACTACGACCCGGCGCGCAAAACCTACGCGGCTAAACCTGTGGACCAGCGCGAGATCTCGCTGCACAGCTTAAAGACTGCCGGACGCGTGGTGCGCGAGAACAAAGGCGCGAGCTTGATCGATCTCGGCGACGGCGTGGCCTGTCTTGAATTTCATACCAAGATGAACACGCTCGATGCAGATATCAGGGACATGCTGCGCGAGGCGGTCGAGGAGATTGAGACGAAAGACTGGGCCGGCATGGTGATCGGCAACGAGGCTGCGGACTTCTGCGTCGGCGCAAATCTCGCTGGGGGCCTGGGCGCAGGAGGATTCGCCGCGATTGAACACAGCGTGAAAGAAATGCAGGACGCGCTCATGAGTGTGCGTTTCTGCTCCAAACCGGTTGTGACTGCGCCCGCGGGCCGGACGCTTGGTGGCGGCGCGGAAGTGTCGATGACTGGGGCCCGGACGGCAGCGGCGGCAGAGACTTACATGGGTTTGGTTGAGGTCGGCGTCGGGCTGGTTCCCGGTGCCGGTGGTTGTAAGGAACTGGTGCGCCGAATCGTCTCGCCCGCGATGCAGATAGTGAGTACTGATCCGTTGCCGTTTCTCCAGCAGGCGCTTCAGACTATCGGCATGGCGAAAGTTTCGACGAGTGCCGCCGAAGCACGGTCCTTTGGCTTTCTTGACCGTGCCGATCAGATTGTGATGAATCGCGATCATCAAATAGCGGAGGCGAAGGGGTTGGTACTTGAACTCGCCACCGCCGGCTACACTGCGCCGGCGCCTGCTAAGTCCTGCTATGCCGCTGGACGCGACGCACTCGCGGCGCTGCGAGCGGGCCTCTACGTCATGCGACAGGGTGGCTATATGAGTGAGTACGATCTGCACGTCAGCAACAGAGTCGCTTATATTCTTTGCGGCGGCGATCTCTCGTCGGGCCAGTGGGTCGACGAGCAATACTTTCTTGATCTCGAGCGCGAGGCGTTTGTCTCGCTGTGCGGTGAACCAAAGACGCTCGAACGCATCAAGCACATGCTGGAAACGGGCAAGCCATTGCGCAACTAGGAAGCGACTCATTTTGGAGTGCTGCGACTTGTCGCAGCTTTTCAACGTTGAATGACTCTCAACCAAAAGCGGTGACAAGTCGCCGCACTCCAAAGAGAGACATCTTTGAAGTTACCCGGGGTGATGAATGACACGGACAGTCGATAAAGAATTACCGCCGGACCGCACTGAGGCCCGCCGCATAATGAGCGGCCTCGAGTACATGCGCAAGATGATGACGGGTGAATTGCCGCCCTCGGGTATGGTCCAGTTGCTGGGTCTGAAGCTCGTCGAAGTGAGCGAGGGGCGCGCGGTCTTTACCGTCCAGCCCGACGAGCGCCACTACAACGGGCTCGGCATTGCGCATGGAGGCCTGGCGGCGACGCTGCTCGATTCGGCCCTCGGCTGCGCGATTAACGCCATGATGCCCGCGGGGAAAGTCTTCACGACATTGGAAATGAAAATCAACTACCTGCGCCCCATAACGCGCGAACGCGGCGAGTTGCGATGCGAGGCCAATATGATTCACGCCGGCGGCAGGGTGGCCACCGCCGAAGGCAGAATCACGGATGAAGACGGGAAACTTTACGCGCACGGTACGGCTACCTGCATGTTGTTTCGTCCCTAACCGAGGATTTGCAGGTCAGTACCGCAGGCGGTACTGACAAAAGAGAGGTTTTTTATGAACGAAGCTGTTATTGTCGCCGGCGTGCGCACCGCCGTCGGCAAAGCGCCAAGAGGCACGCTGCGCACGACCCGGCCCGATGACATGGCCGCCGCCGTCATCGAGGACTTGCTACGTCGCGTTCCTGAACTGCCACCGGAAACTATTGATGATGTGATCATGGGCTGCGCTACACCCGAAGGCGAATCGGGCGCGAACGTCGCCCGCATCGCAGCGTTGCGCGCCGGCTTGCCCCACGCGGTGCCTGCCGTCACGGTCAATCGCTTCTGCTCTTCGGGTTCACAGACCATCGCGATGGCCGCCGAGCGCATCATGGCGGGAATGGCCCAATGCATCATCGCGGGTGGCACGGAATCCATGAGCATGCTGCGCGGCAACACGAGATTCAGACCGAATCCATATCTTGTCGAGCACCACCCGGACGTATACCTTAGCATGGGACTGACCGCCGAGAACGTCTCGCGCAAGTACAATGTCTCACGCGAAGAAGCTGACGCCTTCTCGTATCGCAGCCATCAGCGCGCGCTGGCGGCACAAGCCGCCGGTCGCTTCAAAGACGACGGCATCGTGCCGCTCGCAGTCGAGATCAACGAGGTCGGAGATAACGGCGCACCGAATCGGAAGCAGTTGACGTTCGATACGGACGAGGGACCACGCGCCGACACAACTCCAGAGGCTTTAGCCAAACTGCGCCCCGTCTTTCATGCCAGAGGCACAGTCACCGCGGGTAATTCCAGTCAAACATCGGACGGCGCCGGCGGAGTCGTCGTGATGTCGCGCGAGCGCGCGGAGGAGCTCGGGTTCAAGCCGCTCGCGCGTTTCGTCTCGTACGCCGTCGGCGGTGTCCCGCCGGAGATCATGGGAATGGGACCAGTCGTGGCGGTGCCGAAAGCGTTAAAGCTTGCCGGCCTCACGCTGGACCAGATCGATCTGATCGAACTCAACGAGGCGTTTGCTTGTCAGGCCATAGCTGTGATGCGCGAACTCGGAATAGACGACGAGCGCACGAACACGAACGGCGGTGCTGTCGCGCTCGGACACCCGCTCGGGGCTTCCGGGGCAAAGCTTACCGTGCAGTTGCTGGGCGAGATGCGCCGGCGCAAGTCGCGTTACGGCATGGTGACGATGTGCGTCGGCGGCGGGCAAGGCGCGGCGACGATCTTCGAGAATCTTCAGAATTAGAGGACACTTCCGAAATGCCTGTCACACAAATCGAAAGCATTGCTCAACTCGCCGACTACGTCGGCCGAGAAGTCGCGGTCAGCGACTGGCTCGAGGTAACGCAAGAGCGCATCAACCAGTTTGCCGAAAGTACCGAAGACCGGCAGTGGATTCACGTGGATCCGGATCGCGCCGCGCGCGAATCGCCGTTCAAAGAAACAATCGCGCACGGCTTTCTGACTCTCTCGTTGTTGAGCGAACTGGGCAAGCGGGCGATGTCGGTGGGTGGCGTGCGAATGGGCATTAACTATGGGTTGAATCGCGTGCGTTTCGTTTCGCCTGTACCGGCCGGAGCACGCATTCACGGCCGCTTCACACTGGCCACGGTCGAAGAGATAAAGGGTGGCGTGCAGGCGACGTGGAGCGTCACGGTCGAGCGCGAGGGCAGCGAGAAACCGAGCTGCGTGGCGGAATGGCTGGTGCGCTATTACGAGTGAGCAAACGACGAAAAGTCAGTACCGCCTGCGGTAGCGGGCGGGTGCTGGCGCAACTTGAGACCCGCCCGCTATCGAGACTGTGTGAAAACTCGGGGGTCAGCAGCGCCAAAGGCGCGAAATGTAATAGCCTGGGCCATCGGCCCAGGTGGGACCAGTTGAAGCTTCTTAGCGCTGAAAGCGCGAAATGATGTTGGAGGCAGCGCAATCACTCTACTATTTTCGGTCGACACTTTCTATTTCG
>DASZZL010000219.1:0-11526 GCA_035545035.1 Pyrinomonadaceae bacterium
CGCATCGAGACGGGGATGCACGCCGCCTCCATCAATCGGATTGGCGTAGACGCCGCAAACCGCTTTCTGGTGACCGCCTCAGATGACAAGACGGTGCACGTCTGGGAACTTCCGGCGGGGCGACTTCTGCGCATCATCCGCGTGCCCATCGGGGAAGGTAATGAAGGCAAGCTCGACGCCGTCGCCATTTCGCCCGACGGCAGCACGATTGCCGCCGGAGGGTGGACATCAACAGATGGGCTACATGAAAGCATCTACCTCTTTGACCGCGAGAGCGGGCGGCTCATCCGGCGGCTGGGCGGATTGCCGATTGTGGTCTTACATCTCGTCTATTCATCAGACGGGCGGTATCTGGCAGCAACACTCTTTGGCAAGAACGGCGTCCGCGTCTTTTCCACCGCCACTTACGCGCCAGCAGGCGAGGACAGGGATTACGGCGACAGTAGTTATGGGGCGGATTTTGACCGCGCAGATAAGCTGGTAACGACTTCATTGGATGGCTTCATCCGCCTCTATGCGACAGGGCGTGACGGCTCACTGCGCCTGCTCGCCAAACAGAAAGTGACGGGCGGCCAGCAACCCCACGATGTCAAATTCTCACCCGATGGCTCGCGCATCGCCGTCGGGTTTTTCGATTCGACGAAGGTGGCGGTCGTGCAAGCGAGCGACCTCGCGCCGCTCTACGCGCCTGACACTACCGGCGTCAACAATGGTAATTTGTTTAGCGTCGCTTGGTCGGCGGACGGCAGAACGCTCTACGCGGGGGGAATGGCGCAGGATGCAAACTACAACAGATTCATCCGCACATGGGCTGACGGCGGGCGTGGCGGCTACCGTGACATCGCTGGCGCGGCGAACACCATCATGCACATCCTCCCTTTGCGCGATGGCGGCATCGTCTATGGCGCGAGCGACCCGTCCTTCGGCGTGATTGACGCGAGCGGCAACCGAAAGCTTTTCACTAGTGCCGCGATTGCCGATTATAGAGCCTTACATCAAGCCTTTCTCCTCTCGCCTGACGGCACGGGTGTCGGCTTTGCTTATCAATCGTTCGGAAAATTGCCAGCGCGCTTCTCGCTCACCGAGCGCAAGCTGGACGGCACCTCTGGAGGAGAGCCTAACTGGCGTCCGCCGGAGACGGAAGACAACAACCTCCACGTCACCGATTGGCTAAACACCTACTCACCCAAGCTCAACGGCACACCGCTCAAGCTTAAGCAACATGAGACTTCGCGCAGCCTCGCCCTCGCGCCGGACAGAAGCGCGTTCTTGCTCGGCACGGAATTCTCTCTCCGCCTCTTCGACCGCAACGGCGCTGAGCGGTGGCGGGTCGCAGTTCCCAGCGTGGCGTGGGCGGTGAACATCTCCGCCGACGGGCGTGTCGCGGTCGCGGCGTGCGGCGACGGCACGATCCGCTGGTATCGCATGACGGACGGCAAGGAACTGCTCGCCTTCTTCCCGCACGCCGACCGCAAGCGTTGGGTCGCATGGACGCCTGAGGGTTACTACGATGCTTCCGCCGGCGCGGAAGAGCTTATCGGCTGGCACGTCAACAACGGCAAGGATCAGGCGGCTGACTTTTACCCCATCGGTCAATTCTTCGAGAAGTTTTACCACCCGAAACTGCTGGCGCAGGTGCTTACGCCCGAAGGCGTCCAGCCCCCAACCGCGAACGTTCGAAACCCGGTCAACATCACCAAAGAACTGAAGCGACCTCCGCTCGTCAGCATCACCTCGCCGAACACGGGCGCGTCTTTCAATACGGATACCGTCCAAATCAACGTCGAAGCCACTGATCAGGGCGGCGGCGTCGAAGACGTCAGGCTCTATCAGAACGGAAAGCTCGTGTCTGATGAAACGCGTCAGCTTACGCGAGAGACAACGGCCAAAACAAAAACGTTCGATGTGACGCTGCTGCCCGGCCTCAATACCTTCCGCGCCACAGCTTTCAACAAAGACCGCACTGAATCCAATCCGGCAGAGATTAAGATCGAACTGCGCGCAGCCGAAGCGTCCAGCGATTTGTACATCCTCGCCATCGGTCTGAACGAATACAAGAACACGCGCTACAACCTGAACTATGGCCGCGCCGACGCACAGGCTTTCGCTGACGCCGTCGAACAACATGGGCACGGCATCTTCAAACAAATAAATAAGCGCGTAATCTTTGACGCGGACGCTACGCGAGTCAACATCGAAGCTGCCTTTACCGAAATCATCAAACAGGCCCGCCCGCAAGACGCTTTCGTCTTCTACTACGCCGGACACGGAGTGATGAGCGAAAGCGATGACAAGAATCCAGCCGACTTTTATCTGGTGCCGTACGAGGTAGTCCGCATCTACGGCGACGACGGAAGCCTAAGAACCAATGGCATCGCCGCGCGGAACTTGAGGGAGCTACTCAAAAACGTGCGCGCGCAGAAGCAACTCATCATTCTCGATGCTTGCGAGTCGGGCGGCGCGATTGAAACGATAGCCATGCGCGGGGCATCGGAAGAAAAAGCCATTATGCAACTGGCCCGTTCGGCAGGCGTCGCGGTGCTGGCTTCGGCTGGACAGGACCAGGTTGCAACGGAGTTCGGCAAACTCGGTCACGGCGTTTTCACTTACGCTTTGCTGAAAGGCTTGAGTGGCGAGGCTGATGGCGCTCCGCGCGACGGAAAGATAACGATCAAGGAGCTTGAGGCATACATTAACGACCAGGTGCCGGAACTGACCAAACTCTATCGCGGCAAGAGACAGGACCCGAACAGTTGGACGCGCGGCCAAGATTTTCCGATAGCAATAAGATAGAGGGATCAATTAACGCCTCGCGTCGCTATTTCTTGGCGGGAGTCGCTTGGTTCGGTCGCAGCGTGTTTGAGTCGATGCGTGGAACTTGCTGCGCGCCTTCCTGCGCTTTGAAGTAAGGCTCTTCCTGAAAACCGTAAAGCTTCGCGGAAATTATCGTGGGAAAGTTTCCGCGCGTCGTGTTGTAATCCTGCACCGCTGCATTGTAATCACCGCGCGCGGTGGCTATGCGATTCTCGGTGCCCGCAACCTCGTCCTGCGCCTTCAGGAAGTTTTCGTTCGATTTCAACTGCGGATATTGTTCCTGCAAAACCAGCAAGCGACCCACAGTTCCGCCGAAGCTGTTCGCGGCGTTGATTACCGCTTGCCTCTGTTCGGGTGTGCGGTCGCCACCATCGCCCTGCGGTTGCTGGCTGGTGGCGTTCAGCAGTTGTGAACGCGCCTTCGCGATCGTTCCAAACACTTCCTGCTCCTGCACGCCGGAGAGCTTTGCCGTTTCGATCAGATTGTTCAGCAGATCGCTGCGACGCTGTAGCTGGTTCTCGACGTTGGACCATTTCGCTTTCACGTTCTGATGTTTGGCCTGCAGCGTGTTATAGCTGCAACCAGCGGCCGAAAGTGAAAGCAGAATCAGGATTGAAAGTAGCAATGCGTTTCTCTTCATATCAAATCTCCATGGTGTTTTGGCTCGGCGCTTTATTCGTGCACCCTCCCTAACGGTCGGGTTTCTTCTGCACCCTCCCTGACGGTCGGGTTTCCGCCGAGGCGATCCACGGCTTCGATAACTCGTTCGATCTGCGTCATGTAATCAGCGAACAAGTCGTTGGCTTCTTTCTCATTCAGACTGGCTTCGCCGCTTGCGCGCAGAGCGAAGATTCGCTCGAAAGGCGTATTGTCAAGCTTCAGCAACTGCGCAGTCGCGCGCACGGCGTCGGGCTTGCCACGCGGCGGCTCGTTTCCGTGGAGTATCAACACTGGTCGAAAGAGCGAAGCAAAGCTCGACAGACTGTCAACCATCAAGGCACAAAGCTTTTCGGCCGAAACCGACGCGCGAATGTAAAGGCGGCGCAGTTGAATGAACTTGCTGCGCAGCTCGTACTCAGTTTGGTGTCGCAGGTTCGCATCTGAAATCTTGAGAAACTCGAACGGGTCGCGGCCATGCAGCACTACACGCGCTTTCTCCATGTGCAGGAACTCAATCGGAAATACGTCCGCAGCGTCCTGAAGTTCCTCGACCGTGAAATAAACCGGAAGCGGATGCCCCAGGCGTTGCCACTCGCGCAGAGGCGCCTGCGCCAGACGCAGGTCCTCCGGCATAATCCGATTTAGCGCGACGAGCAGATTGTAATCAGAATGCAGCTCGACATGGTCGCCGGCCGCCGCCGATCCGTACAGCACGACCGAGGCAAGATTGTCGCCGTGCGTAACTTTCAAATCAGCGACGAGATGATTCAGTGCGTCTGAGATGATTGTCTTGGACATGTCTAGACCTTACGAACCTGAAACTTGAAACTTGGAACCTGAAACTGACTCTACCAGCTTCCGCCGGCTCCGCCTCCACCAAAATCGCCGCCGCCGCCAAAGCCACCACCGCCTGAACCACCAAAGCCACCACCGCTCCAACCGCTCGATCCGCTGGAGCCTCCCCAACCCGAGCCGCGATTCCCGCTATTGAGAATCATGCCGACCAGGAGCCAGTTGAGCCAACCGCCTCCCCCACCTCCGCGTCCGCCACGCCTGCGGCTCGATATGAGCAGGATGATAACAAAGATCGCGATTAGAAAGAGCCATGGCGAAAAGCTCCTTCCTGTCTCGCGCACCGGCTCCGCGCTGGGCCGATACACGTACTTCTTATCAACGTCGCTGACGCTGAAGCCGCGCTTTTCCTCCAGCGTCGAAACCATGGTCTGAACGGCGGTCATTAAACCGCTGCTGTAGTCGCCACGCCGAAATGGATCGCGCATGCGCCGGCCTGCTTCACCGACAAGTCCGTCGGGTAGATCTCCTTCCAGGTGACGGCTTACTTGAATGAAGTATTTGTGGTCGTCGATCGCGACCAGCAGCAGCAAGCCGTTCTTTTCGCCTTCGCTCGAGCCGATGCCCCAGCCGCGCGCGACGGCCAGCGAGTAATCAAAGATGTCTTGATCGCCGGTCGTCTTCACCGTAACGACGGCAAACTCGATGTCGCCGCTATCCTTCAACGCGCGCAGAATCTTTTCCATGCGCTGGTTGGTTGTGGAATCAATGACGCCCGCGTTATCAACGACGTATCGAAACGGATTGGGCGGGGGTAGAGGCGAGTTCGCCTGCTCGGCGGCGGCACTGCCGCGCAACGCGAGCAAACTGCCCAGCAGCGCCAGGCCCAGCAGTGCAATCCGAAATGATTCGCGATGAAAGCGAGTGGTGCTAGTCATGTAAAGTTAACTCAGAGTCTGGTGCGCGATTGGCTCATCTGGGGATCAAGCGATGCAATAAATAGAAGAGCGCCACACCTGCAAATACGACAATCGAAACCATTGGGTTCTTTTCTTCTTTGCGATTCACTTCCGGAATCAGATCGCTGGCGGCAACGTAAAGCGTCACGCCCGCGGAAAACGGCAGCGCGTAAGCGACTGAATTGGCAAAGTGCGATTTCAGCAGCGCGACACCGACGACGCCGGCGAAGGTAGCCGCGCCTATCGCCAGCGCCGCCGCGGCGGCCTTTTTTGAAGATCGTCCGGAGGCGAGCATTATCGAAGCGACCGTGAAACCTTCCGGCACCTTGTGCAGCATGATCGCGATGAAGACGAGCAGGCCGACTTTGGTGTTTACCAGGAACGCCGTCGCGATTGAAACGCCGTCAAAAAAAGTGTGAATGGTCAGGCCGCCAATTGCCGCGTACGCTGCCGACGGGCGTATGACATGTTCAGGGTGCGTCTCGGCTCCGAAATGAAAATGCGGCGCGATGGTGTGTTCGAATAATTGAATCAGAAGATACCCGCCGAGCAGAAGAGTGAACGCCCCGACGACTGCTTCAGCCGCGCCTGCGCCTCTTGCTTGGCTCGTCCACAGCGCGACCGTCTCAGGAACGATCTCGATAAAGATCGCCGCGAGCATGAAACCGGCGCCCAGCGCTACGAGATACTTCAACAGCTTGGCCTCGCTGCGATAAGCACCCGATGAAGCGATCAGCAGCCCTCCAACCAGGTTGGCAAGGGCGGCCAACGCTCCCAACACCAGAAGCCCAGGAATACCGTTCATCTTGAATTCAATTTATGCGTCGGACAGAGAACTCGCCCGTGGCAGTGCGGCGACTATACATCATTGAGAGGGGAAGTCGGCTTATGAGGGCTGAAAAAAACTGTAAAAACTATTGACAGGCCCGAAATACGGGCGTAGTATGCGCCGGTGGAGCAAAGTGGAGTGAGGTGGCCACGACTACCCGAAACGAACACGATAGCAGCGCGAAGCGCAAAGCCGTCTCTTTTGCTCCTCCGAACCGAACTCCATGTTGCGTGGCAACTACCCAGCGCGGATCGATTCAAAAGGTCGGCTCAAAGTGCCGACCGCTTTTCGTCGTTACCTGGAAGAGAAGCACGGCTCAGCCGTCTATCTTACCAGCTTGACCGGCGAATGCGTGCGAATTTATCCGATGCCGGAATGGGAAGGAATTGAACAGCGGCTATCGCTGCTGCCTTCGATGGACCCGGCACGGCGCAAGTTCCTTGACAGGACGAACTACTACGGCCAGCAGTCGTCGATGGATTCGCAGGGTCGTGTGCTGATCCATCCGTTGCTGAGGAAAAGCGCCGCCGTTGTCGGCGATGTCGTGGTGCTCGGTTACTTGACCTACCTGGAGGTTTGGGAGTTGGACAAGTTTCAGCAGCGCTTGGTTTCCGATCCTTATACAGAAGAAGACGAGACGGCGATTGCGGGTCTGGGTATTTGATGAATGAGAACTAAGCAGTGAGCGGTGGGACCATGGCGTCTATTGAAAGTGAGATCGATTGGCAAAATGAAAGAGCCTGGCGGGCTCTGTTCAGGCAATGCGCCTCGACTCTCCGCTCGCTGCTTTGTTCTCATCCCTAGCTCTTTGAACAAGATCACGGGGCGGTGGTGATGGCGGTGCCTTTGGGGGGCAGGGGCTCGCTGGCCCATCGCCCTGTGCTACTTCGAGAGACGATCGAGTTGCTCGCGCCGGAGCGAGGCGGCCTGTTTGTCGATTGCACGCTGGGTCTCGGTGGCCACAGCGAGGCATTTCTGCAGGCGTCAGCCGAGACGAGGGTGCTGGGTATCGATCGCGACGACGAAGCGCTCGGCTTGGCAAAGACGCGATTGGCTCTATTTGGTTCGCGTTTTCGGGCCGTGCACGCTGACTTTCGCGATATCACGCGGGTCCTCGCGAATGCGAAAGTCAAGAGCGCGCGCGGCATTCTTGCCGACCTGGGCGTTTCGTCGTGGCAACTGGACTCGCCCTCGCGCGGTTTCAGTTTCCGGCACGACGCGCCGCTCGACATGCGCATGGACGCAACGGGCGACACGGAAACGGCGGCAGAGCTGCTCGGTCGTCTTTCTGAAGTAGAGATAGCGCGGATCATCTTTGAATACGGTGAAGAGCGCCGCTCACGCCGCATCGCGCGTTTGATCGTTGAGAAAAAGAAACGCGGTGAACCGGTAAGGACGACTCGCGACCTTGCGGAATTGGTCTTACGCGCAGTCGGTCCAGGCAAACAACGGAGGATCCACCCCGCCACGCGGACGTTTCAGGCGTTGCGTATCGCAGTCAATCGCGAACTCGAAGGACTTGATCAGTTCGTGGAAGACGCGGTTGATGCTTTAGAACCAGAAGGGCGCCTTGCAGTAATCAGTTTTCATTCGCTTGAGGATCGGATCATCAAGCGAACACTTTTGAGACTCTCGGGTCGTTGTCAGTGCCCGCCGCGCGCGCCCACGTGCGTGTGCGGCGCGCGCAAAGCGGTTGACCTCTTAACCCGGCGTCCAATTACGCCGGACGCAAACGAGATCGCTGGAAATTCTCGGGCGCGAAGCGCGAAGTTACGAGCGTGCAGCAAGCGCCTAATCGAATAGCCGGCTGAGAACTTAGATTCGAGAACGACAATGGTTCGACGACTTCCAACAAAACAGCGAAATGCGAACGTGGTGCACCAGTCTGATCGTACGGCGCTGACGCGGCTGGCTTTGCTTTTGCTCTGCGGTCTGGTGCTGGCCGGCGGGTTCTTGTACGCCTGTGGACTTCGTTTTGCCGCACTGAGATACGGTTACCAGACTGAAACGTTGCGACGCGAACGCGACCACCTACTCCAAGAGCAGCGGCGCTTTCTGTTGGAGCGTGAAGCAGCAGCAGCGCCGGCCCGCCTGGAACGGGCGGCCCGCAAGCTTGGGATGCAGCCAATGCAACCAGGGCAGATTGACCCGCTGAGAGCGGCGCGCAACAGGTCGCAAGAGAAGTCGCAGGAGAAAAAGTCGGTGGCAATGAATCATCCGGCAGCTTCGCCGGCCACTGACAAGAGAAAATTGTCTGCAGCAAAGACCGAAGTGAGGCAGCGTTTGGGGACGCCGCGTTGATTTTCGCGCGGCGGTCTTGAAATTCGCGGCCTCTGCTGGAGTTGTTGATGCCCCGTCGTGACAAAGCCAACCACGCGACCATGTCCGGCAAGTTCAGCGGCCGCGCGTTGATTGTCACGGTCGCGCTGGTTGCCTGGATGCTGGCCATCGGCGCACGCTTAGTTCAAGTTCAGATTAGCCAACACGACGACCTCGCTGCCCGCGCCCGCAGTCAACAGCTCGGCGCCATCGAAACTAGTCCGACCCGCGGTCAGGTGCTCGACCGCCAGGGCCGTGAACTGGCGCGCAGTATCGACACCGAATCGTTTTTCGCGGACCCGCGCGAGATTGATAACGTCGAGCTAACGGCCCGCAAGATAGCGGCGGCAACCGGGTTGGACCAGGCCGAGTTGGCCAAACGCCTTGACGACGCGAAAGACTCGAACAAGAAGTTTGTCTGGATCGTCCGTCGCATGGACGTTCAGGCAGCCGGCAAGCTGGACGCGCTGAATCTAGACGGCGTGTATTCGCGCAAAGAACCGAAGCGTTACTATCCGAACGATTCGCTGGCGGCGCACGTACTCGGTTTTGTGGGAACCGATGAGATCGGATTGAGCGGCGTCGAGCAATACTACAACGATAAGATTCGCGGCGAGTCGGGGAAGCTTTATCTTGAGAGGGACGCTCGGCGACACTCCTTTGAGAGTTATGAAATTCAGCCACATCCCGGCCAGACCGTGGTGCTGACGATCGACCAGACAATTCAATTTCGAACTGAGCAGGCACTGGTCGCCGCTGTTGAGCGCGCTCATGCAAAATCCGGAACGGCCATCGTGATGGATCCGCGGACGGGCGAGATCCTCGCGCTGGCCAACGCGCCCACGTTCGATCCGAACCAGCCGGCGAAGGATTCAGCCGAAGGACGTTCGAACGGTGCGCTGCAAAGCATCTACGAACCAGGCTCGACTTTTAAGATCGTCGCTTACTCGGCGGCGATCGAGAAAGGCCTGGTCACGCCACAGGACAAGATTGATTGCCAGATGGGTTCGATCACCGTCGCGGGCCGCTTGATTCACGATCATCATCCGTTCGGAGTGCTGACGATTGCCGATGCGCTGGCGCTGTCGAGCAACGTCGGAGCGATCAAGCTCGGCCTGCGCGTCGGTAATGAATCGATGTTCGACTACATGAAGCGTCTGGGCTTTGGCACGCGGACCGGAATCGATCTCGCCGGGGAATCGCCCGGCATTGTTCGGCCGCTGAACCGATGGCAGCCTTCTTCGATCGGATCGATCGCGATGGGTCAGGAGATTGGCGTCACGCCGCTACAGATGGCGACCGCTTACAGCGTCCTGGCAAACGGAGGGTTTCTGGTAAGACCGCACCTGGTCCGCGAGCTGCGCACGCCCGACGGCACGGTCGTCTTCCAGGCGAAAACGGAAACGCGGCGTACCCTTAAAGCGGAAACGACGGCGGCCCTGCGCGGCATGCTCGAAGACGTGACCTTGCGAGGCACGGCGCGCAAAGCTCAGTTAAACGGCTATACCGCCGCTGGGAAGACGGGGACGGCGCAGAAGATCGATCCCAGGACGCACGCCTATTCGACCACGAAGTACATCGGTTCGTTCGTGGGCTTTGCTCCGGTCAACAATCCCGCGGTCGTGATCGTCGTGGTTATCGACGAGCCGCAGGGTGCGTACTATGGTGGCGATGTCGCGGCGCCCGTCTTTCGGGAAATTGCCGAGCAGATTCTTCCCGATCTCAGCGTCACGCCCGACCTGGAAATCAAATCCGGGCCGCCGTTGATCGCTCAGGCATCGCAGCCTTCGCCGAAAGCGCGCGAAGAAGAGCGGCGGCAAAGCGAGCAGCGCGCCGCGACGCTGCCGAAAGTGGCAGCGCGTAACTTTCGCAGCGGCGCGAACGAAGTCGTTTTCGCCGTGGCCACAAAGCGCGCCGCGTTAATGCCGGATCTGCGCGGGCAGAGTGTGCGCGACGTGGCACGAATGTGCGCGCAGCTCGGGCTGCAACTTGAGGCGCGTGGCGAAGGACGCGCGTTGCGCCAAAGTCCCGAACCGGGCGCGGAAGTTGATTCGGGGCAGGTTGTGCGCGTCGATTTCGGTCGCAGCAATTAGTCAGAACCGCCTGCGGTAGCAGGCGGTTGATCATCTTTGCTGGTTGACTCTCGATGTTCGAGATCAACCGCCCGCTACCGCAGGCGGTTCTGACTGATGAGCCAACGTGAACATTAGGACGGCAGCAAGCTTGATGGGCGCCACGACTGACGGTCTGCGCGCCGAGTTGTTTGACAAAGAAATTATTGATTTTTCGATCGATTCGCGCACAACTGGCGAGGGCGAGCTCTTTTTCGCTCTGTCACAGCCGGACTACGAACGCGCGGGGTTCAACGGGAACTTCGCCGATGCTCATGACTTCATCGCGCCGGCGTTTGCGCGAGGAGCGATCGCCGCAGTCGCACGACGCGACCGCGTTGCGCGGGAGGAAAAGTTGCAGGCATTGAGCGACCGGCTGTTGCTGGTCGACGATGCGATCGCCGCTTTGCAGACGCTGGCGAGAAGAGTTTACGAGCAATGGGGACGCCCGGTTGTCGGGATCACCGGGAGTGCGGGAAAGACGACGACGAAAGAGCTGACGGCACACGTGCTCGCCAACGCGGGCCGGCGGGTTCTAAAAAGTGAGCGCAATTATAACAACGGCCTCGGACTGCCGCTGTCGGTTTTGCAGATGGTGAGTCGCGGCCGTCGCCCCGGCGATTATGATCTGGCAATACTCGAGATGGGAATGTCCTCGCCCACGCACGAGATTCGACGTCTCGTGCAAATCACGCCGCCTGACATCGGCGTGGAATTGTTGATCGCTCCGGTGCATCTTGAACATCTGAGGACGATCGAAAACGTAGCGGCGATGAAAGCCGAGTTGATCGAAGGTCTGAAACCTGGCGGCATCGCCGTACTAAACGCGGATGACAAACTCGTTATGGATATGAAGTCAAAAACGGATGGGCCGGTGCTGACTTTCGGGATTCAGAATCCGGCAGACGTGACGGCGCGGAAAATTGACGCGTCACGCCTTGGCTCGATTCGCTTTCGCTTACAAACGCCAATGGGTGAAGCGGCGGCGGAGTTGCCGATGACCGGGCGCCATAACCTGATGAACGCGCTCGCTGCTTCGGCC
>DASZZL010000220.1:0-8654 GCA_035545035.1 Pyrinomonadaceae bacterium
GCCAGAAATTCCGGATGGTGTTCCAGATATCCGCCCCAATAACAACCCACGACCGACATGCCTTTCAGGAGAATTCGGTTGGCCGCGATACTCGGGATGCGGCCCCCGGCAAAGCCGATCACGAGCAGCCGCCCTTCAGCCGCAATACACTTTGTTGAGAGATCAAAAATATCGCCGCCCACCGGATCGTAGATCACATCAGCACCGTGCCCTTCGGTAATTTCTTTGACTCGCTCGACCCAACTGGCCTCGCGATAGTTCAGCGCGTAGTCAGCGCCCTGCGTCAAACAGAAATCCACTTTGTCGGCGCTACCGGCAGTAGCGATCACGCGCGCGCCGAAGGCTTTGCCAAGTTGCATCGCTGCGCTGCCTACACCACCGGCTGCCGCATGGACCAACAACCATTCCTGAGCTCTGATTGCCGCGCGCACCTTGAGCGCCAGATAAGACGTTTGGTAAACGATCAGCATCGCGGCCGCTTCCGCAAAGTCCATCGCCTCGGGAATGCGAAAAGTTTTCGCGGCCGGAGTGACTGCATACTCCGCAAAGCCTCCTAACGCACCCGAACCCATGACGCGATCACCAACGGAAAGGTGTTCAACGTCAGGTCCCACGGCGTCAATTACACCGGCAACCTCGGCTCCCGGCGTAAATGGCAGCGGCGGTTTGGTCTGATACTTCCCCTGAATCTGGAGAATGTCGAAGAAGTTGAGAGCCGCGGCATGATTACGGATTCGCACTTCACCAGACTTCGGCTCAGGAAGCGGGATGTCGGCCAGCGCCATCTGTTCCGGCTCACACCACTCGCTGACTTGCCAGGCTTTCATTCAAGCACCGCCTTCAAATAATTCTTTAGCTCACCGCGATCGGCGCTACCGCTTCCAGCGGCTCGGCTTTCGACAGCGCCTCCGGAGCGGTCGACTCGCGCATCCAGCGTTGTAGTTTCTCCATATCTCGGGTCACCGTGCGCGAAGCGGCGAACAGCACGAGCCCGAGCAACACACCGAACACCGGGACGACGTAGAGCGCCGAGTGCAATCCTTCCGCCGCGAAGGGGCGCAGTGCCTGAAAACTCGTGTCGGTGACGCCGGCTGCAAGCGCCGCGCTGCGGGTGAAGTGGGTGCTCAGGAATCCCATGCCCACGGGTCCCAACGACGCCCCCAGCACGTACATAGCAAAGAAATACAGCGCCATCGCCGTGCCTCGAAGCGACGGCTCGATCACATCCTGAATCGCCGAGTACACAGTTGAGTAGTAGACGTACATCGAGGCCATGCCCAACCCCGCAAATAAAACGAATCCGGACATGTCACCGAGCGGTCTGGCAAGTCCGACAAACATCAGCGGCGCTGAGATAAAAATCGCAACGGTGGCAACCACCAACCGCCCGTTTGGTTTGCGTCTCACCATGCGATCACCCAGCATCCCGCCGACAATCAGTCCGGGGATACCGGCCAGGCCGTACACCACCATCGAGATCATACCGGCGTTCAATTTGCTTAAGTGATGAAACCGCTGGAGGAATGGCGACAGGAAAGCTCCGATCGCATACATATTGAAGTTGTGGAATGCGCCCGACGCGATAATCCACCACATAGTGGGAATCGATAGCACGAGGAGATAAGGCGAACCCTTCCGCTTGGCGGCGGCAGTAATTCTGTGCACTTCGGCCGAGCCACGTACCGGTTCCCAAATAAGCAGGGCCAACAGTGCGCAGATGATTCCCGGAATCGCGGCGATGTAGAACGTGAAGCGCCAACCAAAGCGATGTTCGAGTAAGCTACTGCCCAGGAAGCTCAAAGCGATGCCAACTGGTAGGCCAATCATGAAAAGCGAAAGGGCCTTGGCGCGCCGCGAAGCTGGAAAGAGGTCGCCGATCAAGGAGGCCGCGGCCGGGGCGCATGATGCTTCGCCGACCCCTACGCCGAGGCGCACGGCGAAGAGCTGGGTGAAGTTCCGAGCGAGGCCCGAAGCCGCGGTCAGAAAGCTCCACACGGTAACGCCCGCGCACAATATCCATCGGCGCGAGAATCTATCCGTCATTCTACCGAGCGGCACACCGACGACCGCATAGAGCAGCGTAAAAGCAGTGCCCAGCGATCCCAGCGCCGTGTCGCTCAACCTCCACTCGTCACGCACGGTCTCGCCGACCGCCCCGAGAATCTGCCGGTCGTAAAAGTTCAAGGTGTTGATGGCAAACAAGACCGACAAAGCGAACCAGACACTCGAGCGCTCACCCTTCATAGAAAGCCTCTCCTGAAACTTGCTTAGAAAAGAGTCAAGTCAACGAGCAGCAGAATAAATAGATCCCGCGCAGCCACGCTACTGGTTCTGCGATGGCCGATCGAATGGCTCTTCGTCCCGATCATGCAGAGCAAACTTTATGATGTCTTAAAGAGTTTTCCTGTCTCTTGAACGTAAGAAACTTTCCGCCTTGGTAGCATCGAGCGCCTCAGCAATGTCTTATGAAAGCTTGAATACGCGATGGCCAGGATGCTATCTTACCGAACGTCCGGTAGGCACTTATACATCTGACCTTTGCTACGCGTCAACAAATTGGGCCCCGAGAGGTCAGCGGTTGGATTCAGAACTCTTGGACTAGCTTGCTGTTTCAAAAGTTTTCCACCAAATTGGTTTCCTTATTTTGCGGTTGCTCTAGTCTCGGTCCCGGAGGGACCAAATGTTTATAGAACCAGGATCCCCAAGAACATTGAAGCTCCGGAGCGAAATGGGTTTTGTCAGAACCACCTGCGGTAGCGCGTGGGCCAATTCATTCGTGTGACTCGACTCTGCTTCAGCATAAAACCCACCCGCTACCGCAGGTGGTTCTGACAAGGAAATCTATTCCGGCAACACGAGCTATAAACATTTGGCCGCTCTGCGGCTGGGGCACAAACAAAGCAGCGGGCTTACCTAAAACCATGGCAGCAGTAACCGAGGCTATTCAATTCAGTGGGGGTGGCGTTTTTCTTGACACCACTGTAACACCCGATCGAGTGTTCACGCGCGAAGACCTTTCGGGCGCACAACAAATGTTTGGTCGCATTGCCGAAGACTTTATGCGCACCGAAGTCCTGCCGCGCGAAAAGGAGATTTATGCCAAGGACTGGCCGTTGACGCGCGAATTACTCCTGAAGGCCGGCGAACTGGATCTGCTACGCGTTGACATTCCGGCAGCGTACGGCGGGTTGGGGCTGGACAAAGTGAGTTCTGCTTACGTGGGTGAGCAGATCGGGATCATGCCCTCGTTCGCCGGCTCGCTCGGAGCGCACACCGCCATCGGGACTCTGCCGATCGTCTATTTCGGCAATGCCGATCAGAAGGCGCGTTACCTACACCGGCTCGCCAGCGGCGAGATGATCGGCGCTTTTGCGCTAACGGAGTCGGGCTCGGGTTCCGACGCGCTCGCCGCTCGGACCAGGGCCACTCTGAGCGCAGACGGCACGCATTACATTCTCAACGGACAGAAGATGTGGATCACCAACGGCGGCTTTGCTGACGTGTTCACCATTTTCGCTAAAGTTGACGGCGAGCAATTTACTGCTTTCATTGTCGAACGCGACATGGGCGTGGTAAGTGGTCGGGAAGAGCCGAAACTCGGTCTCGACGGCTCGTCAACAACGGCGCTTATTTTGGACAACGTGCGTGTGCCTGTCGAAAACGTGCTTGGCACAGTGGGCCAGGGGCACAAGGTCGCCTTCAACATCCTGAACCTCGGCCGGCTCAAACTCGGCACGCGCAACATCGGCTGCGCAAAACAAGCCTTAACGCGCGCTTCTCGCTACGCCGTCGAACGGCACCAATTTGGGCAAGCCATCGCCGACTTTGGAATGATCAAGCAAAAGCTCGGCGAGATGGCCGTGCGCTGTTACGTCGGCGACGCGATGGTCTATCGCACGCTTGGTGATGTGGATCAGGCGCTGGAAGCTGTGGCAGAGACGGAATCTGAACGAGTGCTCAAGACCATCGAAGGCTTTGCCGTCGAATGCTCCATTAACAAGGTATGGACCAGCGAAGCACTGGCTTACGTCGTGGACGAGGCGCTGCAGGTTTACGGCGGCTACGGCTATTCGCAGGAGTTCCCCGCCGAGCGCGCCTACCGCGACGCGCGCATCACACGCATCTACGAAGGCACGAATGAGATCAATCGGCTAATAGTCGCCACCCGCCTTTTGCGGAATTCGGCGACGGCCCACCTTTGGACCGCTGAAAGCGCGCAGCGCGCACTCGACTACACGTTCACTTCTTCGGCGCCGGTCAACGCGCTGTTCTCCACCGAGCGCGATTTGCTGACGCGCGCCAAGCTTCTGGTCGCGTTCACGCTCGGCCGCGCGCGCGACACGTACGGCGAATGGCTGGCGCGCGAACAGGAGGTCCTGGCCCACATCGCCGACATTACGATCGAGGTTTACGCTTTGGAGAGCGCGCTCTTGCGCACGGAGAAACTATTGGCGGCTCGCGGCGAACTTGGCGAACATGACTGGGCAACGCCCGTTGACATAACTCGAGTCTACGCCAGCGATGCGGCGGATCGCATGGAACACTCTGCCAGGCAGGTCGTGGCGGCAATGGCAGACAACGGTGAAGCCGGATCTCTTTTCGAAGGAGTGCGACGGCTCGCCAGCCATGCGACCTTCAACACCGTCGCTGCGCGCCGTCGCATCGCGGACTCCGTTATCAAGGCCGGGCGTTATTACCTGTAAACCTGAGCCTGATCGGACTCGGTCGATATGGCTAGTGTGGTGCCTATAGAGTTCTGACCACAACTCGTGCCCTGGCCGCAGAGCGGCCAAATGTTTATAGAGATGTTGCTGGAAAGAACTCCTTGTCAGAACCACCTGCGGTAGCGGGTGGGTTTTATCCTTGTCAGACCACCTGCGGTAGCGGGTGGGCCAATTCATTCGTGTGACTCGACTCTGCTTCAGCATAAAACCCACCCGCTACCGCAGGTGGTTCTGACAAAGACCTCTCTCGGGCAACATGAGCTATAAACATTTGGCCGCTCTGCGGCCAGGGCACGATCTGTAGTTAGAACTTTAGAGACAGGACACTAGCGGAGAAGTCCAATTGAGCATCGTGTATCTTGTGCGGCACGGACAAGCGGGCACGCGCGACTCTTACGATTCACTCTCTCAACTCGGCCTACGACAGTCGCGGTTGCTGGGCGAGTACTTTCTTTCCCAGGGAATCGAGTTTGCTGCCGCATATTCCGGCGCGATGTTACGACAACAGCAGACCGCGGCAGAGGTAAGCACCGCATACACCGAAGCCGGTGTTCCCTTCCCCAGGATAATCATCGACGACGACTGGAACGAGTTTGATCTGGCGCAGGTGTATCGCGAGATTGGTCCTTTGCTGTGCGAAGAAGACCCCGAGTTTCGTAGCGAATATGAAGAGATGCGCCGGCAGGTCAACGAGAGCGCCCGAGTTCACGATGCGCAGGTCCACCGGCGCTGGCGGCCCTGCGATACGAAGATCGTCGAAACCTGGATTGCCGGGCGGTTTCCCTATGGCGGCGAGACGTGGAACCAATTTCGCGAGCGCGTAGCGGCACTCCGCCTGAAGCTGAGCGACGCGCCCCGGCAAGCAAACATTCTGGCTTTTACATCGGCCACGCCGACGGGTGTCTTGACCGGCTTAGCCCTCGACGCTCCAGACTCGCGAATGAGACAACTCGCTGGCGTGTTGCATAACGCGTCGTACACTGTACTGCGCCAACGCGGCGAGCATCTACAGGTGTTCCAGTTCAACGCGGTGCCGCACCTGGCGGCGCCAGAGCTGCGAACACATCGCTGAGGAGTTTCGATCATGGCCCAGATCCAGACTGTTCGCGGCTCTATCGACTCGGCGCAATTGGGCACGACGTTGATGCATGAGCACGTGTTCATACTGGATAAGGAGATCTCGGAAAACTATCCGGAAAACTGGGGGGCTGAGGAAAAACGTATCGCTGACGCTGTGGCGCGATTGAATGAGCTGAAGTCGCGCGGAGTGGATACCATTGTTGACCTCACGGTGATCGGTTTGGGCCGTTACCTGCCTCGTATCCAACGGATCGCGGAGCAGACGCAAATCCAGATCATCGTTGCGGCGGGAATCTACACGTATAACGATGTGCCACTTTTCTTTCACTATCGCGGGCCTGGCACCATGCTGGGCGGGCCGGAGCTGATTACCGAAATGTTTGTCAGAGACATCGAGACGGGCATCGCGGATACCGGCGTGAGAGCGGGCATCCTCAAATGCGCCACCGATGAGCCCGGCATTACGCCGGGCGTGGAGCGTATTCTACGAGCTACGGCCCAGGCGCATCGTCGTACCGGAGTGCCAATTTCGACGCACACCCATGCGGGGCGGCGGGTGGGGCTCGACCAGCAGCGAATCTTTCGCGAAGAAGGCGTAGACCTTTCGCGAGTAGTGATCGGACACTCCGGCGACACGACCGACCTGGATTATCTTGAGGAACTCATCTCGCATGGCTCGTACCTCGGCATGGATCGTTTTGGAATCGACTCGATCCTATCATTCGAGGATCGCGTAAACACCGTGGCCGCCATGTGCGCGCGCGGCTACGCGGAGCGGATGGTGCTATCGCATGACGCGGCCTGCTACATGCACCATCTGCCGGAACGAGAGCTGCCCGCGCTACTGCCGCGATGGCATTACCTACACATTCATAACGACGTGATTCCGGCGCTAAAGCAGAAAGGCGTCACAGACGAGCAGGTGCGCACAATGTTGGTTGAAAATCCGCGCCGGATCTTCGAGCGACAGGGAGGATATTGATGTCAGTGATCCAGCCGTTCGATGAATCAGGTATCGTGAGGGGCGCCGATGGGATCGCCCGCTATCAGGACCGGCCGCCGTCGGTGGTCGAGATGTTGCGACGCTCGGTAGAAGACGCGCCGCAGTCAGAAGCGATTGTCGAAGTAGGCGGCGAACGGATCAACTATCGCGATTTATGGGATCGCGCGGCGCGAGTGGCGGGCGGGCTCCAGGCTCTGGGCATCGAACGCGGCGATCGCGTGGCGATTCGTCTGGGCAACGGTCTCAAGTGGTGCCTGGCATTCTACGGTATCGAATTGGCGGGAGCGATCGCCGTGCCGGTGAACACCCGCTTCACCGAAACCGAAGTGGAATACGTGATCAATGATTCAGGCAGCAAGTTCGTCTGCCTACCCAACAAACCTCTGCCCGACGGGCCCGCTCTCGCAGTCGAGAGTCTCCAATCAGAAGATATCGCGGCGATTTTTTACACGAGCGGCACGACCGGCTTTCCCAAAGGAGCGATCACGACGCACGGGAATTTTCTTTCCAACATTGAGAATTGCCGGCGCGTGAGCCGGCTGCCATTCGATGGCAGTCTGCGCACTCTGGTCTCGGTGCCACTTTTTCACGTGACGGGCTGCAACAGCCAGCTCTTGCCCGCGTGCGAGGGCCTTAGCACGACGGTGATCATGCCCACGTTTGATGTGCAAACGTTCCTCAGAGTAATAGAAGAGGAGCATATCAACTCGTTAACTTCAGTGCCGGCGATCTACTGGCTGGCGATGAATCAGCCGAATTGGCGCGAGGTCAATACGGCGAACGTTCATTTCTTGAGTTATGGCGGCGCGCCGATTGCGCCCGACTTGGTGGGACGAATCCTGGAGTCGTTTCCGAACGCTCGTGTCGGCAACGGATTTGGATTAACTGAGACGTCATCGGTGGCGACGTTTCTGCCACATGAATACGCGCGCCTGCGGCCGGAGACAGTTGGATTCCCTGCCCCGGTCGTCGACGTAAAGCTGGCGCCTGGCGCGGACGGTGATGTGGGCGAGTTGCTGATACGCGGTCCCAACGTCGTGAGAGGCTATTGGAACAAACCCGAAGCGACTGCTGAAACTTTTGTTGACGGCTGGCTGCACACGGGTGATGTGGCGCGCCTCGACGGCGAGGGCTTTGTGCAAATTCTCGATCGCAAAAAGGACATGGTAAACCGCGGCGGCGAAAACGTGTACTGCGTCGAGGTTGAAAACGCTCTGGCGGCGCATCCGGCGGTGTTCGAGGTAGCGGTGATGGGTGTGTTCGACGAAATGATGGGCGAGAAGGTAGGCGCGGCGATCGTACTGAAGCCCGGCACACACGCTGAGATCAGCGAGATTGTCGAATTCGCAAAGTCGCGGTTGGCAGACTTCAAAATTCCGCAATATCTGGCTTTCTGTAGCGAGGTTCTGCCCCGCAACCCGGGAGGCAAGATTCTAAAGAAGGTGTTACGAAGTAATGTGGACTGGGGCAAGCCCGTCTGGTAAGAGGCGTGATAGCGCGGATTATTCATGAAGCAATCAAGGTAAAGTCCGCGAAGTGTGCGGTCGGTAATCGCCGCGCCCGTGAAAAGGCGGCCGTTGTTACCGCAACCGCGAGCGGTAGAGGCAGTGTGAAGAGTCCGGGTCTCAGCGCCAAAGGCGCGAAATGTAATAGCCTAGGGCAACGCCCTAGGGTAGGGTCCATGAATTTTGGAAGCGCTGAAGGCGCGAAATAGAAAGTGTCGACCGAAAATAGTAGAGTGATTGCGCTGCCTCCAACATCATTTCGCGCTTTCAGCGCTAAGAAGCTTCAACTGGTCCCACCTGGGCCGATGGCCCAGGCTATTACATTTCGCGCCTTTGGCGCTG
>DASZZL010000221.1:0-22767 GCA_035545035.1 Pyrinomonadaceae bacterium
GTGGGACCGCGAGCTGGTGGATCATCGGGTCGGTTGGTGCCGCGTAGTTGAAAAGAAAGTGAAACGCGGCGACCGTGCATTTGTTGACGAAACGCGAGAGAGATACAAAGGCGTGATTTCATCCATTCGCCACCAGTTTCAGTTGATGAAGCCTGAAAATCTGACGCGCATCACGAACGAACTCGACGGCGAAGACTACGATCTGAACGCGGTGGTGGATTTCTTCATCGATCGTCGCGCCGACGGCCAACAGTCGGAGCGCATCTACACCAAGCGCCTGCGTCGCCGCCGCGACGTCGTCGTTTCGTTTCTGCTGGATCAATCGTCATCGACCGCGCGCACCATCGGCCGCCATCCGCTGCAACCTTACACGCATCCCGGCCGCCGGATCATCGAGATTGAAAAGGAAGGCCTGGTCTTGATGAGCGAAGCGCTGGAAGCCGTCGGCGATGTCTATTCAATCAACGGCTTCACTTCTGAAGGCCGACGCAATGTGAAATTCTATGTGCTGAAAGATTTCGGCGAGCACTATTCAGACGAAGTGATGCGGCGCATTGGCGGCATCACTTATCAGAACAACACACGTCTGGGCGCGGCCATACGTCATGCCACTGCGAAGCTGGAAAAGCAGGAGGCGCGCACGCGTCTGCTGATCGTTTTGTCCGACGGCCGTCCTTACGATCACGATTACGGTGACGCGCGTTATGCCCGCGAAGACACGCGCGAAGCTCTGCGCCAGGCAAAAACGCAGGGCATCACGCCTTTCTGCATCACCATCGATCGCGAATCTGAGAGCGAGCTGCGCGATCTCTACGGCGAGGTTGGCTACACGATCATCGACGACGTGCTATCGCTTCCGGAACGTCTACCGGGAATTTATCGACGTCTGACGACGTGAATTTTGTAGATGCGGATCTTTTTCCTTCGGTATTGCGCGTACTGTCTCACATGAACCGTAAGAGAAGGATCAACCACAAATAATCCTGTGACAATGGCGGAAACTCTACTTAGGATACTGACTTTGGACCAAGGGTTCAGGTTCTATATGAGCCCGGTTGTATGGTGTGATGCGGGTCGGTCAAAGACCCCAAACCGGGCATTTTGACCCGCAAGAGGGCAGTCATCTGCAGCGCCTCGGGGCTCGGAGTAAGCCAAAAGATTACCGGAACCTTATTAATGAGCTAACATCTAACGCCATGGAAAAGAACTCTTGACATAGATGCGTGAATGGAATCAGAATGGCGCGCTCGTTGCAATCGTTCATACCCGTAAGGGGACGATGCAGGAGTTCTGCCCCTTAAGTTCTTTGATAAACGTGGTTGGTCACAGCGGCTTGCTGGTTATTAGAAAGTTCGTGGTCTGGGATGGGGAACCGCCCAGGCTCGCGGATCTACTTCTCGCCTTCACGCCTCAAAATTTGGTACGTCGATCACGGATATTTCAAAGAACAAATAAGAAAGGGGGCATTTGTGTTTATTGCTGATCGGAAGCGAGGGCGACCACAGTCCGTGGGAAGTAAGGCTCAGACAAAGCGATATGACCCTCCGGAAACCGAACCGGTCGGGGATGGGGATCGTACAGCTGGTTTGAGTCTTGAAATGCAAAAGGCCAAGACCATGGATGAATTGTCCCTTCCCGTTACAGTTATGAACCGGAATTCTGTACGGTGGACGGACGCCGTAAAGTTATTAATCGTGCGTTTCGCAGAATGGGCGGGATGGTTGACGTCTGTTGAAGAAGGCGCCGTTCAAGCCTATCTTAGATCTCATACTGTCTCGAAATTCTAGATCGACTGACAAACTCTCTAACACTTCTAGGATCCTCGTCCTCGTAAGGGTTTCACAATAGTTAGCGCTGCTCTGTGAAGGGGAGTGAGATGGCTATTCCCGAATGGGTCTATGCATTCATAGGTGCTTGGCTTTATTTCCTTGTTAATAGATCACGCGATATTCAGATCGCTTTGAAAGCCCAACGTCATCTGAAACCCGACGAGTCGAGAAGAATTAACAGAGGTCTCAAACGCTCTATCACTTTGGAATGCTTAGTTTTTGTTCCCGTTAGCACCACTCTATTGCTGTTTCTGACGCCACTTGTTACTCCGACAAAAATACAGTCGTGGTTATCGACCCAATATGACTCCCCACAAGCGAGAATTGCATTGTACGTTTTGCTAGGCCTTATCAGCTATGGCTTTCCTTTCGCAGCGGTGCGGGGCGTGGTTACCAAAGTGGCCTTGAGAATAATCAAAGCGGGTATTGAAGAAGGACAACGAGTAATTGATCGGCACGAGCGAAAGCCCAAAGGGTAGTATGGCCGTTTTGCCGTTATGAAGCGTCCTTTAGGTCGGGTTGTTCAACGACAATCGACCGAAGCACAGTCCACCTGGCATTTTCGACCATTAATCGGTGTAAGTAACATTGACCAGCTCTCTTCTCACCACGCGCACGCCGGCGCGCCAGTCTTCATTAATATCAAAGCGATAAACCTCAATGTCAGGCGCAATGGTCTTTGCCAGAGTTGCGAACGACGAGTGAAATCGAAGCGTGGGCGCAACCAGGTAAACTAACGGCGATTCGTCGCTAATCTCGCGTTCACCAAACAGCTTTGCCGAAGAGATGTGGCCGCGGCGGCGATGTGCCTCGACGCGCCGCCAGTAATCGACACCCTGAAATACGTGCTCGCGATCTTCGTTAACTTTCAATTCGATCACCGCCAGCCGGCCATCGTGACGCAGCGCCAGCAAATCGATGGGCCGCGCGCCGGTCGGCCCACCATGCGAGGTGCGAAACTGCGCATGCAGAGGAGCCACAATCAAACCAGGATCGAGTTTGGAAACATCGCGCCGCAGAATCGATTCCAGCCACGACTCGCCCGCCGCGCGGTACAGCCAGTGTCGACGATCGGCGGCGTTTTCGCTGCGATGCGTTTCCAGATCGAGCAACAGTTTGATCCAGTCTTCTCTGTGATACTCGTCAAGCAAACGCCGGCGCGAACCTTCAATGCCGAACCAGATACGATCGCGATCCAGCACGCGTCGCAAGCGGGCAAACGGCAGGCCGTGATAACGAAGTGTCTGGCCGTGACGAGAAGCGACGACGTCGGTTGCGTGCGGGGCGTAGGCGATGATTTCCTTCGCGCGTTCTGTAGTCAAGGCTTCCGTGACTGGCGGAAAGCGCGCCAGACGCTTGCGCCAAAGATGCTTTCTTTCGAACTGGCGAACCGGGCGAAGTTGTTGCCACTCTTCGTCAATCTCGTACAGCTCGATCACCCTCCGCAGCTCGTCGCGCAGAAGCACGTGTCTCTGTCGCGCCGCTTCCAGCGTCTGATGCTCGACGATCATCAAGAGCCTTTCGATGAATGGTCGCTTGGGGCTCTGGCGCACGCGGTTGAACCAGAGCAGCGCTGACGAAAACAGCGAATCGACGTTGCGCGCGTCACTCTGCGCGACGGTTGCAGTAGCCGCAATGCGTTCATGTGGCCGACGCAAAACGATGCGCGCGTAACGGCCGGGTTGATCGCGTCGCATCCCGGGACTCAGGAGCGCGCGCTCGACCTTCGCCCCTGACAAAGCTTCGCTCGCAACCTGCGCGAGCTTTTCGCAACGAGACTGGCGGGCCGCGGCGATGCTCGCCACGATCGCTTTAGCAGAGGCGCGCGGAACGAGTTCGAGCGTCGCCACGTCGGCGCCCATCCGCCGGCTCGCCTCCAGCAGAAGCTTCTCGCCGGTCCACTCCCACGCGGTAATGCGCCACGAACGTGAACCAGTCTCAGTCCAGCTTGAAAAAATCAGACGACCATGCGCGCTGGAAAAATCAAACTCGCTCTTTGCGAGAGCCAGCGGCGCGCCGCCGTCCTGCACGAAAAACCATTCAGCATGAACGCTGAGCAGCTCGCGAATCGCGCGTTCGGCGCTCTCAACAGCCGCAATGTCATTGAGTTGTTGCAGCATTTGCGGGAGTCAACGGGCGTTATGCTAACATCCAGTAGCATAGACTTCAGTCTGTGAATCCTACGCTTGATGTCACAGACTGAAGTCTATGCTACTTCAAGAGCTTAGCAGCAGAACACGTTTTCCGAAAGTCATTTATCCGAATGAAATCAGTCTACCTGGCAGGGGCAGTGCGCACTCCGCTTGGACGCTTTGGCGGATCGCTGGCGAGCTGGACCGCGGCTGATTTGGGAACGGCGGTCGCCAAAGAAAGTTTGCGACGCGCGAACGTGCGGCCGGATCAAGTTGAAGATTCGATTTGGGCGACGACGTTGCTGCATGAAATGAAGAAGAGAGAGGCTAGACGCGGCCTGGCGACGCTGTGCGTCAGTGGCGGCATGGGCATCGCTTTGCTCGTCGAGCGCGTGTAGACTAGGTTTCCGGCCAACCAAGCGGCGCCGCGATCGCATCGCAGAGGCGCATACTTGAAAGCAATATGAAGAAAGGGCTTTGCATCGTGAACAAGAAAGTTCTGACATCGTCGCTAACACTGGCGTTCATTTTACTCAACCTGGTTTTCGCTTCCGGCCCGGGCTCGCTGGCGCGCACACCATCAACGCCGCCCGAGCCGCCGGCCGACGCGCTGAGTTTCCTTCCTGCATCGGACGCGGTCGCGGTGATCGACGTGCATCGCCTGCTGAATGAAGCATTACCGCGGATCTTTTCGGGCGATCCAGCAAAGCTCGTGACAGCCAACTTAGAGATAGCTAAGTTCAAGGCTCGCACGGGCATCGATCCGCGCACGTTCGACCGCGTGGCGCTGGGCCTGCGCTACACTTATCCTTCCGCGACGGTCACGAAAATCGAGACGGTGGCCATCGCGCACGGAACGTTCGACGCCCGCGCGCTGGTCGCTGCCGGACGAAGGGCGGCGAACGGCAAATATCGCGAAGTGAATCATCACGGCGCCACGATCGCGGTTTTCAATATCGGCGATCAGATCAAGTTCCTCGGGTTATGGAACATGAGAGTGAATGAGCTGGCAGCTTGCGCGCTGGATCGAAACACGCTGGCCATCGGCACTCTGCCGAATGTGCGCGCGGCAATCGAAGCGGGCAAGAGCGGCCGCGCGAGCAGCGACCTGGTGGCGCTGGCGACTCGGGATCCGAACGCCCTGATTGGTTTTGGTGGGAACGTTACGAGCGAGCTGCTCAAAAATCTAAACGTCGGCAACGATGCGATCGCAAAAGACGCGAACTCAATCCGACAGGTTTACGGATCGATTGGGATGACCGAGACGGACTTCACTCTGTTGCTGGTAGCACGCGCAGCAACTGCGGCCGACGCGAAGAATCTCAGCGACACGGTGATGGGTTTGAAGCAACTGGGCGGAATACTGATCGCGCGCATGACGCCGGCAAAAAAGAACCTGGCGCAAAGCGCGCTGGATAATCTGAAGATCACAACGCGCGCTAACGAATTAGAGATCAGGACGCAGTTCGCGGCCGCGGATCTCGCGGCTTTCCTAAAGTGAGAGCAGAAAACCAGAGCGTTGCAAAGGAAGGCGCGACCGCGCCGAACTTCACCCTGCAGGACGGTGAAGGCAGCGAGTGGCGTCTGTCGGATCATCGCAGCAAAGTCGTGGTGCTGCTTTTCTATCCCGGAGACGAGACACCGGTCTGCACGCGCCAGATGTGTTCGGTGCGCGACCGCTGGCAGGATTACGCCGCGACCGGCGCGGAAGTTGTCGGCATCTCGACCGACACCGTCGAGTCGCATCGCAATTTCGCCAAGCATCACGACCTGCCGCTGCGTTTGTTGGCCGATGTCGATCGCCAGGTTGCTGATCTTTACGGCGCGCGTTCGCTCATTCCCGGCAAAGTCGCGCGCGCGGTTTTTGTCATCGATCCGAATGGCGTGATTAGATACCGCGAAGTGCGGCCGGTGGGATTGTTCAGACCCAGGGACGACGACATTATTCGGGCGATTCATGCGGCCGGTGGCGCAAGTTAACCACTTGCGCTACTCTGGAGCGCGCGAGGTGAACTGATCAATGCCTGACGAAATCAAATGCGCCCGCTGTGGGCAAAAGCGCGCGCCGCTCGGCTACGCGCCGTTGCCTACCGAACTCGGCCAGAAAATCGCAACTGAAGTTTGCCAGCCCTGCTGGGCTGAGTGGCTACAGGCTCAGACGCGGATCATCAATCACTACGGCCTCGATCTTACCAACCCCGAAGCGCAGGGCTTTCTGATGGACAACATGAAAGGCTTCTTCTACGCTTCGAACGAGCTGGCCCAGATCGACACGTCGAAAGAGGGCTCGATCAAGTGGTAAATCCGGCGCGTGCAGCTTTTTTATTGCTGATTTCCCGGAACTGATCTAATATCCGCTCCGCAAGATCAAGCTCTAAGGCTCATCTCTATTGCCCGGCTATTTTGGGCGGACACTTTCAGAGCGCTTTACGAAACCATCGAGCATCGGCTAGTTCGAGTGCTCGGTAACCGCTGACCAAAGAGGAGGCTTCATGACCAAGTCGAAAATCGCCGCGCTGTTAGCGACCTTAGCTCTCGGCGCCTTTGCTGCCGGTTGCAGCACCGCAACCAACGAGAATGCCAATGCCAACATGGCCAAGCCGGCAAACACGGCTAAGCCTGCAAACGCCGCCGCGCCGGCCAACGCGAACATGAAACCGATGAACGCGAATATGAAGATGCCGCCGCCGCCACCAAAGGCCAGCGCGACCAAGAAGCCGTAGCGCGAGTAAGTTGCGCCTAACAATCAGACCAGGGTAGGGACGCGAGCGCGTTCGGCGCGCGCGTCTCTCGAATCTTTTCTGCCAACGCATTCCTGAAACCTCTCCCGGTGGTTGTGCGTAAGCTTGCCTGAGCCGAAATCTTCAGCTCAGCTTTCAATCGATAATTCTAGTCGTTAAGACGGTCGCACTTCCCGAAGGGGGACATCCCTTTGCTTAAGACGAATCTCTTTGCCCGTGTTCTCCCCGCGGGCATTTTTGCGTTGCTGCTGTTCGCTGTCGACGCCGCTGCACAAACAAAACTGCTGCGCTTTCCCGACCTTCACGGCGATCGCGTCGCTTTCACTTATGGCGGCGACTCAAGAATCCGGTGAAGCTGCCGCCGCGTCCGCCGGCGCCGGTAAAGACGCCTAAGTAAGAGTTAACCGGCGGGTCAGCAGAATCTCTTTTAGGCTAGAAAAGGAGGCGGAATGGCAAGCCTTGTCAATGTAATTGTCCATCTGTACGAGGGAACCATTGTTGACGTAGAAGTCATTGGTTCTGAAGAAAAGGCTGCTGAAAGAATAATTGATCTCTTGAGAGACACCTATCGAACCGTGTCTAAATTAAGAGATCGTCTCAAGTACGCCAAGAAACTGTATGACGCACAAGACGCGGAGTTGCAGGTCAGAGATTTATCCGAAGAGATTCGTTGGCTCGCAACTGAATTCGCCCAATGAAACATGAGCGACCAGTCTGGTGGGCTCTTAACGGCGGGTCAACGCTTAACTCATGCACCCAACGCTGAGACCATTCGTCTGTGCCAAGCAAGAACCTCAGAATACTCCAGGAAGGTGCAATGTTCGTTGAGCTTGCTCATCCGAAACGTGGGTCTCTTTAGCTGTCTTACGAACAAACTCCTTCTCTCCTCGCGGGCTACTACGTTGTACGCCGCGGTAGTTGCGGGGAAAGTAAGATGAAGATCGTTAAAGCGAAGCAGGGCTGAGTAAACAGGCGTCGTATGCTCTACCTCGAATAGAGCGCGTAGGTTCATTGAGCCCCGCTCCAGCCATACAACGTCGATTTCAGAAAAAATGTCGCGTACCGGCTCGAAAGCAGGTGGTACACTTAGGCCAAATTCGAACTAAGCTGCTACCGACCAATCAAGTCTGGTTCTATCATTATCAGGTATCCAAACGTGATATCCCTTTGCCGCTCCAATGGAACCTAAAAGCGTCTGAACCTGAGAATGCGATAATTTCAAGGACTCGGTCAGCCTTGATTGATCAATCAATGATTCCAATTGTCTCCAACCGAAGCGGCCCTCAACATTGAATCTTCCAGCCCCAGCGAGATAGAGTTCCGTTCCTGACGCCTGAAGGTATACTTGCGCTTTAAACTGTCCGTCTCTGGCTGGAGTAATTGAGTGGAAGACGTCATCATATTCTGCATAAGGAACCACTAGAGGCTCCGATTGCTGGTCCCATAAGAAACAGATGGCCGAGGAGCGGCCTTCGAGCTTGCGAAGGTCATCAGTTCTCAGGCCGAAGAAGGCCTGATTTCTTGAATGAATCTTCGAATATCGTATATAGATCCTGGCCGCACCTTTCCCCACATCGTACAGAGAGAGGCTTCCATCCAGCTTCTGGATTGCCCCGAAACGAGCTTCAAGTTCGGCTAGGAATTTCTGCTTGGTTTCATTGGGCATGTGGACAGCAGTCAGGCGAATTCTCAATAACTCGCCGACCTGCGGGTATCGTAGCACCGGGCAGATGCGCTACAAAACCTAACTCACACTAGGCTAGCTATTTCCGCACGGCTCTCCCCGGCTGAACCGAGTCCGTTCTTTCCGCGACCTAGCACGTGTCATCTTTCGGCTACGGCTTTCACGGTCAGTTTCTCCGGCGGCAAGATCGCCGGCTTGCCCTTGTGCTGATAACAGCGCTCGCCGACGAAGTGAACACGACGATGACACGGCGTTCCTTTCTTCGTGCGCGCGCCGCATAGATAAACAACGTCATCAGCAGATCCGGGATTTGCCGTCTGTCGCGTCGAGGGATCATCAGACGTCTGCGGAATCTCGCTCTGAGAATTTGTATTTCGGCTTGCGGACTTCGCGGTGTCATTCAGGTTCACCGGCAAATCCGACAGCGGTGAGTTTGCCGCGCGCTCAATCACGAGCGGCGGGGCCCCGGGCCGCAGGTATCGCCCCAGAGCGAACGCCGCGATTGCGATGATCGCGATGACTGCCAGCGCGCGCGCAAAGCTCGTCTTTCCTAATCGACGGGCGCAGTCTTCGCAGACGTTGCTGTTCAGCCAGGCTCGCCAGCCTCTTCTCTTCAGATGCGCTCCGCATTCGGCGCAGTAATTCGCAACATGCATCGTGGGAGACCCCCAGTCTGAGGCGGAAGATTATATTCGATCGGTCGAGCGGGCAATAGTCTTGAGGCCCGCTGTGGTAAGGCTCCGGGTTCGGCAGGTTGCAAACTCTACGAGCCCGCAGGCATACTCAACTACCCCAGCAACATCTGAGTTCAGTATTTCGCCAGTAATGATTTCATCATTCTTTATTGCCATGCTTCCGCGTCGTACAAGGCTGTACGAAACCGTCTTCTTGATGGCTGCGCTTTTTTTCGCCGGCGCATTACGAGTGGCGGCCCAGCAGCCTGACGAAGTAATTACAACCGATACTTCACTCGTGCAACTCAATGTGGGCGTGGTTGACCGGCAGGGTCACGCGATTACCACACTCTCTCAGAACGACTTTGTCGTTTATGAGGACGGCGTGCGCCGGCCGATTCAGCATTTCGAACCTACCGACGCGCCTTTCAGCCTGGTTCTGCTCCTCGACATGTCGGGTTCAACCGTGAACTTTCGCCAGCAGATTCAATCGGCGGCTTTGCGCTTTCTCGACGCGCTGACTCCCGAAGATCGGGTTGCGGTCGTGGAGTTCAACGGCAAAGGCGTCAGGTCGTTGCTCGGATTCAGCACCGATCGCCGGCGCATTGCGTGGGCCATCACCCTCGCCACCGGCGCCGGGCAAACGCCGCTGTACGATGCGTTGAAGTTTTCATTAAGAGAACTGGCGAAGGAAGGCAAACGACGAAAGGCGATTGTGGCATTGACTGACGGTCTGGACACTGAGGTGCGAAACAAGGATCGTGACGTATTATCGAAGGCCGGGACTGATTCCGACCTGGGAACAGCCATCAAACCGGAAAGCAATCCGCAACTGAACTCGGTCTTGACTGAGGCTGACCGTCAAGGCGTAACAATTTTTCCGCTGGCGCTTCCGTCGGGTGATCCGAAGCGTTTGCCTTTGCCCGATCCAGCGATCACTGCTATGTACACGGCGGCGCGCATGCGCATTCAGTTGCTCGCCGATCGAACTGGCGGTCGTCTGCACGAGATTCACCGGCTGGACGATCTTGCGGGACTGTACGCGCTGGTCGCCGCTGACTTGCGCGCGCTTTACAGCATCGCTTACCGACCGTCGAATCCAGGTGCGCACGATGGCAGGTGGCGTGCGATTCGCATCGAAGTCGCGCGCGCGGATCTGGTCGCAACCACCAAGCCGGGATACTACGCGAGATAAAACTTGGTTTCAGGTTTCAAGTTTAAGGTTTCAGGTTTCAGGTTTCAGAGTCAACCACAATTTTTCGAGAAGGTTTCTGGCGAGTCATTTGACTCCACCATTCGCGGAGTGGACTTGAAACTTGAAACCTTAAACCTTAAAACCGGTTTTGCTGCTAACTTGAAACTTGAAACTTGAAACCTTAAACTGCCTTCCACGCACCCGTAGCTCAGCTGGATAGAGTACCTGACTACGAATCAGGGGGTCGCACGTTCGAGTCGTGCCGGGTGCACCATTATTCTCAATGACACCAATGAATTAGGTTGGACACAAGCGACCACGCCCCACCTGTTTTCTATCAGCAGATCGTAAATGGAGTCCGCTCCTCGAATCACCACGGAATTAATGAGTTAAGGACAGCCCGCGACCAGATCCTTGCGGTCGCGTGCCGATTCTGTGACAACGTTTTTGGAGCACGCTCAGGATTGGTAAGATGACGCTCCTCTTTAACTCGCCCTTCGTGCGAATTCGACAACCGCATGTCGGACGCTAATCAAGCCGCGCTATTCCAGCGGTAATCTCAGCCGCGCTTCGCAACCGCGCCTTAGAGCCCGATTCTCGACGGTTAGGGTGCCGCCGTGGGCCTCGGCAATCTGGCGCGAGAGGACCAGTCCGATGCCTGAGCCATCCGCTTTAGTCGTGAAGAATGGCACGAACAAGTTCGCGGTGCTGGCGAGTCCCGGTCCTTCGTCGCTGACACAGAGTTCCACCTGCCCGTTGTTCTGCGTCCAGCCAAGCTCGACTGCACCGCTTGTTTCGAGCGCAGCATCTACGGCGTTGCGCACCAGGTTGATCAGCAACTGCTCCAGTTGCACGCTATCGCCCTGGATTATCACTTCGGGACCGGAAACTACTTTGACCGGCAGACGCGTCTCCAGACTGGCAACCCGGCGCAATAACTCGCCAAGGTTTAGCGGCTCGAACCGCGGTTGCGGTAATCGCGCCAGCTTTGAATATGACTCGACAAAGCGCGCCAGCGAATCGGCCCGCGAGGAAATCACTTCGAGGCCCCGCTGCATGTCATCGCCCCAATCAGCAGGCCTGGGCTGACGGCTGAGCAAGTCCGCCAGACTGCCGGCAACCGATTTGATCGGCGCCAGTGAGTTATTCAGTTCGTGGCCCAACACGCGCAACAGACGCTGCCAGGCAGTTCTCTCTTCTTCGCGCAGCGTCTGACTTAGATCTGTTAGCACGAGCAACTGGTGTTGCGCGCCGCCTTCGCGAAAAGTGCTGCGACGGATGTCCCAACGCCCGACGCCGCCGGGAAAAACCATTTGCATGGTATGCGGGCCAGCTCCGTCTTCTCGATTCAAGCACGTGGCAAGTCCGAGTTCGTCGCTGGTGCGACCGAGCAAGCGCATCGCGGGCTGGGCCAGCAACTTCTCCCCTGCCCTGTTCACTAATCTCAAGCGCTGATTACCATCGAACGCGAACACCGCCACGTCAATCTCACCCATGACGGTGCGCAACAGTGCGGTGGCTTCGCGGGCGCCCAATCTTTGCTCGCGCAATGTCTGTCCGAGGTCGTTCACCTCGAGCATGACCTCACCCAGCGCGTCACCTGCCGCCGCGCGGCGCCCGCGAATGGAATAGTCGCCTTCCCTGATGGCCGCCAGAATATTTGAAAGAGTTTGCAACGGGCGAACAATTCGCTGTTTGAGATTGAAGGCGATGCCCAACCATAGGAGCACGAGCAACAGATCGACAGTCCACTGCAATCGCGTAGAGTAGCTGTCGTACCACAGCAGAAACGCAACCAGAAAAACGGCAGGAAAACCAGCAGCGAGAGCCAGAAGCGTAATTCGCTTTTCGAATTTCAGCCGGCCACCACGCTTCAACGCCGGGTCGAGGCTGGAAAAACTCGAAGAGTTCTTTGGCAACTTGGCAGAGGCACTCACGCCGTTATGATAACCCAAACGATGTCCTAAAAACTTCAGTTTGTCGTTGACGGCAGGACCCACGCGTCGCAGGAGAATGGGGCTGTCTGCTAAGACATCGACAAACTAAAGTTTGTCGGACATTCTTCAGACTGTGCCACTATGACAATCCATACTTCTGCAGGCGGCGGTAGAGGGCGCTGCGGCTCAGGCCCAGCGCTTCGGCGGCCCGATTGGTATTTCCTTCAAAGCGAGCGAGAGCTTTCTTGATCAATAAGCGCTCAGCCTCTTCGAGGCTCATTTCCTCCAGGCGCGCTGACACCCGCGCATCGGGCGTAGTCGGCAACGCGAGATCAAAGGCAGTCACGATATTGCCGGAACTCATCAACACGGCACGTTCAATAGCATGGTCCAGCTCGCGCACGTTACCGGGCCATGAATGGCCGCGCAGAGCATCGAACGCTTCCGGAGTAAATCCCATGATCGATCGGCGGTAACGCTCGCGGTGTTGCCGCAGAAAATGTTCCGCCAGCGCCGGAATGTCTTCGTGCCGATCGCGCAGCGGCGGCAAGTGCATTTCAACCGTATTAAGGCGAAACAGAAGATCCTGACGAAACCTGCCCTGCGCTACCTCTTCATTCAAGTCGGCGTTAGTGGCCGATAGTACACGCACATTTGCCTTCAGTGTTTTTGAGGAACCAACCCGCTCGAATTGTCCGGTTTCTAATACGCGCAAAAGTTTTGGTTGCAGATTGAGTGGGACGTTCGCGATCTCGTCCAGGAACAAAGTGCCGCCATCGGCCAGTTCAAACCGCCCGACGCGGTCGGTCTTGGCATCAGTAAAAGCGCCACGCACATGGCCGAACAGCTCGCTTTCAAATACTCCTTCGGCCAGGGCCCCGGCGTTAAGTGAGATCAACGGCTTGGACTTTCGCGGCGAAATCGCATGCAAGGCGCGCGTGATCACTTCCTTGCCAGTGCCGTTTTCGCCGCTGATAAGAACGTTGGCTTCTGCTGGTCCGATCCGCTCGACGAGGTTCAGGACCTCCTTCATCGCTGGTGATTCGGCAACGATTTGCGGGTGTTCGCTTGCCGGCTCTGACACGCTGTCGCGCAAGGCCAGGTTTTCGGCCTCGAGACGTTGCCCGCGACGCAGCGCTTCAGCCAATTCAACCTGTGTGCGCAAGACTGCGAGCAGACGCACGTTGTCCCACGGCTTCTGAATAAAATCGCGCGCCCCGCGTCGCATTGCTTCGACCGCCAGATCGACACTGCCCCAGGCCGTCATCACTACTATCGGCAACGTCGGATCCACTGCGCGGATTCTTGTCAGCAGATCCAGCCCTTCGCTTCCCGAGGTCGTGTCGCGGGCGTAGTTCAGATCGATCAGGACGACGTCGAACTCCTGTGAATCAACTGCTGTCAGGACATCCGCGGGCGATGCCGCCGTCTCGATCTGAAAGCGTTCACTCTTAAGCAAGAGACGCAACGCCGCCAGGACGTCAGCTTGATCATCGGCAATCAGAATTCTAGGCATAAGCTGGAGAAGCTCTTTTGATCAACATCCGGCAAACTTCAGTTTGTCGTTGACACCTTTGCATTGTTTAGAGTCGGGCTAATGCCCGACGAAGCGGGCCGTAGCCCGCTTCTAAACCATCAGTAGCGACAAACTGAAGTTTGTCGGACATCTTAGCCTGAAGCCTATTCTACTCTGACCTCAAAGCAATCAGCGGATCGACTTTCGTTGCGCGCCGCACCGGGATGTATGCCGCGACCAGCGCCGCCGCTGCCAGCACGGCTGCGAGTTAGGTCTTGCCACAGATCTCTAATCATGCCCTCCTCCAGTGCTTCCAGGACTACAGGCGCAGGCATCTGCGACTATTGTCACGGGACGAATTCAAACTCTCTTCATCATCACTCGTATCTCAACGCCACCAGCGGATCGACTTTCGTTGCCCGTCGCGCCGGGATGTAGCAGGCCACGAACGCCACCACGACTAGAACGACCACGACTGCGGTGAATGTCGCAAGGTCCGTCGGGGCCACCCCGAACAACAAGCTCGACATCACTCGCGTTGTCGCGAAAGCGCCTGCCACTCCAAACGCCGCGCCCATCAACGCCAGCGACATTCCACTTCTCAGCACCAGTTTCAACACATCGCTCATTTGCGCTCCCAGCGCCATGCGGATTCCGATCTCCTGCGTGCGTTGCGCGACCGCGTATGAGGTGACGCCGTATATGCCCATTGCCGCCAGCAACAGGGCCACCGTTCCAAAGACACCGAAGATCACCAGGCTAAAGCGGTGCTGATCCAAGGATGAGGAAAAGACCTGGTCCAAGGTGCGAAAGTTGAGAGGCAGTTGGGGGTCGAGCGATCGGACCGCTTCACGCATCGCCGGTACTAACGCAGAAGGAGCGACCTGAGCCCGAGCCACCACTGTCAAGCTCGATGACGGCAACCGCTGGAGTGCGTTGGCATAGATTGTCGGGCTAATCGCCACATCGACCCCGTAATCGTGCACGTCACCCACCACCCCGACGACGTGCAACAGGCGCAAGTCCCCATCCATGTTTCCGAACTGAATTGTTTGACCAATCGGATCTTCATTCGGCCAATACTTCCGCACGAGTGACTGGCTGACAACTGCCGCATTAGGGGAGTTAGGCTGGTCGCTGGCATCGAACGTCCGACCGCGCAGCAATGGGATCCTCATCGCGGCAAAATAACCCGAGCTAGCCAGACGGTATTCCGCGTGTCCCTTCCTCGTCGGGTTATTGTTAATGAGGAAAGTTCCGTCGGGCCCGCCTCCGGCCAACGGCAAGTGATTGATGCTCCCGATCGCCATCACTCCCGGAGTCGCGCTCAGACGATCGAGCAGTTGTACTTGAAAAAGTCTCTGTCGTTCTTCTTCCGCGCTGAACTGAAGGCTGGTATCAGGAGCGACGCCCTGTTCCATCAAGCGCTTGTACGACTGCATGAACTGTTGGTAGCGCTGCTCGTCCATGCGGGGGTTGGGCAGCGATAACTCCATTGCCACGGCGCTCTCCGTGCGAAAACCGGGATCAATTCGCAGCAGGCGATAGAAGCTCTTTCCGAGCAATCCCGCACCCACCAGTAAGATCAGCGTCAATGCCATCTGCGCCACCACCAACAAATTTCGCAAATGCCGGCCCGCGTATCCGCGCGCGCCGCTCCCAACCTCTCTGAGACTTGTTTCCAGATCCTTGGTCGAAAAACGAAGCAGCGGCACAACTCCGAGCACTGCCGCAATCAACAATGAAAGGCCCAAGGTGAAAGCTACTGCTCTCGCATTTACTCCGATCTCACTCATGCGCGGCAGGCTCTGCTGATTCAAGCCGAGTAATAGATCAACTCCCCAAAACGAAAGGAGGACGCCGAGTGCGCCGGCAGTGAGAGCCAACAGCAGGTTCTCCGTCATGAACTGTCGCGCCAGGCGCAAGCGGGTTGCTCCCAGCGCCGAGCGCACGGCAAACTCTCGCTGGCGCGCTGTTACCTGGCCCAACAGCAGGTTCGCGACGTTTGCACAGGCCACCGCTAACAAGAATCCGACCGCCACGAAAATCATTACCAGAGCGCTGCGAACATTCCCCACCATATATTCCTGCTGTGGAACCACAGTGAAATTCACCGCATCCATGTCCTTGCCGTATTCTTGTTTCAGTTGTTTGCCGATGGTGCTGACCTCGGCGCGCGCCTGTTCAATCTTGATGGCTGGAAGCACGCGGGCAACTACGTGCCAGTTGTGAGCCGATCGCGAGGTTTCCTGCGGAAATAATTCTCGTGGGATCCAAACCTCGGCGTCTTGAGGGAAGGCAAAACCGGCTGGCATTACACCGACAACGGTGACGTTCTGGTCCATCAACCGTAGGGTTGTTCCGGCCAAGTCTGATTTTCCGCCCAATAGTCGTTGCCAGAAGCCATAACTGACCACGACTACCGGCGTGCCGCCTGGTTTGCTTTCGTCCGGGACAAAGGTGCGACCAACGACCGGCCTGGTGCCGAGCACGTGAAAGAAATCGCCAGACACGGCGAAGGTGAGCGCGCGAACTGGCTCACTGCCTCCCGTCACGGTTGTTAAATCTCCACCGTATTGAGCGACGGCCTCGAGCGTCCGGCTGCGGGCGCGAACGTCGAGAAAATTCGGCTCGGCAAACGCCATTTGCGCGCCGCTCGAATTGACCTCACGGAGTTGCACGATCCGTTCAGCGTCAGGGTAGGGTAAAGACCGCAACAACACTCCGTCAACGACGCTGAAGATTGCCGTACACGCGCCGATGCCCAGCGCCAGTGTGAGCACGGCGATTAAAGTAAAGCCCCGCCGCTTCAACAGGCTCCTAACGCCAAAGCGAATGTCTTTGATGAAGCTTTCCATAACTAGTCCTCCAAAAACGAATCGACTCTTGTCCTCAGCCGTGACTTCTACCTCGCGCTCTGCCTTTCAGCCCGCCGGAGCAAACACTGTTCTTGTCGCGCAGATCCTGATACATCGTGTTCGCTTTGCACCTACTCAAGGTTGAACCCACCGAGCCGCGATCACAGACTGGCAGTCTGTGTAACTCCGCTACTCACAACGCAACGCCACCAATGGATCGACTTTCGTTGCGCGCCGCGCCGGGATGTAACAAGCCAGCAAGGCGGTGACCAACAAACAGACCGATACCGCGAACAGAGTCACGGCGTCCGTAGCCGTGACACCGAATAACAAGCTCTTCATCAACCGCGTCAGCAACAACGCTCCGACCAACCCCACTCCCACCCCGATCGCGGCGAGCACCATTCCGCTTTTCAAAACAAGCCTCAAGACGTCGCCGATCTGCGCGCCGAGCGCCATCCGAATACCGATCTCCTGTGTCCGTTGGGTGACGTAATAAGCAGTGACGCCGTAGATACCGATCATCGCCAATAGCAAAGCCACCGCGGCGAAAGCGCTGAGCAGGAGCATGGGAGTGCGTCGCGGCGCAACCGAGGTCATCAGCACGTCATTCATCGTCCTAGTGTTGAAGACCGGCAGCCCTTTATCCAGTGACCGAATCTCGCTGCGCGCGGCGGAACTCATGGTTGCAGGATCGCCGCTCGTGCGTATCACAAAGGACAGGCTCCCCCAGCTCGCGTCCTGCGCGTATGGCACATACATCTGCGGACCAGCATCAATATCCAGCGAGGTTCTGACGTCGCCGACTATGCCCACGATCTCGCGGGGAAACTTTTCGTCGCGCCAGATAGTGAAGTGCTTTCCCAATGGGCTCGCGCCCGACCACAGCTGGCGCGCCATGGTCTCGTTAACGATGACTGCCTTGATCGTTTTCTCGGTGTCCTGATCGTTGAAAGCGCGACCGGCGATCAACGGGATTTGCAGAGTGCGAAAATAGTCGGGTGTCACTACCAGAAAAGCGGCGTTGCTGGATTCTTCAGTTGTAGCCGGTCGACCTTCACGAATGTAACCGCGCCAAACATTAAACGTGTCCCCGCCCAGAGGCAGACTGAGAACCGCGCCCGTGGACTGTACGCCCGGCAGCGACTTAAGGCGCTCGGTTGCAAGCCGAAAGATCTGCGCGCGCGGCTCACCCTGAGCGTACTTTCCCGGTGGCAGCGAAAGGCGCATCGTCAATACGTTGTTCGCATTGAATCCCGGACTGACATCGCGCAGTCGCATGAAACTCTTTATCAGCAGGCCCGCGCCGACCAGCAGGATGAACGACAGCGCGATCTCCGAGACCATCAACAGGCTGCGCAACCGATTGCTGCGCGAGCCACCCGCGGCGCTGCGCAGGCCTTCTTTCAATCCGTCAGTCAGACTGAGACGAGAAGCCTGTAGTGCCGGGGCAAGACCGAATACGAAACCGGTAACGATGGTTAGGCCGAAAGTAAAAATGAATACACGCGCATCGGGTCTGATTTCGTCGAAACGCGGAGAATTGGCCGGGCTAACCGCAACGAGGAGCTTCGTTAACCATAAGCTCAGCAACAGCCCCAGACTTCCGCCGACAAATGAAAGCAAAACGCTTTCGGTGAGAAGTTGCCGGATTACTCGCCAACGGCTGGCACCGAGCGCGTTGCGCACGGCAATCTCTTTGCGCCTTGCCGTCGCGCGCGCGAGCAGCAGGTTCGCGACGTTAGCACAGGCGATCAGCAACACGAACGCCACGGCGCCGAGCAGTACCAGCAATGACAGCCGCATCGAGCCGACTAATCGCTCCTGCAAGTTCGTGATTTTCACCGTCCAGCCGTTGTTGCTTTCATGGTAGGCCTGTGCAAGCTGCTGATTGATCGTGTCCATCTGGGCCTGCGCTGTGGCGGCTGTGGCCAGGGGTTTAAGACGTGCGATAACGCTGACGTAACGATTGTCACGCTGCTCTTTGTCTGGTTCGAGGCGAAACGGCACCCAAAGCTCAGACTGCGCGGGATAGTCAAAGCCCGGCGGCATCACGCCAACGATCGTGGTGCTCTTGCCGCTCAGCATAACCTTGCTGCCAACAACACTTCGTTCGGCGCCAAAACGCTTCTGCCACAATCCGTAACTCAGCACTACGACGGGCTCGCGACCAGTCTGTGCATCGTCGGCTTGAAGAGGGCGGCCCTGAATGGCATTCGTGCGAAACAGCGGAAAAAAATCAGCCGTAACGCCGCTCGCGCGCACGCGCTCCGTCTCGTCTGCCCTCGACAGGAAGGCGCCGCCGCTAATGAAGCCGGCGAGTTGCTCAAACACCTGGTTCTGTTTTTGCCAGTCAGCGAGGTCCGGCACGGACATGTTGCTTTGCGTTATACCCTGCGGCGGATTTATGCCATCGAGCACTACAATCCGATCTGATTGCGGATAAGAAAGCGGGCGCAGCAACACTGCGTTTACCACGCTGAACATGGCACTGTTCGCACCGATGCCGAGCGCCAGAGTGATCAAAGCAACGGCAGTGAATCCCGGTCGCTTCAGTAGACTTCGGATGCCGTATTGAATGTCTTTCAGTAAACTATTCATCGTTGCCCTCCTACTCGTAACGCAACACAAGCAATGGATCGACTTTCGTTGCCCGGAGTAGCACAGACTGCCAGTCTGTGCTCGCTTTGCACCTATTCAACCTTGAACTTACCGAGCCGTAATCACAGACTGGCAGTCTGTGTTACTCCGCTACTCGTAACGCAACGCCACTAGCGGATCGACTTTCGTCGCGCGGCGCGCGGGAATGTAGCAAGCGAGCAACGCAACGGCGATCAAGCCGAGAGAGACGGCGACGAATGTAATCGCGTCGGTTGGCTTAACTTCGAAAAGCAAACTGGTTATCAATCGGGTTAACGCAAACGCTCCGGCGAGTCCGAACAAGACGCCAACAATTGCCAATGTCATTCCCCTTCTCAGCACCAACCGCAAAAGGTCGAGAGTGCCGGCTCCGAGCGCCATGCGTATGCCGAATTCATGCGTGCGCTGCGTCACGGCATAGGACATAACTCCGTAGGTGCCGACAGCCGCGAGTACCAACGCCACCAACGCAAAGACCGCCAGCAACACTGTGTTGAATCGTGAACTCGCAATGGATTTCGCCAACAGACGCTGCATTGTGGTGGCGTCGCCGATCGGCTGTTGCGGATCGAGTGCATGAATCACGTTGCGAGCCGCCGCCGCTAAGTTCGTCGCCTCGCCACGCGTGCGAATAACGAAAGTCATCGACGAATAAGTCAACTCAGGATGCGGCCAGTAAGCCATCGCCTCAGATTCGCCAGTGAGCGTCAGGTGCTTGCTGTCCGCTACGACGCCGATGATTTCTGTCGGCACGTTCTGATCTTTCATGTAAATCGTCACGCGCTTGCCAATCGGATCTTCACCGGGCAGATTCTTGCGTGCGAAAGTCTCGTTGACGACTACGACGTGACGCTGTTCCATCGCCTCTTGCTCATTGAAAAGGCGACCTTCCTTAAGCGGAATTTTCATCGCGCGGAAGTAGTTGACGTCAGTCACACAGATCCCAGTGTCCAGTCCTTGTCCAGGAGGAGGTTTTGGCCGGCCTTCGATCTCGACCAGCGTGCCGGAGTGAGGGCCATTGAAGGGGAGGGTGTTTATCGCGCCGACAGCCTCGACATCCGGAAGCGCTTGTAGCTGGTTTGCTGCCCGTTTGAAGAAGTCAATTGTTTTGCGGTCACTGTCGTACTTCCAGCCCGGCAAACTGACGGTCATAGTCAGCACATTATTCGCATTGAATCCCGGATCGACTGATTGCAAACGGCGAAAGCTCTTGATAAGCAAGCCGGCGCCGATGAGTAACACGAAGGCAAGAGCAATCTCCGCGGCCACGAACGCTCCGCGCAGGCGATGGCTGCGGGCGCCGCCACCGATATTCTTTCCGCCTTCTTTCAATGACTCGTGAAGCTCGAAACGCGTCGCTTCGAACGCGGGTACCAGGCCAAAGATGATTCCGGTGATCAGCGAGACTCCCAGCGTGAACAAGAGCACGGGCGCGTTCATCGCCACGCGTGTTGGCCCCAGCAATTCGGGCGGGCTCAGCGCCACCAGCAGATCAGTTCCCTGCCACGCGAGTAACAGGCCCAGCGCGCCGCCCACCGTCGCCAGTATTAAACTCTCAGTAAGCAGTTGTCTGACGATGCGAGCCCGGCCGGCACCGAGAGCGGCTCTGACACCAAACTCTTTTTGCCGCGATACGCCGCGCGCCAGCAGCAGGTTGGCCACGTTCGCACAAGCGATAAGCAAGACGAAACCCACGGCGCCAAGCAGGATGAGCAGGGCCTTCCGAATCTCGCCGCTGAACTGCGTTCTTAACGGAACCAGGCTGACACCAGCGTTGGTATCGAAATCGGGATATTCTTTTTCCAGCCGCGCGGCGATCGTGTTCATCTCGGCCTGGGCCGCAGCCAGTGTGACGCCTGGTTTGAGCCGGGCCACGCCCATAGCGAAACGACCGTGACGCTGACGCAATTCATTTGAAACCTGCCAGGGCCGCCATATCTCTGGCGGCTTGTTACTCATCGACGTCTTAGTGATGTGTAGGGTGAACTCCCTGGGTAGAACGCCAATTACAGTGACGTCGTGGTTATTCAGGGTGAGGTGACGGCCAATCACGTGCTGATCGCCGCCAAAGCGTCTCTGCCAAAATCCATAACTCAAGACGATGACGTCCGGCTGATTAGGCTTGCCATCATCCGGTGAGAACGTCCGTCCCATGATCGGGTTCACGCCGAGTACTGAAAACAGGTTCGGAGTCGCAATCTGTGAGGGCACCTCTTCCGGCTCGCCATCGCCAGTTAGCTTAGCGCTCCTATCAACAAACGCTGCCATATCTTCGAAAACGTAGTTCTGTTCTTTCCAATCAAAGAAGTTGCCGAGGTTGATCACGTTATTCGCGTTGCCGCCGGTGCGGTGGAAGTCTTCCCAGACCATCACCAAACGGTCGGCACGGCCGTAAGGCAATGACCGCAGCAACACTGCATGCACGACGCTGAAGATGGCCGTACTGGCGCCGATGCCCAAAGCAAGCGTAATCACTGAAACCAGCGTGAACCCGGGACGTTTCAAAAGACCCCTCAGCGCGTAGCGAACGTCTTTGATCAAGCTATTCATGGATCTACCTCATTCATATCTGAGTGCCACCAGCGGATCGACTTTCGTCGCCCGCCTGCCTGGCACGTAACAAGCAACCAACGCGACGCCGGTGAGCAGTACAGCGATACTAACGAACGTAGCCGGATCGGTTGGTTCGACACCGTAGAGCATCGTCGCCATCAACCGGGTAAGGGCAAACGCACCCACCAAACCAAGAGCAACGCCAATCAGAGCCAGTGTCATTCCGCGCCCGATCACCATCTTGAACACATCGCGCGGTTGGGCGCCGATGGCCATGCGAATGCCGATCTCATGCGAGCGCTGTGTGACGGTGTAACTCATGACCCCGTAGATGCCGACGGCGGCGAGAATCATGGCCAGAGAGGCGAGGAACGCGAGCAGCGTCATCGAGAGTCGCTCGGTGACGAGCGATTGGTCGAGCGCCTGCTCCATCGTGCTCACGTTGTACACGGGTTGATTTGGGTCAAGCGCCTGCACTTGGCGGCGCACGGCAGCCGTCAAGTTCAAGGGGTCCGCGGTCGTGCGGATGATCAGGTTCATGCGTGGCGCCATCATCGGAAGCACGCTGTCGGGAGCCTGGTTGAACGGCAGATAGAGTTGCGGTTGCACGCGCTCTACAGCGTCCAGGCCAAAGTGTTTGACATGAGCGACGACGCCGACGATTTCGGCGTCCGGATTGTCTTTGCCATCACCCGCGAGGTGTTGGCCAAGCGCCTCTTGATCGGGAAACTGTTGGCGCGCGAAAGCTTCGTCAATCACCGCGACACGCGGGCTGCGCTGCGTGTCTTGCACAGTGAAGAACCTGCCTTTGATGAGGCGGATGCCCATCCCTTGCAGGTAGTCGGGGCTGGTGATGTACAGCATCGTCTGCGGCTGTTTGCCGGGTTCGGGCTTCGGACGTCCGACGATGGCGAACGAAGTGTCGGCTGTTGGTCCGAGCGGTATCCCGTTCGAGAACGCCGCTGACTCGACGCCGGGCAGTCCCGCGATGCGCCCATTCAAGTCGTT
>DASZZL010000222.1:0-3163 GCA_035545035.1 Pyrinomonadaceae bacterium
GTAATCAACGGCCATGCCGCCGCCGACGTCCAGCAAGTCGATTGGCACTTTCATCTGATAAATCTTGGCATAAACGCGCGCGGCCTCTTTCATCGCGTTCTTGATCCGCTTGATGTCGGTCAATTGCGACCCGATGTGAAAATGCAGCAGGCGCAGCATGTCGATGCGGCCGGCTTCCTTCAGGCGATTGATCACTTCGAGCAATTCGGTCGTCGTCAGTCCGAACTTCGCCGCCTCGCCGCCGGACTTTTCCCAGCGGCCCGAACCTTTCGAATAGAGTTTGACGCGCATGCCGATAATGGGCGCGTTGCCCTCCGAGGCGTCGGCGGTGCGCAGCACGTGATCGAGTTCACTTAGTTTCTCGACTACGATACAGACGCGTTTGCCCGACTTCGCGCCGGCAAAAGCCATTTCGATAAACTCTTCGTCCTTGAAACCATTGAGCACGAGTAAGCTGGCAGGCGATTGCTCGAGCGCCAGCGCGGCGTACAGCTCCGCTTTTGAGCCTGCTTCCAGGCCAAAGTCGTATCGCGATCCTTCACGCAAATATTCTTCCACCACCGCGCGCTGCTGATTGACTTTCATCGGATAGACGCACATGTGCGCGCCCTGATAGTCGAATTCGCGGATCGACTTGCTGAAAGCGCGTTGCAGCTTGCGCACCTGCGCGGCCACCAGTTGCGGAAAGCGAAGCAGCACGGGCGTGGGGATTCCGCGCCTGGCCAGGTCGTCGATAATCTCTCTCACGTCAGCCGCGCGCGGATCGCCCTCGGCGGGCCGCACGATCAGGTTCCCTTTGCGATTAACGTCAAAGTAGCCTGCTCCCCAGTTCTCGATGCCGTAAGTTTCGACGGTCTGTTCGATCGCGGTGGTCAACTAGCGGTCTCCTGGCTTGCCGCTCGAAGCGTTAACCCGCAACGGCAACCTACTGGATGGCTGCTTTATGGCGGCCGCAGAGCGGATTCTCTTTTGGGGTGAAACTCTGACGGCAGAATTTAGCAGAAAAAGTGGGGTGGGTCTATAACTTTTTTAGTTTGTTTTGCTCTCTGGAAACCTCGGGAGGCCTGGTCATACGATGAAGTGGGCGGATTTTGGGGGCAGGTCAAGGTCAATAGCAATTGGCCGCGTTGAGACGCCCCGCTGATTCGATCAGGCGCCCCTTCTGGATCTATTTAGGCTGCTGAGGAGAACTGGGCTCTATGACGTACCGCCCTGTACTAAAAAGGAGATGCCACAGGCGTGCCTCACGAGTGAAGCGAAGTTCTAGAACGTAGCTACTCCGCTCTTTTCCTTTAGTAGTCTCCCACTGAAAACTTTGCGCCGAACCAAGACCCACGGTTTTCAATTCAGCTTGTCTTAACCCCGCGGCGCCTGCAAACTTTTTCGCGATGTCGACAAGGTTGTCTCGCCGGCGGGCAGAGTAGTTGATGGTGACGCCATGCAGTTGTTCACTCATCGCTCCATCCTGTTTTCGCTGAACGATGAAGTCGAATGAAGTAGCACATTGGTAGTGGCCTTTGATTACTCGATCGTCGCTGCTAACCGAGCGGCTTACGTTCGAACCAACTTCGGTGTCGCCGAGTTCCCTGGGCCACATTGATCGCAGCCGCTCTAAGGAGATTCCTTGCCAGTTGCTGTCCCGTATTTTGGTGAGCAGTGCGGCTATAGTGTTCGGGTCCACACAACCTTCAAGAGGACGATCGGCAGAGGACTGGGTAGGGAAAGATGTAAACACTAGAATTGTGAAAAGAACTAATATCAGTTTCATTAGCGGTTCTCCTGTTCCTGTGTGCGTCGCAGGGTCCGCCGGAAGAGATCGCTAACCTCCCCGGAAGTCTTGTCACAGGCTCCATAACACTCCTTCTCGGATTTGAAGGTTCTTGCTTCCAAAGCCTCTATCAACGTCGTGGTTTCGACGGGCGAGTTATGGTGACTTTTCGAATTTACAACGGTTCGTCACGTAGACCCACTTTCCACCGTTCTTCATGCACCGATGAATTTGGAGTTCGGTAACCAAAACCCCAGGGTTCGAAAGTAAGAAAGCGGCTAGCGAGGCAATCAGGCTGGCAATATAGAGCCACCTCTTGAAAGAATTTATCTGTTGGCCTCTCACGGCCCTCAAAAAGCCACCTGGTCTCAGACTCACAAAAATCACGACAGAACCTAACCAAAATAGCATCGCTATCTCAAACTGAAACGCTGCATGGTAGGTCCACGCTTGCCTGAGTTCACCGGGTTCTGCCCCTTGTCCCAACAACGCAGTTGAGAATCCGGCGAATAGGAAAAAGAGGGATGCTGCACCCTGGAGGATCGCGAGTCCCCATCTAAGCCAGACTCTAACCTTGGCTGGATTCATGGTTCCTCACTAAATTTCTCCACGTACAAAAAGACGTAAGCTTTACTGACATGGCTTTTTGCATTTCTTGACGATGTCGTTCGCGATGGTATTGCAATTGTTTGAGAGACCCCATTTCCCGGTAGATTTGCCTATCTCCAGTTCCTGGTCTACGCATTTCTCATCAACATCACAAATTGGAACGCAGTCAGTTGCGTTGAACTCGCCGCGGTGATCTCTCATTTCGGTCGGCCCACCGAACGGGCTGCTCGGAAAACCGCCACCGCCGACTGGCCCCATACCGGCCTCTTTGCTTCCCGTTCGAAGAAAACAATGCTTTACGCCCATGACTTGCGAAAATATGCGAGTCAAGAGACTCATCTCAATGTTTCGACAACAGAGATAAGTGTTGCTTGCGCGCGAACAAGAACCCATTGAGCGGACGTGCTCAGCCAGCCTTTGCGAATCTTCGACCTCTCCGGGCTGCCACCTGGCGTCTGCCCTAACCTGTTTTCCTAGAGGATCGATGAGCCGGAGTGGGCTGTTACGAACATACACATAGAGGTTGTTGTCGCCACTTTCGAACCCGATCGGATCCTCTGACATAAACCGTCCAACCTGTGATTCATCCCAACGAGCGCGGTAATAAAGGAAGCCGGTATCAGCGTCGCGCTCACGGCCGGTGTAGCCATAGCGCGTTCTCGTACTGCCAGTGCTGTTGCCGAATGAGTCGTAGACGCTTTGCTCGACAAGATTCCCATTCGCATCAGTCAAAGCTGACGCTGAGCCGAGATGGTCAGTGAGAAAGTACGCGACGCCGGTCGTGCT
>DASZZL010000223.1:0-9600 GCA_035545035.1 Pyrinomonadaceae bacterium
ATTATAGCGTCAAAGTCGCGCAATTCGTCGACAACTTCGTTGCCAACCCGCGCGTCCACTTCAATCACCGCCATCGCTTCCCCACCCCGCTCGCGGCGGCCGAGATGAAAACGACTGATGTTGACGCCGCGGTCACCGAGAATGGTTCCGACGCGTCCAATAACTCCAGGCACATCGCGATTATGCATCACGAGCATGTGGCCGTGCGGAATCGCTTCGATATGAAAGCCGTTAATCTCGGTGATGCGGCCCTCGCGCGCTTCGCCACCGTAAACAAACACGCTTCCCGCCAGCGTCTGCTCGCTTGTGCCGCTAACCACGCAGGTGCCGATGGCTGGTCCAAAGTCTGTGCGGCTGCGCACGTAACTGGTGGTGACTTTAATTCCCCGCTCTTCGGCGATCAGAAATGCGTTGACGACGTTCACGCGCGCGCTAACATCACGGAGCAGACCGGCAAGAAAACCCCGCGTTACCGGAGCAGCGTCAAGCTCGACCAGCTCGCCGGCAAAATCCAGACGCACCTCGCGCACCGCACCATCGACAAGCTGCGCTTGAAATCTTCCCAGGCTCTCGGCCAGTTCGAGGTAAGGCCGGAGCGCGCTCAACTGTTTCTGATCGATTGCCGGAACATTGACCGAGCCGCGCAAAGCGCCGGTGAGAAGATAATCGCGCACCTGCTCGGCAACCGTGAACGCGACACCTTCCTGCGCTTCAGTGGTTGACGCGCCGAGATGCGGTGTCACGATTACTTCGTCAAGAGCGAGCAGAGGATGATCGGCCGGCGGCGGCTCCTGCTCGAAAACATCCAGTGCGGCTCCGGCGACGATGCCGGATTTGATTGCATCGTAAAGCGCGCCCTCATCAACCAGCCCGCCTCGCGCACAGTTGATGACGCGCACACCTATCTTCATTTTCCTGAAAGCCTCAGGGCCAACAATACCGCGCGTCTCGGCGGTCAAGGGTGTATGCACGGTCAGGAAATCCGCGCGCGCGAAGACATCATCGAGCGGCGCGGCTTCAATTTCTAGATCGCGCGCCTGGTCTGGGGCGATGAATGGATCGTGCGCCACGATCTTCATTCCAAACGCGCGAGCCCGCGCCGCGACGGCGCGTCCAATGCGGCCCAGACCGATAATGCCCAGAGTCTTTCCCTGCAGCTCGACGCCGATGAACTGTTTACGTTTCCAATTCCCTTCTTTCAGACTGCGATTCGCCTGCGCCACTCTTCGCGCGAGCGCGATCAGCAAAGCGAGAGTGTGCTCCGCGGTCGTAATCGTGTTGCCGTCGGGCGCGTTCATCACCACGATGCCGCGCGACGTCGCCGCCGCGACGTCGATGTTGTCCACGCCAACGCCGGCCCGGCCGATGACGCGCAGTCGCTTCGCCGCGTCCATCAACTCAGCAGTGACTTTGGTTTCGCTGCGCACGATGAGCGCATCGCAATCGCGTATGGCTTCGCGCAACGCATCCGGCGCCAGACCGGTCTTCTTCTCCAACACAAAGCCCGCAGCGCGTAGCGGTTGAAGGCCGCTGTCACTGACGTCATCGCTGACCAGGATTTTCATCTGTGGCGAGGTCATGAGAACGGAAGTCGAGCCAGCAAAGCAAGAAGTGCCAAGACTGCTCCGGCATAAAGACCGGCGACGATGTCATCACCTACTATGCCGAGCCCGCCATTAAGACTCTCGATTCGCCGAATGGGATACGGCTTGATGATGTCAAACGCGCGGAAAAGGATAAAGCCAATCAAAATCCCAAGCGGATGAAGATACATAGCGGGAACAAATAGAAAAGTCACCAACTGCCCAGCAACTTCATCAATAACAACTTGCGATGGATCTTTCCTTTCCATGAGCCGCTCTGCTCTCGACGCTGCCCAGATTCCAACAAGAGACAAGACAATGGTGAAAAGAGGCAAAGACCACAGCAACAGGAAGCTCGAAGCCCATAGGTCCCATCTAAAGGCGCTTCCGCCTAATGCAAACCATAGACGAAGCGTCCCTTCTGCAAGTAAGAAATAAATCGCTACCCCAACCAGCGATCCCATGGTGCCTGGCGCGATCGGAAAGTAGCCGACGCCACACGTCGCAATCGCCAGCGCGACGTAATCGCCGAACGTGCGACGCCGTTTGGGTGGCGCGAGTTCCCTTACCGGAATAACAACCGGAGGATTTAGCTCGTCGCTCGATTCTTTGATAGGCATCTGAACAAGTTAGATTCTGTCACCAACGGTACTCTTGCGGCTCTGCCGCCCGATGTGCGGTAAGGCTACGCCTTACCGGTTAACGCCGAATGAAATTCTTGGGGCTACGCCCCGAAGATCGGGCATAGCCCGGATAATAGACGGACGCATCGGAAGGTCAAAGACCTTCCGCACATCAGGCGGCGAAGCCGAAGACGCTGAGTAGTCAAAATCAAAGCAGCGCTCAGAGTATCCGCCCCACCAGGTCGTATTCCTGTGCCTCAGTAATCAACACGTTCACAAGGTCGCCCGGCTGCGGTGCGAAACCTTCGGGCACATCATTAATCAAAACGCACCCATCAATATCCGGCGCCTGCGTTTCCATCCTTCCCTGCCAGAGCAATTCACTTTCGGCCGACTCGCCCTCAAAAAGCACGCGCACCGTCTCGCCAATTCGAGCCTTGTTCTTTCGCCGCGAGATTTTCAGTTGCTCTTTCATCAAACGCGCGCGCCGCTGCTTTGCGATCCTGGGCTCGACCTTGTTCGGCAACTCGTAAGCCGGCGTGCCTTCTTCATCTGAATACGTAAAGACACCGACGCGATCGAATTGAACGCCGCGAACAAAGGCGAGTAACTCTTCAAAGTCTTCATCACTCTCTCCGGGGAAGCCGGTGATAAAAGTCGTGCGAACTGCAATCCCCGGCACGCGGTCGCGCACGCGTCCAATCAGGCGCTCGAGACTCGCGCGATTGCCGCCTCGCTTCATTAGCTTTAGCACGTCTTGTGACGCATGTTGCAGCGGCATATCGAGGTACTTCACGGCCTTTGGTTCTTCGGCCAGTACATCCAGAAACCCGTCGCTGATGTGCGTCGGATACGTGTACATGACGCGCACCCACTCGATGCCGTCCGTGTGCGAAAGCTCGCGCAGCAAATGCGCCAGCGCGTCCGGCTTGCCCAGGTCTTCACCGTAGCGCGATGAATCCTGCGCGACCAGAATCAATTCCTTCACGCCTTCTTCCCCAAATTGATGGGCCTCGGCGACGATCGATCCAAACCGCCGGCTGCGAAAATGGCCGCGCATCTGCGGAATGAAGCAGAATGCACACGGGCGGTCGCAGCCTTCGGCGATCTTAATGAACGCGTAGTGGCTCGGCGTAGCGAGCACACGCGGAGTCGATTCGTCATAGAGATAAGTCGCGCTCTGATTGCCGAGCGGGAGCACCGGCAGCGATCGCGTATTCGTCTTGGGATCGCAAACGCTGAGGATGTCGTTGATTTGACTCGTCCCAATGAACGCATCGACTTCCGGCATTTCCGCTTTCAGTTCATCTCGATAACGCTCAACCAGACAGCCCGCGACAATCAACCGCTGGGCTTTGCCATCGGTTTTCAAACGTGCTGCTTCCAGAATAGCTTCGATCGACTCCTTTTTTGCTGCATCGATGAAGCCACACGTGTTCACAACCACCGTGTCCGCCTCTTCCGCGTCGGCCGTGATCTGATATCCGTTTTGTTTGAGTTGCCCCATCATCACCTCGCTATCGACAAGGTTTTTGGGACAACCCAAGCTGATAAAGCCGACCTTATTCATCAATCGATTCCACTTTCCGACTTCTCTCCAGCTCCAATAACAACTGCTCAATCTGTTTTCGCTCCGATGCCGACAGCTTCTCTTCGCCGTAGCGCACGCGATTATAGGCGCGAGTGATCGCCAAGGCTTCGTTCATTCCAACCAAAGACGCAAATTCGAGCGGCGTCTGATGCGGCGGTCGCTTGGCGCCACGCTTTTCAAGCAACGCAATTAAACGTTCGTAGAAATCCACGCGTGAACTTTCAGGCGCAGTTCGGAATCCCCAAACCTTCAGGCCTCGGCGCCAGCCTTGACGACGAATACGCAACGCGAGCGCGACGATCATGATTCCCGCGCCGAGCGCGATCAGACCAATGAGCAGTGGACGAATCGCGGAAGGCCAGGCTCTGCGGGCCTGTTCGAACTTCGCCGCGGAGCTGCGGCGCAGATCGAGCAGACGGTTTTGCCACGACGTAGCCAACGAACGCTGCTCCTGCTTGTCGTAACTGATCACGTACTGAAACCACATCAACTCCAGCGCTTCGCTGTATTTGCTCAATTGTGCGGCCAGGCCGGTGTGTACTCTGGGACTTCGACCCGCCGGCGGCGTCGGATCGAACGTCACCCAGGAATTGGTTTCGGGAAAGTAAACCTCGACCCAGGAATGCGCGTCGCTCTGTCGGACCGTGAATGCATCTGCCGCTTCGTTGAATTGCCCGGGCAGAAAGCCATTGACGACACGCGTGGCAATTCCCTGCGTGCGCAACATCACCGCCATCGCGGTCGAAAAGTATTCGCAATGACCTTCTTTCACGTTGAAGAGAAAATCCGCGAGCGGATCGGGGCCGCCAGCTTTCAAATCAAGTGTGTAGCCGTAATTATCGCGCAGGTAGGTCTCGACCGCGCGGGCTGCGTCGTAGCCGTTGCGCGCCCCAGCTCGGGTGATTACGTCCTTTGTTGTTGTTGCTATCCGCGGGTCGAGATTATCAGGCAGCGCGAGGTAGCGCGCCGCGGAAACGTAATAGTTCAGACGGTCTGCCCGCAACACGCTCGGATCCGGCGTGACGGTGTCGGAATAGACTTTGTAAACCGCGCGTTCCTGATCGTGGGACCGGCTCTGGATAGATCCTTCGGAATCGACGCGCACAAACGGCAGACGCCCCTGGACGGCTACGATGTTCGGCAAACCGAAGAGCACAGGCGTATCCAGAGGCTCAACGAAGAATGTCTGTGCGACAAGCCGTCTCAAATCCGAAGTAGTGCCGACTTGAAATATTCCGCTATCGCCTTCCTTCTTTTCGAAGCGCTGCGCCGCTGACGATTTAATCCATTCGCGCCCGGTGAACTGGTCGAGTGCAACGCCGCGCCAGCGCAAGTCTTTGCTCGACCGCGCGCCATACGCATCCAGGCGCACGTGCATGACGATCTCGTCGCTGCTCTTCAGACGCCCGATATCACCGAGCCGGACTCTGTCAGAAAAGCCAATAATTCCGGCCAGTCCGCCACCACTGTGCGTCAGCGCGTTGGCCCTGGTTCGCGGCGCAATCAGAAAAAACGGGAGAGCGAGCACGACGATGAATAGGAGGAGTCCGACTGAGACTAAAGGTAGACGCCGCGTCTCGTGATATCGGCGTCGCCAACGTTGGATTGAAAGTTTGCGAAAGATGGTTGAATCGGGCGCGATGAGGATGCGCGTCTGCGTCGCTTGTACGTTGCGTCGCGCTTTCTGAATCTCGAAGGCTACGACTGTGGATAAGACGCAGAGCAGATAAAGCGTCAGCGTCAAGAGAAAAACCGGGCTCGTGCTCACGCCGGCAGCCAGCAGCACCACGAAAAACGAAATCAGATAAAGAAAGAACCAGTCGCGATCGGCTTTGACTTGCAGCAGCTTTACCGCCGAGAGAAAGAGAATCAGATGGGCGAGCACTGTCACCTCGACATTGGCGCGCTGCCCCGTTTCCAAGAAATCGATTTGGAGATACGGCGCAAGAATGCGCCAATCGACATAGAACAGTGGCAATGACACAAGGATGATAATCAGCGCCACGCGCTCAGATAATTGCCATCGCGTTCCTTCGAACTTCCACGCGGCGATCGTCGTGAGCGCAAACGCGATCGCCAGCCACACGCCCACGCCTTGCGCGACAAACAGCGCCAGCGCCGCGGCGGCGACGGTCGCGTAGGAAGTAAGTCGGAAGTAGGTGGTGAAGGACATGAGCCAGCGACCAGTTTAACCTGAAGAGACTCCCCGCCCGAAATTGCCTCTTGATTGGCAGATCGATGGCCGAGTTGCAGTGATATACTCTCGAACAAAGCGAGTGTCAGAACCGCGAGCGGTAGCGACCGGATCAGCCATTCATCCCAAATCGAAACCAGTCTCTAATGAAAAGAGATTACATTGCCTTTAACGATCGTAATTTACCAGTCGGCTTCTTGATTACCTTTCGGTGTTATGGCACGTGGCTGCATGGGGACGAACGCGGGTCTGTCGACCGACTTCACCGAACCTATGCGAGTCCGATGCTGCAGCCGAGTGCCCTACGACGAAAACACGACCGCGACTTACTGAAACAGCCTCCGGTCACGCTTGGCTCGCGGCAACGCGCAGTGATTAAAGCTGCGATTCGCGAAACCTGCACCATACGGCTCTGGCAGTTGTGGAGTGTCAACGTTCGCACGAATCACATTCATGCAGTCGTCTCGGCGAATAAGAAACCTGACGCAGTTCTAAGTGCGCTGAAGGCAAACGCTACACGTGCGATGAGAGAAGCGGGACTCTGGACGAGCACACTTAGTCCATGGGAACATCGCGGGAGCAAGAAGTATCTGTGGGACGAAAAGCAACTGGCTGATGCAATAGCTTACGTCGAATATGATCAGGGCGAGCCGCTGGCGTAAGGTGTCAGAACCCAGAGCGGTAGCGACGGGATCGACCACGCAAGTTGAGCTTATGATCCGGTCGCTACCGCTCGCGGTTCTGACACGCGATGCTACCCGCTCCCGGTTCTGTAACTTCAGACGCTTACCCAGCGATGAATCGCTTGGCTATTTCCGGTCGTCCGCTGCGCGGATAGTCTTAAGGAGAGTCAGTCTAGGATTGGCGACTATCGCGGTAGTGTTCTTGCACTCGCCGCATTGCTCGATCCACGGGTCCGATTGCGCGGGGCCTTCGCGTTCGGTCGCGTCTCGCCTTTATTCTCCGCTGTTCGATTTGTAACCGCATTACAAGCTGCTCACGCTTCTGAGGATCTGACTCCTTCGCGATTACTTCAGGGCGCAAGTCAATAGGTAACTCGGCGTCGATCGCTCGCCATTCGTCCCGCTGAAGATCGAATAAATCATCATTCATGGTGGCTATCATAGCAGAACAGCATGATACAATCTACAAGTCTTCCTTCAGTCATTCGTAAGGTTCTGCAGGATCTCAAATGCGCACAGTGCCTGTCGTTTTCTTTATCGTGCTCCTGCTGACAGCGCCGATAACTGCGCAAAGGCCTCAACCGACAGAGCGAAAGAATTCACAGTCAGCACTCACCGCTCGCGAGATTGCCAAGAAAGCATTACAAGCGGTTGTCGTCATAGTTACCGAAGATTCGAATGGAAAACCGTTGGCACTCGGAAGCGGATTTCAAGTTCGACCTGGTATCGTTGCGACAAACTATCATGTCATCAAAGGCGCTAGGTCGGCGCGCGCGAAATTCCAAAACCAGTATTCCTACTGGATTGGGGGAACGGTAGCGATTGACGAGACAAACGATTTAGTTCTGCTGCGATTAAGTAGCTCTCCTTATGATGACATTCTTGATCTGCCGCTGAAGGATAGAATACTTAGTTTGGCATCTGGCCCAGTTGAGATTGGCGATACAGTGTTTGCCGTTGGTAATCCAGAAGGGCTAGAGGGCACGTTCTCACAGGGAATCGTAAGCGCTCTGCGGGGAACCGACTATATCCAAGTTACCGCTCCGATATCGCACGGCAGCAGCGGTGGACCCGTGCTAAACAAATATGGACAGGTGATCGGGGTTGCAATAGGAGTAATTGAAGAGGGTCAGAATCTTAATTTTGCTATTCCGGTTTCCAAGCTGGTAGAGCTGTTGAATCGGGCAGATGATACACGGGTCTCTGAGTGGCAATTTGTTTTCTCAAGCGGCGGCGAACAATACTATTTCAGCCGCGCCCGCATCAGGCTAACACCAGGGCATACCTTCGTCGCTTGGATCAAAAGCGTCCCGGACGACTCTCCGCAAGGCCGAGCATCACGCAAGAGCACTATTGATTTGTTGAATGCGACAAAGATAAATCGACGCTACTCCTTTAGCTATTCGCTTGACCAATGGGAGTTCGATTGCGGACATAGGAAAATGCGCAACTTGTTGGATACAGCGTACTATGACCAGGAAGGTAACCTTCTTTATCGCAATGATCCCTCGAAATTCGAGGAAGGATTCAAGACTTACTTAATGGAGTGGTTCTCCGTATATCCAAACTCTTCTTCGGAAGAAGAACTGAACTTTGTTTGTAAGAGGTAGGCTTAACGGCGGCAGTGTAAAAGCCCGCTCAAGTTTACCTTGAGCGGCCTTCATTTAATAATCCCGGCGACTTCCTACTCTCCCTCTCCCACGCAGTACCATCGGCTCCAGCAGGCTGGAACTTCCGTGTTCCGGGATGAGTCGCTGGAAAAACTCGCCTAACAGGATTACAGATTGCGCGACGTCACACCGATCGGAGACAAGCCATGATTATTCCAGGGCGAGGTAGGACTCTGCCTCCGCGTGCTTCTTGATATAGGCGGCGAGCCGGCCGGCATCGCCTTCACTCATCTGAGAGATCATAGTGCCAACAAGCCACCTTGCCCTCCCCTTGCTACCGGAACGGTTCCAGTTAAGGATAGACACTACGGCCGCAATTGCGCCATCCGGGAGATTCACAGTGACATAGAGAGAGCAACCGGGACTAGTGAGTTGTTGCTCCGAAAACCTGGTGCCGACGAAAGACAACGCCATACCAATCTGGCTGATAGTTTCGCAATGCCCCCTGGAACTCTGCTTGTAAGCTACGTCCCAAGTTAACACGTTCCGCTCAACCAGACAGATGGTAGCAGGCAGATGCGCCTTGTATCGCGGGAAACGGCGGTGGTTAGGCTTAGATCCTTTAGATCCTTTCCTCTTGGCTGGGACTCTCTCCAGCCTACGGAGCGGATCGAAACCTTTGAACTCCAGACCGCAGTTATTGCAAAGAAGTTCATGCAAACCGGCAATCCGGAGAACAATCGAGGAATCGTTGTAGCCACGTTGAATTCGGGAACTCGTACATCGAGGGCACCACATACCGCCGGTAATCTTAACCAATTTGATGGTCCCCGAAAACAACAATTTGTCGGGTTCGGAAAAATCGACGGAAATACGGGAAGTAATGTCGAAATCCTGAGCAAACATTACGAAAGCCCGCGGAACATTGTTCGGCGGGCTTTCACTAATAATCCCGGCGACTTCCTACTCTCCCACGCAGTTTCCCACGCAGTACCATCGGCTCCAGCAGGCTTAACTTCCGTGTTCGGGATGGGAACGGGTGTGACCCTGCCGACAAAATCACCGGAAAACTTGTAACGCAAACTGTTAGTTTGCGCCGGACGCAAGCTAACAGCTTGCGTTACAAAGAGAGCTTTGAGAATCGAATAGTGGTGCTGTCTTCCCTTCGGCAAGGCATGCGCAAGCGCGTGCTTGTTGCTTGAGTAAATTTTATGGTCAAGCCAAGGGACTGATTAGTACTGGTCAACTGAGCACATTACTGCACTTACATTTCCAGCCTATTAACGTGGTGGTCTACCACGAGTCTCACGGGCAGG
>DASZZL010000224.1:0-23975 GCA_035545035.1 Pyrinomonadaceae bacterium
GGCGTACGGCGGTTCATGCACCGGCGGGAAGATGGCCGACATGGACATGTATGCAGAGGTCCTGCAGAACGCATTGGCACAGGGCAAGCACGTCGCGCCAGGCGTTCATCTCTATTTGCAATTCGGCTCGCAGAAAATCAAACAGTACGCGCGCGAGAAAGGCTACATCGAAATCTTTACTGAAGCAGGGGCTGAACTAATCGATCCCAGCTGCGGAGCTTGCATCAACGCCGGCCCGGGAGCTTCCCAGACCGCGGAGACCGTTACCATCAGCGCGCAGAACCGAAACTTCCCCGGCCGCAGCGGCCCCGGCAAACTCTACCTCGCGTCGCCCTATGTCGTCGCTGCTTCGGCGATCGCCGGCAAGATCGTCGAGCCGTTTGAGTTTTTACCTGAGGCGGAGGAAGAGTTGGTGAGTGCTTGAAGAATCCGCTAGCTTCGTTGTTCGCGCTCTGCGCGATTGCTCTCCTGGTCGGTTCGTGTGCTCGAACTTCTCAGAAGATTGACCCGGCGGCTTACACAAAAGAGATCGAGCAGTACCGGGCCGAGCGACTGGCGGAGCTCAAGAGCGACAGCGGATGGCTTTCACTGATCGGACTGTTCTGGCTGAAGGAAGGCGAGAATAAATTCGGCAGCGACCCGGCGAACGAAATCGTCCTGCCGAAAGAAAAAGTCAGCCGCGTTGCCGGTGTCTTTGTTCTCAAGAGCGGCGTCGTAAGATTAGAAGCCCCGGCAAACTCGAATATCAACGCTTCCGACAAACCGGTAACTTCCCTCGAACTCAAATCGGATGTCGACGACAAACCCACCGTGTTGCATCTTGGGTCGTTGAGTCTTCAGATCATAAAGCGCGGCGACAAACTTGGAGTTCGCGTCAAAGACAAAGACAATCCCGCGCGATCAGCCTTCGCCGGAATTGAAGCTTATCCCGCTGATCTGAAGTGGCGCGTCGAAGCGCGCTTTGAGCCGTACAATCCACCGAAGCCGATGCCTATTGTGAACGTCCTCGGCATGGCGAGTGGCGAAGACTCGCCGGGCGCCGTGGCGTTTGAAGTTGATGGCAAGGCATTCCGGCTCGATGCGATCAAGGAAAAGGACGAGCCAAAGCTGTTCATGATCTTCGCGGACAACACCAGCGGTAAAGAGACTTATCCCGCGGGGCGTTACCTCTATGTCGACCCACCCGACCCGTCGGGTCGAATAATCATTGACTTCAACAAGGCCTACAGCCCGCCTTGTGCTTTCACGAAATTCGCGACCTGCCCATTACCACCTAAACAGAATCGTCTGCCTTTTGCGATTGAAGCGGGCGAGAAGTACAGCAGGCACGCCACGTGACCTCCAAGACCTTGAAGCTGCTGGACACTTCAAGTGAACGGAGGCCTCAGCCTGATTCACCCATCTCAGATTTTCATTGACATCTCCTTGCCCGGAGCAGTCATCAATATTTTTCGCGGTCTTAGCGATCAGCAAAAGAACCAGTTGCTGATCTTTTTGAGATCGTTGTGAACCCTGCGTCTTTCTCCCTCTCCCCTTGGGAGAGGGTTGGGGAGAGGGCTTGAGGATGGGGAGGGGGCTTGTCTCTCTTAACGCTTCGCGTCCCTCTCCCCTAACCCCTCTCCCATTGGGAGAGGGGATGAGCTCTCACGGTCCTACCTCCCCTCCTTGCCGTTGAGCCACGGCGCGTTAGATAATGCGCCCAAATTCAACGACGAGGAGTGCCACAATGATTTCCCTGAAACGATTTTCCTTTTTCACCTTCGCAACTCTGTTTGCTCTCGCGTGCGCAGCACCATGTGCGTCCGCGCAACAGCAGCCGCTGGTTCGCGTGCCGCGCCCGAGCCAGAAGGCCAGTGTCATGCAGACTATTGGCGTTACGGACGTTACGATCACCTATAGCCGTCCCGGCGTTAAAGGCCGGCAAATCTGGGGCGATGCATTGCCGACGCAGACCGCGAAGGGCGAGGCCACCCTGGATAATCAGAACGAGCGACCCAAGGATGCGGTCATCGTTCCGTGGGGTCATGTGTGGCGCGCCGGCGCAAATGAAGCGACGATGTTTGTGGTCACTGATGATGTCTTGATCAATGGGCAGCCGTTAAAGGCCGGCACGTACAGCTTGCACACAGTGCCCGGTAAGGACGAGTGGACAATCATATTCAACAATGACGCCGGGCAGTGGGGCAGCTTTACGTATGATGAGAAGAAAGATGCGCTACGCGTCAAAACGAAGCCGCAGATGGTAAGTGAGAATCAGGAATGGCTTATGTACAGCTTTGATCCGCTTACCGACAATTCCGCGCAGGTCAACATTCGTTGGGAGAAGACGCGGGTCCCATTTACCGTCGAAGTGAAGGACGTCAGGGCGGTGACGCTCGCGAAAGCACGCGCATCGGTCGCAGCAGCCAAGCCCGATGACTGGCGCACGCCCTTAGGCGCTGCCAACTACGCGCTCCAAAACAAAGACGCTGAGGAGGGCATGAGTTGGCTCGATCAGTCAATCAAAGTCAAAGAGACTTTCCAGAATCTCTCAGCCAAAGCGGTTGCGCTATTCAACGCCGGCCGGAAAGCCGAAGCCTTTGCCCTCGCCGATCAGGCGATCGCGAAAGGCAAAGCCGACAAGGTTGATACGGCTAACTTTGAGAAGCGCGTTGCCAATATGAAGGCGGGGAAGATGTAGTCAGAACAGCTACGGCATGAGTGTTTGCTCTACGGTTCGCTGCTAAACCTAAGTTCCTCTCATGTATTTGATTAGGATTTGATTGTCCCTTCTCCCTTTGGGAGAAGGGCTGGGGAAGAGGGGTGTAGCTAGCGCGCTCGACACAAGCCCTCTCCCAACCCTCTCCCGGAGAGGGAATTCACAAAATCCACAACCAAATGAAAACTAAACACGTTCGATACGCGAGCTTCATGCTCTGCGTCTTATCACTGCTCGCCCCGCAGTTCATATTCGCGCAGAAACAGTCAACGGCGTCGCCAAAGCCATTTGAGTTAACAGTCGACAGCATCATGCGCGGGCCGCGCCTGGTTGGCTATCCGCCAACTGGCGTTTATTGGTCGCAGGACAGTCAACGCGTCTATTTTCGTTGGAAGCAGGCGGATGAAGCGCGCTTGAAAGAGACGAGCCTCTACGTCGTCAATCGCGACGGTACGGGCCTGCGTCGTTTGTCCGACGACGAAGCGAAACAAGCGCCGCCGGCGAACGGCGAGTTGTCGAAAGACAAAACGATGACCGTCTTCGCCGACGAGGGCGACATCTTCATTTACGATCACGTCAAAGGCGTCCGCCGGCAGATAACGCGCACCGTCGATGCCGAGACCAGCGCTCATTTCACGTTCGATCAAAAGCACATTTACTTCACTCGTCAGGGGAATCTCTACGTAATGGCGCTCGATGGCGGCTCGCTGGAGCAGTTCACCGACATTCGCATCGGTGGCGCCGGTGTTACGCCAGCGGCGGCTGGCGGTGCAGGTGGTGCACAGCGACAGGTCGGTGGCAGCAGTGAGACGCAGCAACGCGGCACCGATAGTCAGGAATATCTCAAAAAAGAGGAGCGCGCGCTGCTTGATGCGGTGCGCGAGCGCGCCGAGCAACGCGAAGAACAGGAAAAGAAACGCAAAGAGCGCGAAATGCGAAAGCCTTTCAATGTGCCCGCCGGGCAGAACGTGATTAACCTCAACCTGTCACCAGACGGCAAGTACGTGACCGCGACAATCAGCGAACCGGGCACCGGCGCGAAAAACACGATCGTGCCGAACTTCGTCACCGAATCGGGTTACACCGAAGACATTCCCGGACGCACGAAGGTTGGCGACACGCAGAACCGCACGCGTCTGACGATTATCAACGTGGGAACCGGCGAGACGAAGAATATCGATCATGGCCAGAAACTGCCGGCCATGCCTCCAGCTCAGCGCGCCGAAATGAATTCGACTGAGCAAGCGCAACGAGAACGCGGCGAATCAAAAACCGCTGCCGAACCGCGGCCGACTCAGGAGCAAGGACCGCGCACAGAGAGTCAACGCGCGCAACCAACTCAACCGCGCGATCGCGACGTGCAACTTTCGCAACTTCAGTGGTCGGAAGATGGAAAGAACGCCGTGCTGATGGCGCGGGCGGCTGATAACAGAGATCGCTGGGTGATGCTGCTTGACGCGGCGACCGGCAAGACCAAAGTACTAGCAAGCGTGCACGACGATGCATGGATAGACGGGCCCGGGGCGTCCACGCTCGGCTGGTTGCCAGACAACGCTCACGTCTATTTCGAATCTGAGCGCGACGGTTTCGCTCATCTCTATTCGGTTTCAATCAGCGGCGGCGAGCCGACACAGTTAACTTCCGGACAGTTCGAAGTTTCTGACGTGCGTCTGTCGCAGGACAAAACGAAGTTTTATTTCACTTCCGGCGAAGGCAGTCCGTTCGAGCGACATCTCTATTCAATGTCGACAACGGGCGGCGCGCGCACGCGGCGCACCGGATTGCCCGGCAACAATCAGGTCGATGTATCGCCCGACGAAACGATGCTCGCGGATGTGCGTTCTTACAGCAACAAACCGCCGGAGCTCTACCTTCTGGCGAACAAACCGATGGACGAGAAAGCGTCGGCTGCAATCAAGCCGGTCACGACCTCGCCCATTCCGGAGTTCTTTACTAATGATTGGATCGATCCGCGCATCGTTGACTTCAAAGCGCGCGATGGCGCGACCGTGTATGGGCGACTCTACAAACCCGCGAATTGGAAGGGCGGCGGGCCGGCGGTGTTGTTTGTTCACGGCGCCGGCTATTTGCAGAATGTGCATCGTTGGTGGAGTCAGTACCGCGGTTAGAAATATTTTGTAGCTTCTCATCTGATGATTCCTCTGATTCTCTTGTTTGATAGACCGAGGGCGATAGCCGACGCATTCTAGTTGAGATTGCGTTCGCGCGGCAATGACGGAGGAGAACCTTTGCGTCTTTAGTCTTACTCGGCCTCTTTGAGTGAATCAACAACTGCGGAAAACGCGTTGCACGCAAAGGCGCGAAGGCAGACATGAGGCGCAAAGGAAATCAAGAATGAAAATGCCTGCGCCTCATTTGATCTTGATTCGCACCTTGTTGCTCGTTTGCGCGTGCAGAGTCACGCTCACCAGGACATCCTGACCTGTTGGCAGATTGTCGGGGAGTCTAACAATCACTTGTGTAACCCCAGCGAGGCTCGGGACGGGTCCGACGAATTCAACCGTCAGGGGATAGACGTTGAGCAGCGCATCTTCGGCCCGGGCCGTCACCGCTGAACTGTTTTCGCCTTGCAGCAAGTCCAGATTGACACCGAAGAGCATAACCCGCGTGCGGTTGTCGGAGCTGAAATTGAAAATGTTGGTGAGAGGGAACGGATCGCGCATCATCGTGACTGAACCGAAAGCGATAGCGCTGTCTGTGTTGTCTTCAGTCAGAAGAATCGGCGGCGGCGGCTGCACGGTCAACGTGGCTTCATTGCTGGTGGCATTGCCGAAAGCATTCGTCACCACACAACGAAACTTCGCGCCGTTGTCCGACAGAGTCGCGTACGCGATCGCGTAACTCGGAGAACTTGCGCCGGAGATGTTGACCTGGTTGCGTTGCCATTGATAACTGAGCGGCGTGCTGCCAGACGCGCTGACCATGAACGTCACCGGCTGTCCTTGCATGACTGTCTGATCCGAAGGCTGCGTTGTGATGCTGGGCGGGGCGTTTACCGTCAGCGTGGCTTCATTACTGGTCGCACTGCCGAAGGCATTAGTCACCACGCAACGAAACTTCGCGCCGTTGTCTGCCAGCGTCGTAGTTGAAAGAGTGTAACTCGGTGAATTTGCCCCAGAGATGTTGACCTGGTTTCTTTGCCATTGATAACTAAGCGGCGTGCTGCCAGACGCGCTGACGATGAATGTCACCGGCTGTCCTTGCGGCACCGTCTGATCCGAGGGCTGCGTTGTAATGCTCGGTGGCGCCGTGACTGTAAGCGTGGCTTCATTGCTGGTGGCATTGCCGAAAGCATTCGATACCACGCAACGAAACTTCGCGCCGTTATCCGACAGAGTCGCGGACGCGATCGCGTAACTCGACGCGTTCGCGCCCGAGATATTGACCTGGTTTCGCTGCCATTGATAACTAAGCGGCGTGCTGCCGGACGCGCTGACGATGAACGTCACCGGCTGTCCTTGCATGACTGTCTGATCCGAAGGCTGCGCTGTAATGCTAGGCGGCGCTGTGACTGTAAGCGTGGCTTCATTGCTGGTGGCATTTCCGAAAGCATTCGACACCACACAACGAAACTTCGCGCCATTGTCCGACAGAGTCGTACTTGTAATCGTATAGCTCGACGAAGTTGCACCAGAGATATTGACCTGGTTCCTCTGCCATTGATAACTGAGTGGTGTGCTCCCGGTGGCAGTGACGCTGAATGTCGCCGGCTGCCCTGCGGTAACTGTCTGGCTGGACGGCTGGGTTGTAATGCCAGGAAGCGCGGGCGAATATTGAATCCTGAAGACTGCGGCTGATCCGATTGACAGGTAGTAAAGACTGCCATCTGTCGCGACTTTTAAGTCAACAGGGTTTGAGATTCCGCTGGCAAAGTCCGCGGCCGTGTTATTCGACGGATCAAAAAGTCGAATCCAGCCGGTGCAAAGATCCGCAAAGAAATATTTGCCGACATAGCTCGCGGGAAATTGAGCGACGGACGGATTGTAAAAGCCGCCGCCGACAATCGCGCAGCCGGTGGTGCTGCTTGAGCCATGTCCATATGCGAAGAGTGGACTGCGGAAGCTTGGATCCGAAGTTGGGCCTTCGGTAGTCGGCCATCCGTAATTCGATCCAGCGATGCCGTCGTTAATTTCTTCCCAGGTGCTTTGGCCCACGTCATTGATGAACAGACGACCAGTGCCCGGCTGAAACGCGAAGGTGAACGGATTGCGCAACCCCAGCGCCCAAATTTCCTTGCGGGCTCCCGCGGTATTAAAGAAAGGATTGTCCGTCGGAATCGAACCGTCAGAATTGATGCGCAAGACTTTTCCCAGGAGATTCGTGAGCGTCTGCGAGTTGGCGCCGTTGGCGTTCTCGCCGACCGCGACATACAACTTGCCGTCTGGGCCAAAGTGAATCGCGCCGCCGTTGTGGTTCGTGGCGCTGCTCAGGTTGTCGAGATTCAAGAGCACTAATTCGCTGCCAGCCATGGCCACATCGCCATTGGCCGTGAAGCGACTGAACGCGATTGTGCGCGGGCGATCCCGGAACCGTGTAATAGACGTACACAAAATTGTTGATCGAGAAGTTGGGATCGAACGCGACGCCGAGCAGACCGCGCTCGCCGGATGAATCGACGCTGATCGTCACAAACGGAGTCGGGAGCAAAGCACCGTTTTTGATCACGCGCAGATTTCCGCCTTGAAGACAGACGAACAGCCGGCCATCAGGAGCAAAGTCCATCGCCGTTGGACTCGACAATCCGTTCGCGATCTGCGTTTCGGTAAAACCCGTCGGCAGAGTGGCGGCATCGGCCGCGAGAAAACCCCCTGAGAACAACAGGCAGACCGTGGCGCAAAGCACCAATCGCTGAATACTCAGCAATCGATAGTCTCTTCTGGTTGTGGCTCCGGTTGAATCACTCCGGCAGAATTCGCGGACCATGAAAGCCTCCCGTTTACCTTGTTCGAAATTCACAAAACGGATCCTGAACTGCCTGAAAAAAATCGGCGCAGCTTCGATTCCAGCGACGAGCAGACAAGCAGGCCGGCTCTTTCGCTCGGGGCAAGCGGGGAATTGAGACTGATGTGAGCCGCAACCGGGGGCTGGAGGTCGTTGGTTGACCTCCCGTTTTCTGGGGCGAACTGGATTATACTACTTCGGGCGCCGCGCCTGCCAGACAAATGGGAGTTGCCAAACTAACCGATCAAAACACGGTCGTGCCGGAGAGCAAGTACGCGCGCGTTGAGCGCGAGCGGCGCTATCTCTTGCAGGATTTGCCGGAAGGATTGAGCCGCGCCGATCATCATCTGCAGATCACCGACAACTATCTCACCGGCACGCGGCTGCGGATTCGCAAAGTGCGCGACCCGAAGACCAACAAATGGATCGTGAAGTTTACCCAGAAGTTTGCGCCGAACCCGGCGGACTTCTCGCGCACGATCATCACGAACACTTACCTCAACGCGTTGGAAGCCGAAACGCTTTCAGTCTTCGAAGCGAACGAGATTCGCAAGAACCGCTACGCGTTTGAGTTTGAAGGACGAGAGTTTTCCGTCGACATGTTCCTCGGCGATCTGTTCGGGCTGGTGCTGGCTGAGGTTAGTTTTGCAACCGACGAAGAGCTTGACAACTTTCCGAAGCCCCCGTGGGCGCTTGCGGACGTGACCAACGTTGAAGTATTTACCGGCGGCAGGCTGTGCGAGCTGACATTCGAGGATATTCGCAACGAGATTGCGCGCAGCGGCCTCGCCGGCGCCAGATAGATCAGCCACGGAGGCCGGAGAGTCCGGAGAGCGGAAGAAATCGGGAGGCCAGGATGAAAGACCGCAACTCTTTATTATTTCTCTTCCTCGTCATTGCCCTCAGCGGTTTGGGTTCATGTCGCAAGCAACCCGCGTCGAGTCAGCAGAATGCGAACAGCAATGCAACTCCGTTAGCGCAGGACGCCCCCGTCAGCGGCGCGGCTAACAGCGGCGACAAGTTTTATTTTCGCGGGACTATCACTACTGGCGCCGGCAATCTCAAGATTGAAGTGACGCTGGTTCGCGACGGCGAGCGTCTGACCGGAAGTTATTTCTATCCGAAGGTCGCCAAGAATATCGAGCTTAAGGGCACGATCGACAGAAGCGGCAACCTCGACCTTCGCGAATCCGATGAAAGCGGCAAAGAAACCGGAGTCTTCAAAGGCAAGTGGAATCAGGCAGCCGAACCGTCCGAGCTGGGTATGGGCAATATTGCCGGCAAGTGGTCAAAGCCGGACGGCTCGAAAGAAACAACGTTTCAGCTTACGCAAGTGCCGGTCGAATTCAGCGCGGCCGCTGCGCGCGTCGTGCCCAAACTGATCAAGGAAGCGAATAAGCAGTTGCGCTACACCATAGACGCTGAGTACCCGCAGGTCGAAGGCGACGCGCGCTTTGATAAATTCAACCGGGAAGCGCGCGGCCTGATCATGAAAGACGTCGCCGCGTTTAAGAGCGCCGGAACTTCCGAACCGTCGGAACCCGGCAACGTGTTGGCCGATGAAGCGCGAGAATCGAGTTTGGATATCGGCTATCAGATCCGCTACGCAACGGACGATTTGATTAGTGTGGCGTTTACCGAAGGCGACTACTCGAGCGGCGCGGCGCATCCCAACAGCTCCACCACAGTGCTGAATTACGACGTCAAGAATGGCAAGAAGCTTTCGCTCGCCGATCTGTTCAATGCAAAGGCAAACTACCTCAGTGCCATCTCGTCGTATTGCATCAAGGAATTGAAAGACCGGTCGAAGAAAGATAAAGACTCTATGCTGGACGACGACATGATGAAGTCCGGCGCGTCGGCCCGCGTGGATAACTACAAAGCCTGGGCGATCACCAAGAAAGGTTTATGGATCACTTTCGATCCTTACCAGGTGGCGGCCTACGCCGCCGGGCCACAGTACGTGCTGGTTCCGTACTCGGCGTTGAAGGATTTGATCAAGCCGGACGGGCCGGTCGGCGACCTCGCAAGATGATGAAATTGTCGCTGGGCTAGGCCTGGGTGTTCGCGGATTTACTGATTTACACCGGCTGGCGCTCCTGGCTCGGTTGATCTTCTATTTGCTCCGCCGTTTCTTTTGCGCCACCATGAACCGATAAGCCTCGGCGCGCTTCAATCCCAGCTCGCGCGCAGCTTTCCGGAGCGCCAGCTTCGAATCAAATCCTTCGCTTTCAAGTGCAGACACGCGAGCAGCCAGACGCGCCGGTGCGTCTTCTGATTTGGCGCCCGCGGGGATTTCGGTTTCATTCGCGCCGCTGATCAGCAGAACCATCTCGCCGCGCGCCGGAGCGCCGGCAGAGAAGCGCTGCGCGAGTTCGTCCAAACTGCCGCGCGCAATCTCTTCATGAAGTTTTGTCAGCTCGCGCGCGACCGCGGCAGTTCGATCGCCGAGCGCATTCAGCGCGTCCTTCAACGTCGCGGCGATCCGGTGCGGCGCTTCGTAAAAGACAAGCGTCGCGGGAATCGGGCGCAACTCCTCGAGCATCGCGCGCCGCGCAGAGGAGCGCGCCGGAAGAAAACCGGCGAAGAAAAACCGATCACAGGCCAGGCCAGACGCCGCGATGGCCGCGACGAAGGCAGTTGCGCCGGGAATGGGAACGACCGGAACGTCCCGCTCAATCGCGGCCCTGACGATGCGAAAACCCGGATCGCTAATCAAAGGCGTGCCCGCATCTGAAACTACGGCGACGTTCTTTCCCGATTCCAGCAGCCGGCAAAGCTCCGCCGCGCGCTCGCGCTCGTTGTGTTCGTGATAACTGATCGTCTTCGCCTTGATGCCAAAGCGATTCAACAACACGCGGGTGTGGCGCGTGTCTTCGCAGGCGATCAGATCAACTTCGCGCAGCACGCGCAGCGCGTGCGGCGTAAGGTCTTCGAGATTGCCGATCGGCGTGGCGACAATGAAGAGCGTGCCGGGCATGTTTCAGTTTTCAGCGAGCAGAAGAGAAATATGATCGCGCAGATGATCCTCCGACAAAGGCGAGCGGCTTTCAGTTCTTTCGATGATCAGCCACTGCGGGGCGCCGCTGGATGAGCGCGCCAGCAGCAACTGCGCGTTTCTGCGCGGTCGGCCAAGATGTTTGATGTTGGCACAGGCCAGACCGTCACCGCGCACGATTCCATCGCGCGGCGTTCGCGGCCAGCCGCTTTCGATCGACAACGCGCGCACGCCGCTGCGCAAAGTAAGCTTCGTCCCAACCATCGTCGCGTGCCCGACGCGAAAGTTATGCGCGTCCCCAAGCTCGATTTGAATGGCGCTGCCGTGGCGATTGGCATCGGCGGCTAAGGCAGTCAGCGTGTTTACCAACCAATCGATCGCCGTGCGTCGCAGTAGATCGTTTTGCGCGCGCAGCGCCAGATACTGTGCGATGTCGGTGCGACCGGCCGCGTGCGCGCGCCGCTTTGCTTCAGCCAATGCCAACTCCCATGCTTCGTTTAATTCGCTCAAGGCTTTTTCGTTTGGCGGACGGATGATGTTATCATGCCCGGCCAGTTGGTCTCTCCTTTGAATGTTAACTGATCATTTCGCGGCACAGTGATGATTCTGAAATGAACCGCTTTCGTTCCAGAGGCGTGTTATCGCCCGTTTTTGCCTTGCTCCTGGCCTTGTGCGGCGCGCTGCAGGTTTCGTTTGCGCAACCGCCACAGCGAACACCAGCGCGTCGGCCGGCCGGCAACACAGGTAACCTCGGTACGCGCCCGCGGCTGGTCCTGCTGATCGTTGTCGATCAATTTCGTTACGACTATCTGGAACGCTTCGGCGATCTGTTTGGGTCGCGCGGCATCGGTCGACTGATGCGCGAAGGTGCTTCATGGACCGAGGCAAATTTCGATCACGTGCCGACTTTCACTGCGCCTGGCCACGCAGTGCTTATGACCGGTGCTTCGCCATCGCAAACCGGAATCGTCGCCAACGAATGGTACGAGCGCGAAACCGGAAAGAGAGTTAAGTCAATCGGCGACGATAGCACGCGCATGTTGGGCGGCAAGCCCGGCGAGTTGGGATACAGTCCGCGACGCTTACTGTGTTCGACGGTGGGCGACGAACTTCGTTTGGCCGATAACGATCGCTCGAAAGTGATCGGAATTTCGGCAAAGAATCGTTCCGCGATTTTGCCGGCCGGGCGCCGCGCATCCGCCGCTTACTGGTTCAGCACGGACAATGGGAACATCATCTCCAGTACTTACTATTTTGATCATCTGCCCGAATGGGTAGTGCGTTTCAACAATCGGCACGTGGCCGACGCTCTGTTCGGCGCGCGCTGGAATCGGCTGCTGCCGGAAGCCGAGTATCTGCGGCGCGCCGGTAAAGACGATGTGCCGTGGGAAAATCAGGACAAGTCTTCAGCCGACACAAACTTTTTTCCGCACGTCGTCACCGGCGGATCGACTGCACCGGACAAGCCGTTCTACCGAGCGCTGGATTACACTCCGTTTTCGAACGACATGCTGGTGGCGTTTGCTGAAGAGGCGATCGCGAACGAGAAACTTGGCGCGGGCAACGACACCGACGTGTTGTCGGTGAGCTTTTCCGCGAATGACTATGTGGGCCATCGATTCGGACCGTACAGCCAGGAAGCGATGGACATGACGCTGCGCGTTGACCAGCAAATCGGGAAGCTTCTGGATTTTGTGGATGCGCGCGTGGGTTTAGGGAACTCGATTGTGATCTTTACCGCCGATCACGGCGCTTCGCCGGTTCCTGAGCAAGCCGCGCTAATGAACCTTGCGGGCCGCCGTTATCAGAAAACCGACTTACTCAAATTTGTCGAAGACAGTTTGCGAGCGCGGTACGCGCGCCCTGATCGTCCGGCAACTGATTACATTCAAACTTTTGCGAACAGAGATCAAACCGAGGAAGGCTTGCTGAATTCAAATTTCTATCTCAACCGCGCGGCTCTCCAGCGCGACGGAATCGACTTGGACGAATGCGAGCGCGCAGTCGGCGAGGCGGCGCTTCGAATGCCCGGAGTAGCGCGTTATTTTACGCGAAGGCAGCTTGAGAACAATTCCATCTCCTCCGCAGACCCGGTAGCTCGGCGCGTGCTGCACGGTTTCTATTCTCAGCGCAGCGGCGACGTCATTATCGTCTACGAACCTTACAGCATTCAGTTCGATCCTCCGGACGATCCGACTGATCCGCGCTCGTCGGCGACGCACGGCTCGCCTTATAGTTATGACACGCACGTGCCTTTGATTATCATGGGACGCGGCTTTGCGGCCCGACGTTACACACAGGCAGCGGCGCCCACGGACATTGCGCCGACGTTGGCCCACGTGTTGGGCTTGGAAGCGCCAAGTTGTTCAATCGGTCGCGTGCTGGCCGAAGCGTTGGCCGAGACGCACCAGAACAAGGTCAGGTAAACTTCTTAAGAACGAGTTATCGGATGAAATTTATCGGGAACCAGCGGGCGATCGTTTTCACGGCCATCCTGGCAGCTTTTTCACTTGTTTGGCCGGGCGCGAACGGGCGCGGCCAGGCCGGGAACACCCAACTGCCACAACCGCGCGGATACATTAATGACTTTGCCGGAGTGATCGATGCCGCGACCAAGCAGCGGCTTGAGACGGTCCTCGCGAATCTGAAGCAGCGAACGGGCATTGAGTTTTTCATCGCCACGGTGAAGAGCGCGGGAGCTGAAGATCTCTACGACTATTCGCTGCGTGTTGCCAACGAATGGAACCTTGGGACCAAGAGCGAGCGCAAGGGCCTTGTGCTGGTGATCGCAACGGACCACGGGAAGTTCTTTACGCAATTTAGCGGCGGTGTCCAGACTGACCTCCCCGACGGCTTGATTGGCGAGATGGGCCGGCGTATGCGTCCGAAGATTGACAGCGCCGGATACAGCCAGGGCCTGTTGACGGGAATCGAAACTTTCGTAAACATTCTCGGCGAGCGAAACAATTTCACTTTCGAATCACTCGACCAGCAGCCTTCAGAAAATTTGATTGCGCAAACGCGGCCACGCCTCGTCGAGAGTCCTGCGCCGCCGCCAACCGAAACGATATCGCCGCAACCCAGCGACACGCCATCGCCGCAACCTGCAGCGAATCGCACGCAAACGCCGGCGCCCGGCGAGACGCCCGTCGCACAACCCACGCCCAGCGCCTCGCCGACTACTCCGATTGTAGAAGCGCCACAGCCTTCGCCCTCGGCGACGCCAACGTCGCAAGCGTCGGAAACTCCATTGGCCGCGACTCTATCGCCTCAGGCATCGCCGCAACCAACCGAAAGTCCGGCGGCTGAAGTAAAGACTCCGCTGCCGGTTGAGAGCCCCGCCGCGCGACCTTCGCCGAGCGTCGCGACCGAGCCGACCGATGCGGCCGCGCGTCCGATTAGATCGCCGAACAGTAATCGCAGGACGCCGGCGAGTGTTCCCGCGAATCCGGAAGATGAAAAGGAGCAGGTGGAGCTAACGCTGACGCTGCCGGTCGACAAACGGATCGAGGCGCTGAAGGCGTTCATCGCCGCGCATCCGAAGTCAGTGGCCGTGCCGCGCGCCAACGAACTGATCGTAGCGGCGCATGCCACGCTCGGCGATCAGAAGCTGCAAGCAGGCGACGTGAGCGGCGGCCTCGAGCAGTTTCATCTGGCGATTTCCGAAGCGCCGACGGACATGCCGGATCGATTGTTCACCGAAGTGATCGCGCGAATTCCGCAAAACCTTTTCCTCCGCGGCCAGCGCGACGCCGCGGTGGATGCCGCGCACCAGGCAGAAGCGTTGGCAAAGTTGAATCCGAGACGACTGTTGGCCGTGACCCAGTTTTACCTGGCGGTCGAAGATGCCGGCGAAGCCAATCGGATCGCCGAGCTGGCAACACAGGCCGCGCCCGATTCGGCGGCCGCGCACTACGCGCTGGGCGCGGCGCGACACATCGCGCTGCGGCTTGACGATGCTGAGAGGGAATACGCGCGCGCGCTGGCGCTCGATCCAAAATTGGCGGCGGCCAAAGGAGCGCTGGCGGATTTGAAGCGCTCCGCCGGCAAGTCTGAGGAAGCGCTGGCGCTGTACCGCGAACTTTTGCAAACTGATCCAAAGAACAACTCCGCGCGCGCGGGATTGGTTTTGTCTTTGTTTGAAGCCGGCAAGAAGGACGAAGCCGAACAGGAACTAAACAGCGCGCTGCTGGATAAAGATCAGGCGCGGAATCTTCCTTTGCTGGTGGGCGCGGCGTATTGGTTTCTGGCGCACAACAACGCCGAGCGCGGGCTCGATCTGGCGCAGAAGGCCGTTGCGATCGAGCCGCGTTACACCTGGGCGCAGATTGCGCGGGCCCGCGCGATGGTGGCAAACCGACAACCAATGGAAGCGGAACGCAGCCTGCGTTTTGTGCGGCAATTTGGAGGGTTTCCCACGCTTGATTACGAGCTGGCGACGGTGCTCGCTTCGATCGGTTTGTACGACGAAGCCGTTACTGAACTCGCGCGCTCTTTTTCTTTGAAGGATGGACAGATTGAAACGAAACTCGCCGGTCGCAACGCAGCGCGGGCCGCGAGCTTTACGGAGTTGCTCGCGCCTGAGCGCCGGGCCGCGATCTTTCAGTCCGCGCCCGCGGACACTGACCGGAACGCGAAGATGATGAAAGGGCTGCTTGCTTTCACGGCGGCGATCGACCTGCCAGAAGGCCGTTCGCCGAAAGAAGATGACGTGCTCGCCGCCGCGCAGGACTTCATCGCGGGCGACGACGGCATGCGCACCTATCGTCAGCTCTATGTTGCGGGCAAGCTCTTGAAGAAAGGCATCGCGCTACAGAGCGTCGTCGAGTTGATGGATAAAGCGACGACCGGCGTCGAAGCTGCGCTGAGTGTCCCGGCCGCAACCGTGGCGGTGCAGCCTGAAGAACTCAGCGACATTCGCGCGCGCGCGCTGGCACAGGGCGGCACGCCCGACGTTCCCGAAGCGCCTCGCTCTGCGCTTTCAGGCTTGTTGCGCGGCCGAATCGAAGACACCGCCGGAGTTGCGCTCTTCAATCTGGATCAATCCGGCGAGGCGGTCGCGCGTCTGCGGCGGGCGGTCAGCGTCTTGCCGCAAGGCACGCCATTGTGGCGTTCGGCGATGTGGCATCTCGGGTCCGCGCTCGAAGCGAATGGCAAGAGCGATCAGGCACTGCTCTATTACATTAAGAGTTACGTCGCGGGCGCTCCGGATGCCGCGCGGCGCTCAGTGATCGAGAATGTCTACAAGAAAGTGAACGGCACGCTCGACGGGCTGGATGACAAGATTGGTCCCATCTCCGTGACTACGACCGCGCCGCCCGCGCCGAGCCCATCTCCGACTCCAGACTGACGGCTGTTCACGCGCCGGATTTGGTTTGGTAATCATTTTTGCTCGTTTCGCGTTTCTCTGTATTCACCTCACTTACGCAAACTGAAGAAAGTTGGTTGACGATCCAAGATTAGCTCGTATACTTGCGGTCGTTAACTGGCTTCCTACCACCACGTCACCGGATGTCTCGGTAGTCAGCCTTCTCTAAATAACCCAGAGGGTTCCCATGCTGACAAGCCTCAGCAAAAAGATCGAGTTGATCGCGAACGTGGCGATTATTGTCGTCGCCTGCTTACTTGCGACTGTCCTCGTCAAGAACTACTTCTTCACTAAACCATCACAACAAGCAAACAAGAGCGAGAGCCAACGTGTTCAAAGTGAGAGCCAACCTGTTGATTCTCCGACTGTGTCGTCTCTAAATATCGACTGGAGACAGAGTAAACAAACGCTGTTGCTGGCTGTTTCTAGCACGTGTCATTTTTGTTCGGAGAGCGCACCTTTCTATAAGAAGCTTGCTCAAAACAAGGGTGATACGCGTCTTGTCGCGGTCTTGCCTCAGCCGGTGGAGGAAGGAAGAAAGTATTTGGCGACGCTGGGAGTTTCGGTCGATGAGGTCAGGCAATCATCCTTAGATCAAATTGGAGTTCATGGCACACCCTCGTTGCTGTTGGTGGATGCCTCTGGCGTAGTAAAGAACTTCTGGGTGGGAAGGTTGCCACCCGACCAGGAAGCAACAGTCTTGGATGCCCTTCGGTAAGGGGAAAGGTTGAGGGTATGAGAAATCTCATTACATACAAATTGCTGTATAAGTTTTTCGTCTTAGCAGGTCTCTCGCTGTGCTTGTGGGCGGTCTCAACACGTACGACGAGAAGCACGCAACAAGTGGATCAATTCATTCCTGTGGTCATAACTGAACAATTGGAAGCAAGGAATGGTGTGATTCCTGTTGATATACGTTGCGGTCAGGCTAGGCTTACCGCGCCTAATCGATTGGAGGAATTTCAATGTACTCTTAAGAACAATACAAACCTAAACATTACCGCCGCAAACGCAATCTATTCAGTAGTGCTTGAGCAGAATGGTGTGTTAACCAAGGATACTGTTTCTTCGACTGTCGAGGCGGCGATTCATCCGGATTTTAGAGGAACGAACAGACTCATCGGACCTGGGGATGAAAGTGCCTTGGGGCCTCCGGGACCAATTTCATACACGAGTGGCATCATTGTTAAGAGCGTAGAGATCGGAATTGATTACGTAGAGTTTGAAAACGGGACAACTCTGGGGAGTGACAATCAGGGCTCGCACATAATCAAAGCCATGCGATCCGGTGCAGCCAAATATAGGGAGTGGCTTAAGCTCCGGTACAAGCTGGGCGGACGATCCGTTGCCGCGATATCTTCCGAGGTGGAAGGAGATCAATCTCTTCCTAGCGAGTTACGATTCGCGGATCCCAATGAAGAACAAGGCGCTATCGGCTATCGGAGCCGCTTGCGGAAGCTATTCCAAACTCGCGGAGCGGACGACGTTAAAAAGCTGCTGGATTCCAAATTAGTCGTTAACGAATAACACGCGCCTTGGTCCAAATCATCGCGAGATCTCGTTACAGCTTGTTAGTGCTGTTTTGAGTGTTGCCGACAGGAGGAATCGAAATGCGTAGAACGCTAGCCATTGGTGTCCTGATTTTTTTGTACACAGCCTCCGCGGTTCTGCTGATCACCAAGGCGCAGATCTTTCAGAACTGCCATGATATCTTCAGCTGCACCGCCACGCCAGGCACTACTCAATGCACGATAAGCGTTTCGATCCATGCATGCGACGGAACGCAACCCGGAGGTAATGAGGCTTGCACTAACACGGGCTGTGTGAGTCAGTGTAGTTGTTCTTGCCAGGGAAGTTCCCCCAACTGGTCCGGCACTGCAACAAGTTGGATCGACTGTAATAATGTGATCCGGTCGAACACCCGGCAATGTAGTGGTTGTCCGTGCAAGACAGAGAACCAATCGTGCAGTGCAAACAACCCCTGTTGTGACGGATTGACCTGTAGTCTACTTGGTCAGTGCACGCCAGCGCCAACGCCAACGCCGTGTGTTGACTACATTTGCCCTACGCGATCGTGCCCGAACGGCATTGACGACTGTACTTGCCAATGTCTTCCCCCAAGTCCCATCTTGATCGATACGATGGGTAATGGATTCGATCTAACCGACGCTGCTCGCGGCGTCATGTTCGACCTAAACGGAGACGGCACCAAAGAAAAGCTATCCTGGACCTCGGCTGGTTCAGATGACGCATGGCTGGCGCTTGACCGCAACGGGAACGGCACGATCGATAACGGCACAGAATTGTTTGGTAACTTCACGCCACAACCGCCGTCGCGGACGCCAAATGGCTTTCTGGCGTTGGCTGAATATGACAAGCCGGAGAACGGCGGTAATGGTGACGGAGTGATCGACAAGAAGGATGCCATCTTCAGTTCCTTGCGACTGTGGCAAGACAAGAATCACAATGGAATTTCTGAAGCGTCAGAGTTGCATAGACTATCTGAGTTTGGCGTCGACGCCATCTCGCTCGACTACAAAGAATCCAGGCGCACTGACCAGTACGGAAACCAGTTTCGATATCGCGCGAAAGTTGACGATGAAAAGCATGCTCATGTTGGCCGTTGGGCCTGGGATGTGTTCTTAGTTAGTGGAAACTGAGGTTAACTGATCAAGAATCATCCGAGCGCATGAGAACACCCGCAGGCTCAGTCGAGCTTGCGGGTGTTTGGTTATATGAACGTTTCTATTTCGCGGGTCTATAACTGAGCCCTCCCTCACGGTCGGGCTAGTGCCCAATTGATCTTCCGGCCCTCCCTCACGGTCGGGCTACTCTCACGCTCATTGTGTCTTCGATGCAGTTCGCGTCGGCTTGCCATCGCCGTCGAATTCTTCGAGAGTCCCAAACTTGGCCAGCACCGCGCGTGTCTTCGTAGCGTCGCCGACCGCTACGATCTGCAGATGGTTCAAATCGATGTATTGAACCATTTCCCCGCGCGTCAGCCAACCGTGTCTCCTCCGAAGCCATCCAAGACGACGCCCAAGGTTGCTAAACCGCCCGCGCTGGCGGGCGAGTGATACGTCGAACTATAATGCTCGTTCTCAATTGATCGCCGTTATGCTTAGACCTAATCTTCTCTCCTGTTGCAGCGCCGCACTGGTGCTTTGCTTCTTTGGATTGGCCGCGCAAGCGCAGCAACAACCCGTCGCCGGTTCGCGCTACGACGTAACCAACTATCACATCGAAGTGCAGTTGAATCCCGACGAGCACTCTCTGCGCGCCGGCGCGGATATCACTCTGGTGCCGCAGGACGCCACGCGCTCGATCGTTTTCGAGTTGAACGGGTCGCTGCATGTTGACGCCATTGAGAAAGATGGACATGCGCTCAGCGGCTTTGTGCAGGACGCGGTCGGCGCCGGATCGTTGGGGCCAAACGTGCGCATCGACCTGGGCCAGGTGGTGCCCGCGGGCCAGCCGACAACGCTGCGCATTCGCTGGAGCGGCGCGCTCACTTCTCCGGAGGGCGGACCGCTGGCGAACAAGCGATTGGCGTACGTCGGGCCGGAAGGATCTTATTTAATGTACGCGTCGCGCTGGTTTCCGTTTCACGACTATGCCGCCGATCGCGCGACTTCGGATATCACCGTGATCGTGCCGACCGGAGTCCAGGTTGGCGGGATCAGTGACGAGCCTGTGGTCCCGCAGGTTGATAAGACCGGAACCACGCGTTTTCGTTTCGTGAACAAGCAGCCGGTGCTGATCGGCAATTTCATCGCCGGCCAGTACGTCGTCAAGTCGCTCAGATTCGGAAAGTACGAGTTACAGTTTTTCGTCAAGCCGGGCAGCGAAAATCGCATCAGCAACTATGGCGAGTCGATGGGTCGAGCGCTCGAGTTTTATACGAACGAGTATGGCGCGCCCGCATTCGGATCTCGCTTCATCGTGGCGCAGACCGACGATGAGGCGATCGAGGCTTACTCCGGCCCGGGGATCCTGTTTCTGGCTTCCAGGGTTTTCGATTCGTCGCGACCGGCGTCTGAAGAACGCTTGCAGCGCGAAGTTGCTTATCAATGGTGGGGCCAGTCGATTGGCCTGAAGTCTTTCGATGACGCGTGGATTTCGCAGGGGCTGGCTGAGTGGAGCGCGTTTGCGCTGCGCGAAGCGACGCTGACAGGCGGACCACTTGACTCAGCGCAACGCGAAGAGCAGGAGCGCGCGCTGACTTTCGAACAGACTTCGTCGATCGTGCGCGCGCCGGCAGCTTTGGACGATCAGTCGGCGGCTTACCAATCGATCGTTTTGTACAAGGGCGCGATGGTATTTCGCATGCTGCGCGAAACGCTGGGCAAAGAGCAGTTTAATGATCTGCTGCGAAAGTTCCTCGATCAGTATCGGAACAAGAGCGCTTCGATCGACGATTTCGAGCGACTGGCATCGAAGGTTGCCGGCAAGAACATGCGCTACTTTTTCGCGCAATGGGTCGAAGGCACGGGCGTGCCGGAGTTCACCGTCGACTATCAAATCATTCGCACGCGCGCCGGAAAGTTTCGCACGCGCGGAACCGTGCGGCAGAATTTCGAGAACCTGCACATGCCGGTCGAGTTGACGCTGCGCTCCGAAGGCGACTCGCAAACCAAGACGCTGTACGTCGATGGCCGGAGCGAAGATTTTGATTTCGAGTCGAACGGCCAGCCCATCGCCGCCGAAGTCGATCCGAACGACAAAATCCTGCGCATGTCCGACGAGCTGAAAGTTTCGATCGTCGCGCGGCGCGGCATTGAGCTGTTCCACGAAGGGCAGTACGCCGAAGCGCAACAGCAACTGGAATCCGCGCTCAAGCTCGATCGCAACAACGCGTGGGTCTATTACAATCTCGGTCTGGTTTACTTCGAACAGAAGAACTGGCAGCTGGCGCTCGACAATTTTCAGGCTGCGCTGGACGCCGTCAGCAGCAAGCCCGCGTGGATTGACGCCTGGGCCCGCATCAAACGCGGCAACGCCTACGATGCGCAGGGGAGTCGACCGCGTGCGGTCGCCGAATACCAGAAGGCCCTGCAAACCGGCAGCGACTACGACAACGCTCAAGCTGTCGCAAAGAAATTCATCAACACACCATACGATCCGAAAGCTCCCGCAGAGCAAGCGCAGAACACGCCGGGCGAGTTCTGAGTTAGCCGCGTTCACGCGGCTTCCCCGCGAGGGTTATTAGAACAGCCGTTTTACGGCTGGTTAAGTACGCCCGAAGAAATAATTGAGCCCGCCTTAGCGGGCTTTAGATTCTATTTCCCATCCAACCCAGGGTTCCGCTCGCTTCGCTCGCTGCAGCACCCCAGCGGGGCTGCCCCGCTGGGGACCCCGCCCACCCTGGGCTAAATTCTGCCGCCTGCTTCGCCGGCTCGTCGAGCGCTTGACTCCCGGCATGCGTTAGGCAAAGGTAGATTTCGCTCTGAACCTATCCCCTGGTATGAAATCTGATTCTGCAAATTCCCAGCCGCGCGTCCTCAAGCCAGAACAAGCCGCCGCCGCGCACACGCTCGACCGTCACTTGTCGGTCACTGCTGGTCCGGGCGCGGGCAAGACTTTCGTGCTGGTTGAGCGCTATCTCGAAATCCTCCGCACCCAAAAAGTTTCGGTCGACAACGTCGTCGCAATAACTTTCACGAATCGCGCCGCGAACGAAATGCGCGAGCGCGTGCGCAAAACGATTGACGAACTGCTCCGCGAAACCATTGGAGACGAGCGGCATCGATGGTTGCGGCATAAGCGCGCGCTTGAAGGCGCCGTGATCACGACGATCCACGGATTTTGCTCGCGCCTGCTGCATGAGTTTCCAGTTGAAGCGAACATCGATCCGGAATTCGTCCTGCTCGACGAGCACCAGGCGGTGATGTTACTGGAAGCGGCCGTGGAAGAATCGCTCGCGAACGCTATCCACCATGGCCACGAAAAGATCGTGCAGATGACGCAGGGAGCCGGCCGTTCGGCGCTTGCCGGAGCGCTGGTCAAACTGTATTGGGAGTACCGCGGCGAAGGGTTGTCTTTGAGCGCGATCGCAAGGCTTTCGGCGGCGAACCACGCGACCGAAGCGGATTACTCTGGTGCGCTCAAAGAGCTGGATGCGGCGATGGCGGATCTGATTTCCGCGCGCGGCCTCTCGCGTGGCGCCGAGGAAAAGCGAATCAAGATCGCGCAAGGCTGGCCGGCGCTGCGCGCGATCCTGGCCCAGACGCCAAACGAACAGACCATCGGATCGTTCTGCCAGGCGATCGAAGATTTTCGAGAATGGCGGCCGCGAAAGGGCAGCGCTCCAGGCGTCGATCGTCTGGACGAATTGCTCTGGGGTCCGGAGTCCAGCGATCGAGTTCGCGGCAAAGTGCCAACCCTGGGCTTCGATTTGCTGGCCCGGGATTATGCGCTCGCTCTCCTGCAACTGCTGCGCGAAATCGACGATCGTCTGGATGCAGAGAAGCAACGGCTCTCCGTTGTTGATTTCGACGATTTGCAACTGCGGACGCTGAAACTTCTGAACGAACATCCCGAAGTGATGAGCCGTGTGGCCGAGCGTTACCGGTTTTTCCTGGTCGATGAGTTTCAGGACACGAATGGCTTGCAGCGCGATCTGATGACGAAGCTGGGAATGATGCCCGGAGCGAATCTGTTCATCGTCGGCGATCGCAAGCAATCGATTTACGGTTTTCGCGGCGCCGACGTGGACGTCTTTAGGGAAATGAGCGCGGAGATTGAAGCCGCCGGCGGCGCGCTGCAGCGGCTGCACCTGAACTTTCGCAGCCAGAAGCCGCTGATTGATTCGCTGAACTTTTTGTTCGAGCGAATCTTCCGTGCGCGCGCGGAAATTCCCGCTGATCAGTTGGAGCATTTGGGTTACGTCGATCACGAACCAAGCATCGCCGCCCGCGGCGAGAAAGACGAATCGCCGCTGGTTGAGTTGCTCCTTAGCGTCCTGCCGGACGCGGGCAAGAACGCGACGGACGAATCAGAAAGCGACGCAGCCGACGAACGCGATCAGTTGAACGTGCACCAGCGCGACGCCGAGCAGTTGGTTGAGCGTATTAACGCGCTGGTGAGTGCTGGGAGCGCAGACATTCTGTCTGCGGTTTCAAAAGGCAGGCACGATGCCCGCGCTCGATTCAAATATGGCGACATTGCGATCCTCTTCCGCGCGCTCACGGGAGTGTGGGTTTACGAGAGCGCGCTGCGCCGCGCCGGCATTCCTTATCTCACCGTTCAGGGAAAAGGGTTTTACCAGCGCGAAGAGATTACAGATCTAATTCAACTGCTGCGTTTTCTCGACAACACAACTGACGAATTAGCGCTGGCGGCGGTGCTGCGCTCGCCGCTGTGCGGCATTTCGGACAACGCGCTGCTGGCGCTGCGCTGTGCTCCGAAGATTGACGACGATCAAGAGCCGGAGAGATTGCACCGCCGCAATCTACTGCAAGCGCTGCGCAGTCAACGCGAGGTCCAGTTTATCGACGATGAAGAGCGGGCTGAGCTTGATCGGGCGTCAGCGTTCCTCGAGTCGATGGTTCAGCGGCGAAATCGTTCCGGCATAGCGGAGCTTCTGCGTCAGGCGGTTGCGGAGACGGAATTCATGACCGTAATCGCGGCTAACTTTGACGGCGCGCATCGCATCGCGAACGTGGAAAAACTCTTTCGCCTGGCTGAGCAGTTCGAAAAGACCGGCGCTAATTTGATCCGCGACTTCGTTCGCTACGTCGAAGAATTCGAAGCCACCGGCGGGCGTGAAAGCGAAGGCCAGATGGACAAATCGGCGAACGTCGTGCGGCTGATGACGATTCACCAGGCGAAGGGCCTCGAGTTCCCCGTGGTTATCATTCCCGATTTGCATCGCGAACCGATGCGACGCGACGCGCCATTCATTCTCGACCGACGCAAAGGCTTGAGCCTGAAGGTGCCCGACGGGCGTG
>DASZZL010000225.1:0-23945 GCA_035545035.1 Pyrinomonadaceae bacterium
AGAAGCGGACCGGCCCATCGGTTCGGGTCGTAATCGCAGGGGAAGCGATCGACAGCGGGCAGAAGGTTCACAATCTGTGCGTCGCGGTAGGCTGTGGTGATCCGCAAAGCGCAGTCTTTGTATTCGTCGACACCGACGCGCGGCCATCAGGCACCTGGCTGCGTGATCTGGTTGCGCCCCTGCACGATCCAAAAGTCGGAGCGGCGACGGGTTATCGGTGGTTCGTCGGGCAGGGTGGCGTGTCCTCACATCTGCGATCGGTTTGGAATGCTTCGATTGCTTCTGCGCTGGGAGGGCAGGGAGACAAGAATTTTTGTTGGGGCGGCTCGACTGCTATTCGGCGCGAAACATTTGAGCGGTTCAGAGTCGCCGAGCGTTGGCGTGGCACAGTGTCGGACGATTTCACTATGACTGGCGTGCTTCACGAAGCATCTCTGCCGATCAAGTTTGTGCCCCAATGCCTGACGCCCTCGTACGAAAACTGCAGTTTCCGCGAGTTGATTGAATTCACCACGCGTCAATTGAAAATTACGCGGGCTTACGGCTCGCACCTCTGGAAAGCAGTGCTGGCCGGCAGTTTGCTTTTCGTGCTCGCGTTTTTTGGAGGCATCGTTCTGGTTGCGGCGCGCGCGGCAACAGGTCTCTCGGTCGCGACGCCCCTCGCGTTCCTGCTAATAATTTTCGCGATGGGAGCGATGAAGTCATATCTGCGATTGCGAGCAGTTAGTTTCGTGATCGCCGATCGTGGGCTGCGTTCTTTCACGACCATTTTGGCTCATCTGACGCTCTGGCCGGTGGCGTCGCTGCTTTTCCTTTGCAATGCATTGGCGGCCGCCATGTCGCGTCGCATTACCTGGCGCGGAATTACTTACGAATTGAAATCGCCATCTGAAACTGTCATCATTCGCCGCGAAAGCCGAAAGACGTGACCAACAAAGCCATACAATTCGTGCAACTGCTACGTTCGACGAAACGCGAAAGGCGTCCGGCGCCTCTTGTTTAGCCATCGCCTTATTTGAAAGCCACGCCGTGTGGACGCGCCGGGCCTGTGGCAAAAGCCGTGTTAAAGTTGAGCTGGAATCTCGTGTCGAGCACGAGGTCTCTGTTCGTCACCTTCGCCACATGGACGATGTGATCGCCCTCAGCGTGCACCTTGCCGAATTCGTCTTCATTCAGAAAATAGTCCGAGATGACCAGACGCTTTTCATCTTCGGTGAGCGCGATATAGTGCGGACCAGAGTTGGCGCCCAGATCGAGCACTTTCAATACCTTTGGGTGGTTAGGATTTGAGGTATCGAACATGACGATCTTGCCGGCTGTGTTCATTGAAATAAACAGGCGCTTGCCGTCGTTGGTCATGCGCATCAGCTGCGGCCATCCGCCCGGGGCAATAGTGGAGAAGTCAAAGACCGAGGCTGCGGTCCCGCGGCGCGTATCGATCAAGTAGAGCTGATCGTCGGTCATGCCTGCTGTATAGGCTCGACCCTTTTCATCCTCCGGGATTAACTTCACATCGATGGTTCCCGCAGGATTCGGAATAGTGATCGTGCGCAAGATCTTCCGCTCTCTAAAATCCCAAACTCTCACACTGCCGCGAAGGTCCAGGCCGCCCGGCATCACATGCAGAGTCGTCGAAGGACAAATAAAATCGCTGGTAACCATCAGATTCATCTCCGGACGCACCGAGATACCGTGGGGATTGAAACCATCCATCGGCGGTGCTTGCGGATATTCGGCAACTAACTGCAAGTCCCTGGTAAACTCGGCGACCCTGCCGGGGGCATGTCCTTCCGCACCGCCCATCATCGTCACGAGAAAGCCTCCATTTTCCAGCGGGTAAAACTCATCTGTGATTGCCGACTGCGGCGGGTCAGCTGCGGAGATGAATCTGGGTGCTCGCGGATTTGAGACATCGAAAAAGAAAATCTCTTTCTGTGCTCGGAGAACGCTCAACAGTCCGCCGCAAGCGAGGACTCGTCCATTGCGTGAGAGGCCGACGTGATGCGGCTCATTGCCCGTCGCCCCCGGACCGGGAAGCGGAAGCGTGGTGACAGCTTTCCCATAGTCCGCCGAACTCTCATCGAAGTTTATGACGGCCAGGAAATCCGGGTTGGTCCGCGCCTGGTCGCCGGCCCAGATAAATAAGTATTTGTCCGCCTTTCCAGCCTTCTCTTTCTCCGCATTCTCGTCTTGCCTCACGCCCCCATCCGCTTGTGAAGCGTTCGCCCTACCTGAGTAGACCTTCATCGCACCCAGGCCCAAGAGCCCTCCTATAAACAGAAGGATCATTAATTTCAGAAATCGGGTTCGATCGAATATCAATCTGATCATTGTCTTTCTTCTCCTTTTGTTGAGAATTGCTTCCAACGATGAGCGCACGATATCAACGCTGTCTTCAGCTCTGTTGCCATCTTCGCTGCCGGAGCTGGGGCACCTTCGTCTCAATCACCTTCATCGCCTTAAGCGGGAATCCGGCTTGAAATGGCTCAAAGTTGTCGAGAATTTTTTGCAGCCGGAGTGAGGCTGTGGAAAGATGATAGAATTCTGGAAACGGCGGTGGTTTAGCGGGGCCTCTGAATGACTCAACCCTCAACGCACGAAGTAACTGAACTGCTCATAGAATGGAGTAATGGAGATAAGGCAGCACTCGATAAGTTAATGCCGCTAATTCATCAGGAATTACGCGGCCTGGCTCATCATTACATGAGGCGCGAGCGTCCCGGGCACACGTTGCAAACGACCGCGCTGGTTAACGAGGCTTATCTCCGGCTGGTAAATCGAAAGGGTGTTCATTGGCAGAACCGCGCACACTTCTTCGCCATCGCCGCCCAGTTAATGCGCAGCATCCTGGTGGATCATGCGCGCAGTCACGCTTATGCGAAGCGCGGCGGGGGCGCGCGCAAAATTGAGCTCGATGAAGCAATGATTGTTTCTCAGGAGCGGGCGGCGGAGGTGGTCGCGCTCGATGATGTGCTGAAGGAGCTGGCAAATTTCGACCCGCAGCAAAGCCGGATCGTTGAACTAAGGTTCTTCGGTGGGTTGACCATCGATGAGACCGCCGAGGTTCTCGCCCTCTCACCGGCTACGATCAAACGCGAGTGGAGCACGGCCAAAGCCTGGCTGTACCACGAGCTGAGCAAAAGGTAAGCGGCAATGGAGTCTGAACGCTGGCGACAGATCAAGTCCCTCTTGCAATCCGCACTTGAGCGCCAGCCGGGCGAGCGATCCGCTTTTCTCGCCGCGGCCTGCGCCGATGACGAGCCGCTCCGGAAAGATGTCGAGTCCCTCATTCTTTCTCACGAGCAAGCGGGTGGCTTCATTGAGTCACCTGCTTTTGAAGTGATGGCTGAATCTCTGGGAGATCAAACGGACTCATTGGCGGGACAATCTTTTGGTCCTTACCAGATCATCGCCCGGATCGGTATTGGGGGCATGGGAGAAGTTTACCTCGCCGAAGACTCCCGGCTGGGGCGCAAGGTTGCACTCAAGATGCTGCCAACCTTTTTCACCAAGGATAACGATCGCGTGCGCCGTTTCCAGCAGGAAGCTCGCGCCGCTTCAGCCTTGAATCACCCGAACATCCTGACGATTTATGAGATTGGACAGATAGCTGCCCGTCACTTCATCGCCACAGAGTTCATCGAGGGCGAGACTTTGCGTCGGCGGATGAGCAGGACGGAGATGAGGATCAACGAAGCTCTTGAAGTTTCCATACAAGTGGCCTCGGCGCTCTCGGCAGCGCATCAGGCGGCGATTGCGCATCGTGACATTAAGCCGGGAAACATCATGCTCAGGCCTGATGCGCTCGTGAAAGTGCTGGACTTCGGATTGGCGAAGCTGACAGAACCAAAGTCTGGCGAATCAGAAGCGGCGACGCTGGTTAATACGAAACAAGGAATCGTAATGGGCACCGCTCATTACATGTCACCCGAGCAGACACGGGGACAGAGGGTTGATGCCCGCACGGACATTTGGAGTCTGGGCGTGGTGCTCTACGAGATGACGACAGGGCGCATGCCGTTTGAGGGTCCGACCGCCAGCGACGTGATCTCATTGATACTGCAAAAGGAGCCACTGTCACCCGCTCGCCACGCGCCGGAGGTCCCGCCGGAGTTGGAGCGCATCATCACGAAAGCGCTGCGCAAAGATCGAGAAGAGCGTTACCAAACGGTTAAGGACATGCTGCTTGATCTGAAGAGCCTCAAACAGCGGCTCGAATTTGAAGCTGAGCTGGAGCGCTCCCTTCCGCCAGGTGCTGAAGGCAGAGCGTCTGCGAAAAGCAATAGGGCAGCAAAGGTCGAGACCGTGAAGAAGCGCAAGGGTGTTCTCTCAGGCTCAAGCCGTGCCGTGTCCGGCCAGCGGCGGGCACGTAAGGCCATTGCATCGCTGGCCGTCCTGCCCCTGATTAACGCCAGCGAGGATCCGAATCTTGATTACCTCTCGGACGGCATCACAGAAAGCATCATCAACAATCTTTCACAGGTGCCCCGTTTGAGAGTCTTCGCGCGCAGCACTATGTTTCGTTACAAGGGCCAGGCAGCGGAGCCCCAAAGGGTCGGACGAGAGTTAGGTGCGCGCGCAGTGCTCATGGGAAGGGTTCTGCAGCTGGGCGACCGGCTCGTCGTTGGGGTGGAGTTGGTTGATGCGACAGATGAGACCCAGCTCTGGGGCGAGCACTACAATCGGAGACTGGCGGATGTCTTCGAGCTGCAGGACGAGATTGCCAGGGAAATAACCGAGAAGTTGCGACTGAAGCTGAGCCCCGCAGACAAAGGGCGACTGAAGAAACGTCACACGGAGAGTGTCGAGGCATATCAGGCTTATCTCAAAGGGCGCTACTTCTGGAATGCGCGGACTGAAGAAGGGCTAAGAAAAGGTCTCGAGTATTTTAATCAAGCTATTGAGCAGGACCCGGGCTACGCTGCGGCATACGATGGTTTGTCAGATTCTTATGCTCTGCTGGCGTTACGAGGGTTGGTGCCGGCAAAAGAGGCATTTCCGAAAGCAAGGGCGGCAGCGAGGAAAGCGTTGGAAATAGACGATGCGCTCGGCGAAGCTTACGCCTCACTGGCCCATGTTCGACTGCATGAATGGGACTGGGTGGGTCTCGAAGAGGAGTTCCAGCGTGCTCTGAAACTCAATCCGGGACATTCGATCGCTTACCACTGGTATGCCGAATACCTGATGGCGATCGGAAAGACAGACGAGTCCATTGCCATAGTTAGACAGGCACAAGAGATTGATCCACTCTCACCCATCATCAACGCGACTATGGCAATCGCTTTCTATTTCGCGCGCCAGTATGATCAGGGGATTGAACAACTTCGTCAGGGTCTTGAGCTAACTCCAAACCATTTTTCTCTACACTTGAGGCTGGGACACGCTTATCTGCAAAAGAGAAAGTATGAAGAGGCCATCCAGGAGATGCAGAAGGCTGTGACTCTTTCGGGAAGAAGCACGGAAACCCTGGCGGGACTGGGACAGGCTTATGCAGCCGCCGGTTTAAAAGAAGAGTTGCAGCAGGTGCTCGACGAGTTGAACCAGCAATCAAAGGAGCGCTACGTCTCGCCCTATTACCTGGCAAAAATATATGCTTCGCTGGGAGAGCGCGAACAGGCGTTCACCTGGCTGGAAAAAGCTTACCAGGAACGGAACCCTGATTTCATAGAACTCCGGGTCGAACCGCTGTTGGATCCCATTCGATCAGACGCCCGGTTTCGGGACCTGCTGTCGCGCGTCGGATTAGCGCCATCGCCTGAAGAGGGCCGGATTAGCGCCGGTCACGAGGGTGGACTAGAAACTCACCTGCCAATCCAGCGGTCAACAGCCAGAGCCATAGCGGTGCTTCCATTCAGACCTATCAGCACAGTAGGTCGTGATGAATACCTGGAACTGGGGATGGCTGATGCGCTGATAACGAAACTGAGCAACATCGGGCAAATTGTAGTAAGACCCACAAGTTCAGTTCGCAAGTACACCGACCTCGAGCAGGACTCGACTGTGGCAGGCAGGGAGTTAAAAGTCGAGTCGGTGCTTGAAGGTAGCATACAAAGGAGGGACGACTGGCTTCGAGTCACAGCCCGGCTGGTGAGCGTGGAAGATGGCCGCACACTTTGGGCCGACAAGTTCGACGAGGATTTCACAGACATATTCGCGGTGCAGGATTCAATATCAGAAAAGGTAGCAGCGGCACTGGCGTTGAAGCTGACTGGTGAAGAGAAAGAGCGCTTGACGAAGCGATACACTGAAAACACCGCAGCTTATCAGTTCTATATGAGAGGTCTCCACTTCTTCAATAAGAGATCCGCAGAGGGGTATAAGAAAGCCATTGAGTACTATCAACAGGCGATTGAGATAGATCCGAACTACGCTCGGGCCTATACCGGATTGGCTGACTGCTATGCCAACTCCAGCATCGCGGAAATATCGCCTAAGCATGCGATCATTAAAGCGAGAACGGCGGCGATGAAGGCCCTGGAGATAGATGATTCCCTGGCCGAAGCTCACAACGCGCTGGCACATGTCAAAGTGAATCTTGACTGGGACTGGTTGGGTGCCGAACGAGAATTCAACCTCGCGCTGAAATTGAATCCGAATTACGTTGAAGCCCACCACCGGTACTCGCACTATCTAGTAGCGATGGGCCGGTTTGAGGAATCTCTCACCGAAAGCCTCCGTGGTCTGGAGCTCGACCCGCTCGACCTGAGTATGAACACACACCTGGGATGGTACTACCTCATGGCGGGTCAGAATGATCAAGCCATCGAACAATTGAAGAAGACACTCGAACTGGATAAGAGCTTCGTCATGGCGCGCCACTACCTGGGACAAGCTTATGAGCGAAAAGGGATGTACCAGGAAGCCATCGCGGAACTGCAAAAAGTGAGAGACCTTTACGGACAGAGCCAGATTGCTTCGGGGTTGCTCGGACATGCCTATGCAGTGGCAGGACTGAGAGGGGAAGCCCAGAAGATGATAGAAGAGTTGAAGGAGCAATCGAAGCGAGAATATGTCTGGCGTTACTACATAGCCATTATTCATGTAGGCCTGGGCGAGAAAGATCAAGCGTTCGAGTGGCTGGAAAAGGCTTGTGAGGATCGTGGCGACGATTTGATTTACCTTAAGGTTGAACAGACGTTCGACCCGCTGCGCTCAGACCCGCGATTCGAAGGACTACTAAAGAAAATCGGGTTGGAAAAATGATTGGCAAAACTATCTCCCACTTTTGTTAACTCTTCGATCAATCCTTCTTGAACAGGAACCATGACCATTGCAACTCCCAGTCGCTGCGATTACTATACGGCTCGTGCCAAACAAAGCCGTACAATTCGTGCAACTGCTGCGTTCGACGAAACGCGAAAAGCGTCTCGGGACGGTGATCCTGTTTGTGACTTCGCGCTGCAACTCATTTTGTCGGACCTGTTTCTATCATGAAGAGCTGAATCAACCGGGTGATTTGACGTTCGCACAAATCGAAAAGGTCTCTGAGACGATGCCGCCGATTACCGACCTCTGGCTTTCGGGCGGCGAACCGACACTGCGACACGACGCTTCGGAAATCATCGACACTTTCATTCGCAACAACGGCGTGCGCCGCTTGATCATTCCGACTAATGGTTTGGTTAAGACGCGCGTCGTTGAGATTGTGGACAACGCCCTCGGTTCACATCCGTCGCTCGATCTTTATTTGAACATCGCGCTCGATGGTCATGGCGAGACGCACGATCGCATTCGCGGCGTCCCGGGTCATTGGGAGAAGACGCTGGATTGCATCGAAGCACTTTATCCTTTGAAAGAGAAGTACAGAGATCGCTTCCGGTTGAACGTCAACACAGTCGTTTGCGCCGATAACTATAACGAGATCGAAAAGCTGGCCGACTTCATGTGGAACGCCTTTCGTCTCGACGGCCACTATTTCAACATCGTGCGCGGCGAAACTCTGGTCGGAGATGAAATCAAGCAGGTGCCGGCGGAAGTATTGCCGGGGATGTACACGTTTGTGTCGCAATTGACCAAGCGGTACGGTGATCGGATGTTCGGCGATGACGACGCGTTGAAGCGCTTCGCAAAAAATGTCGCGTATGTTGGCACGATCACGACTCATTACCGAACGCAGCATGCAAACTTTCACGCTTCGACGCCGTGGCCGTTTCCATGTACGGCGGGAGAAACGATCGCGGTCATCGATTACAACGGCGACGTGCGGGCGTGCGAGTTGCGCGAGAAGTTCGCGACTCTGTCCGACTATGATTTTGATTTCGGCGCACTGTGGGCAGCGCAAGAGCGGCAAGTCGAACTCAATGCGATCGATGGCGGCAAGGCTTGCTGGTGCACGCACGTCTGCTTCATTCATGATTCAATGCGGCATTCGCGGCGATCGCTGCTTCTCGAAGCGCCAAAGAATTATCTAACGCGCGCAAGTTGGTAGTTTGGTGGCTCGGCCACCTGATGTGCGGAAAGGCTTCGCCTTTCCGGGCCGCGGTCGTTCCTTCACTTTAACGCGAGGTACCGCCTCGGCAGCCGAGACGGTACCTCGCGTTGAGATTAAGACGGGTCGCTGACGGTAAGGCAGAGCCTTACCGCACATCAGCCGGCATAGCCGGAGCAACCCAACTGTCGATCGAGTAGAACATCCAAGCCCGATGTCGGAAAAGGATCAAGAGGACGTCAATCGCAAATCCGGCATAGCTTATGCCGCGGCGTTCTCTCTGTTCGCTGCGGTCGTTGCCGGGTTGGGCTTGGGCTGGCTGCTGGATCGTTGGTTGGGAACGCGGCCGTGGCTGCTGGTGACGGGCCTCGTACTGGGCGCGGCCGCCGGTTTTTACGAGTTCATTCGCGCTAGTTCTAAGCTTTCCTGAGACGAACAGGAGGCGGGGGATTAGCCTCCGTCGGTCAAAAAGGTTCGTCCAATTTCCTGCAGCCTTCGTCTAAAAATCTGTTGACCGCACGTCTGCCGGCCGTGCTATATTGAGTTGAACCTGGGTAAACACCCGGTGGCCCCTCCACCAAGAGTTTGGTAAGCCTCATGATACGTCAACGTCGTCTTTGACCAGAGAGAGGCATCGTCTATGACAAACCGTGCTTTTGCTTTGCGCATACGCTTCATCTCGATGTTATGCGCGGGACTATTTGTGTTCGCATGCGGCGTGGTTAGCTCAGCGCTGGCCGCGACGCAAATTAGTCCGACGCTAATTAGCACCTCGACTACGACTCGAGCCATCGCGCTCGAATCAGTGACGATGCACTCTGAGCCTTTTTCGCTGGCGTCTGAGGGGAACTTCAATGCCGGCGACCCGCGCACGCGCATTGAGATCTTTTGCATGAATCTTGATTTCCTGGCTGGAGAAATATCGACTTCGGGAAATATTCTGGTTGGAGATCCGAATGCGCTCACGGTCGACGCGGAAGACGCGGCCCACAATCATTACCCGCTAAAAGTTGAATACGTTGCGCAGGTGCCGCCGCTCCTCGATTCGCAGGGCAACATCACGACGGATTTTCGCGGGCTATACATGGTCATTGTGCGGCTGAACGATTCGATGACCAGCAACCTGGGTGACGTGCTGATTCGTTTGAACCTGCACGGCATGTCGAGCAATCGCGTGCGCTTTGCAATCGGCGCGATAGGCGGTGGGCCGGCCGACGATGCGGGTGCAGTGCCCACACCTGCGCCGGCGACGCCACCGACGCCGATATTGAATCCACAGACAATCGCACAATTCCAGGCGCAGTTCACCAATCCATCGATTGCGGCAGGTCCAGACGGCATAAGGTTTTTGGAACAGACTACGTGGGGCCCCACGGACTCTGACCTGACCCACCTGCGCAGCGTAGGCATGCAGGCTTATCTTAACGAGCAATTCAACACGCCGCCACAGTTCGTTGACGCCCCGAATAACATATCCTCCAACTATCCCTTGACCACGCTTTATCCGATAAATCAGCCGAGTCCGTGCGACGCAAACTGCGTGCGTGACAACTACACTCTGTACCCTCTACAAAACCAATTCGTAACAAGTGCTGTGACTCGACCTGATCAGTTGCGGCAACGTGTTTCCTTCGCTGTTCACCAATTCATTGTCGTCGCAGGACGCGACATGAACAACAACGAAGCGAGCTGGTATGCTCCGTATCTGCAAACAATCGACCGAAACTCCTTCGGCAACTTCCGGACGATGCTTTTTGATATCACTCTCAATCCGGGCATGGGTCATTATCTCGACATGGCCGGCAATTCGAGAGTGGCGCCGAACGAGAACTACGCGCGCGAGGTCATGCAGTTATTCTCAATTGGCACCGACATGTTGAATCAGAACGGCACGCCGATCCTCGATGCCAACGGGAATCGTGTTCCGACCTACGGCCAAACAGAGATTACGAATTTTGCTCGCGTGTTTACGGGTTGGGTGATTCCCCAAACCAACATCAACACCTTTGGCGGTGCGACTGTGCCCGACTATATCCGTCCCATGGGGTTCAGCAATAACACTGCCGCGAACGGTCCGTTCGATATAGGAGCCAAGACGCTTCTGGGCGGCCAGCAATTGCCGGCGTGCGGAATTTGCACGAACAACGCCCCGAACATGGCGACCTACAAGAACGCCGAGCTCAACGCGGCAATCGATAATCTGTTCAATCATCAGAACACGGCGCCGTATGTCTGCACGCAGCTCATTCATCAATTGGTAACCAGCAATCCGAGCCCGGCATACGTAGGCCGTTGTGCCGCGGCGTTTGCCAACAATGGCTCGGGTACGCGGGGCGACATGAAAGCGGTGATTACCTCGATCCTGCTGGATCCGGAAGCGCGCGGCGATGTGAAGACCGATCCCAACTATGGTCATTTGCGCGAGCCCATCCTGCTCATGACTGATTTGCTCCGCGCCTTCAATGCGACCAGTGACGGCGTGCTGACGACCAACGTATCAGGAGCTGGTAGCTTTACAACTCCTCTGGGGCAAGACCAATTCAATCCGCCCACGGTGTTCAGTTATTTCCCGGCCAGCTTCGGGGTGCCAGGCACAAGTCTAATTGGTCCGGAGTTCGGCATCCTGGACACGTCAACTACTTACCAGCGCGCTAACTTCGTCAATACCCTGTTTCTGGCAAACAGTGGCAACGGCATTGCGGCGAACGTGCCCAATCGGCCGACCGGCACCCAGCTTAACTATTCTTCGTATCAGGCGATGGCGGCGAATTGCACCGGCGTGGCAACCTGTCAGCTCGTCGACGCGCTCAACACGAACATGATGCATGGCACGATGTCGTCGTCCATGCGGACGAGCATTATCAACGCTGTGACAGGAATAAGCAGCGCTGACCCCGCCGGGCGGACGCGAACGGCAATTTATCTTGTTGCGACCTCATCGCAATATCAGGTGGAGAGGTAAGCAGATGAAAAAATCACGCAGACGTTTCTTGAGAGACTCAGCCTGCGGGCTCACGGCCGCAGCATTCGTGTCCAGCCTGGATCGATTCGGGATCGTCAATGCAATGGTGCAGCAGCAGCCCGATGTGGCTTCGGATTACAAAGCGCTGGTTTGCATTTTTCTGTCTGGCGGAACTGACTGCAACAACATGGTCGTGCCATACACGCAATACAGTGATGTTGGTGGTTACGACACTATTCGCACCCCCTCCGGCTTGGCAGTACCAAAAACGGCGCTGTTGCAGATCAGCCCGCCGAATCAGGGCGGAAACATCTTTGGCTTACACCCGAATCTTTCGCCGGAAGTAGCCAACCCGGTCGGAGTGGCACCCGGCCTATTAGGGCCGTGGAGCCAGAATAAGCTGGCGATTCTTTGTAGCTTCGGCTCGCTCTTGCAGCCGACCACCAAAGCCCAATACCAGAGCAACGTGAACGGGGCCTTTCGACCTTATCAACTGTTCTCGCACTCGGATCAGGTCGCACAACAGATGACGTCGATTTCAAATCAGGTGGGCCAGACCGGCTGGGGAGGTCGCGTTTCGGATCTAACCGGCGGGTTGAACGGCGCAGTGCCATTGCCGATGAACATATCAGTGGCCGGCACTAACCTATTTGAGACCGGCGTAACCAGCCGGCAACTGGCAATCGGAACCGGAGCTCTGATTAACGTCTTGAATTTGAATTGGAACGGGCCGGTGTCGGCAACTCCATTTACACCGGGCAGCGCCTACCGGCAAGTGCTCGGATTCGACACCGATTCAGCTTTGATCAAGGGCGCCAGCGACACCACCAACCAGGCGCTAAACGCTGACGCGATTCTGAATCAGCCGGATCCGGTGCTGACTTCATTCCCAGCATCTAACGTCCCGGGTTTTAACACGGGTATCGCAAACCAATTGAGGCAAGTTGCCAAGCTCGTCAGCCTTGGCAGTAAGTCAGTAGCGAATGGGGGACTTGGCTTTAAGCGGCAGATATTCTTCTGTTCGCTGGGAGGGTTCGATACGCATACAAACGAGACCTCGGCGAACCCGACTCTTCCTGCCGGCGCCGGAGGTCAGGGTAACCTGCTGACGCAACTCAGCCAGGCCATGAGGGCCTTCTACGATGAAATGGTGGCGCAGGGAAACAGCAACAGCGTGACGCAGTTTACGATTTCTGATTTTGGTCGCACGTTCCAACCTTCCGGCAATGGGCCGGGGACCGTCGGCTCGGACCATGCTTGGGGTAGTCATGCGTTAATTTTGGGCGGTGCTGTCCAGGGAGGGACCTTCTATGGGACCTACCCGACGCTGGCGCTCAATAGTCCTGACGATGATGGCGGCGCTCGCGGTCGTTGGATTCCGACCACCTCCATCGAACAATATGCCGCGACTCTGTCGGCTTGGTACGGTCTCGCGTCAAGCGATATCCCGAAGGTGTTTCCGAATCTAGTTAAGTTTCCAGTTCAGAATCTCGGCTTTCTGGCTTGATTTGAACCGAAACGAGCGAGCACGATTAAGAGCCTGGATTGCATGAGGGTCGCGAGTAGTTGAGCACAGAAGCCGTGTTCAATTACGCTCGACCCTCTTGTAATTTGTTCTGTAAGCTCGCTGAAGAATTACTCCGCTTGTGTTAGTGAGCAACTGATGCGCCTTTCGCGTAATTATCGCCGCACGACGCTAAAGACTGCTCTGGTCATCCTGTTTGTTACCACTCTGTTGGTTATCACCTGGCGTCCGAGACCGCAAGCGAACAGCCTTTTGCCCCCCAAGGTGAACCAGCGACCGACGGATAGTAGCCCTCTCTCAGCGTCAGGTCCCAGTTTCGAAGACAAAGGCAAACTCAAAGAATGGACTACTAATCTTCCGCTGGCGTTCGAGGTGAACCGCGGCCAAGCCGACCCCCGCGCTAAATTCCTTTCGCGACAGAACGGATCCGAACTGTTGCTTACGGCGACCGGAGCTATTCTGCGGCTGCGAGATGCGCGGCGCCCTTTCACCCTCAAATTCCTGGGAGCCAATCCCCGGGCCAGCGTGAATGGGGTGGATCAATTACCGGGTTATCGAAACTATCTGCTCGGTAGCGATCCGGCAAAGTGGCAAACAAACGTGCCGACCTTTGGCAGCGTCGCCTACGAAGAAATCTACCCAGGAATTAATCTTACTTACTACGGCAATCGCCGAGACCTCGAGTACGACTTCGAACTCCTGCCCGGCGCCGACCCCGATGCGATTCGGCTCGCGTTCGATGCTCACGTACGGCCACGCATCTCGGTAAATGGTGATTTGGTGTTGCACGCCGGAACTACTGAACTAATCGAGCGCAAGCCAGTGGTCTATCAGGAAATCAACGGCAAGCGCCGGATGATCGAAGCACATTACGTGATGCTGGGAAACCGAGCGGCCGGTTTCGAAGTAGGTGAGTATGACCGGACGCAACCACTCATAATCGATCCGATGTTGGTCTATTCAACCTACCTGGGCGGAAGCGGCGACGACCTCGGCAGCAGCATAGCGATTGACGGCAGCAACAACGTCTACATTGCGGGCACGACCAGCTCTTCGAACTTTCCGACGCACGGCCCGGCGTTTCCGAATACTGCCGGCTTGAGCGACATCTTCGTCACGAAGATCGATCCAACTGGCGGCAACATCGTGTACTCGACTTACATCGGCGGCAGTGGTCTCGATCGCGCTGATGGCATTGCCCTGGACGGCAGCGGCAACGCGTATGTGGTTGGGCGCGTGGGCGATACATCGACTGATTTTCCTACCACGGCCGGCGCGCTGGCGACAACGTATCGCGGAGGCGACTTTGACGGCGTGTTGTTCAAGCTGAATCCGCAAGGCAACGCTTTGGTTTATTCCACGTTTATTGGTGGCGAAGACAACGACTCGACTGAAGGCATTGCGGTTGATTCAAGCGGCAACGCATACATAACCGGCGGTACGCGCTCGAATGGATTTCCGGTGACGTCGACTGCGTTTCAGTCGTTCCGTACCGGGGATACCGACGCATATCTTACAAAGTTGAACTCGTCAGGCAACGCGGTGCTTTACTCTACGCTCCTCGGTGGCGGGAGCACCGATCGCGGAAGCGGAGTCGCGGTCGACTCCTCGGGCAATGCCTATGTCGCCGGCTACAGCGGTTCGCCTGACTTCCCCACCCAAAACGCATTCCAGGGGTTCTCTGGAGGAAGCTTCGACGCGTTCGTCGCAAAAATCGACACCAACGCGATCGGTGCCGCATCCCTCGTGTTCTCTACATATCTCGGCGGCATAGGAGATGATAAGGCGTACGGGATCGCTATCGATAATGGCGCGAATAATGTCTACGTCGTGGGGCAGACCTCGTCGAACAACCTGCCGCTCTTGAGCCCTGCCCAACCCGCGTTCGGCGGATCGTTTGACGCCTTCATTGCCAAGATCTCAAGCACGGGAACAAAGATCTACGCAACCTATTTGGGTGGGACCGGCGATGATCGCGGCACCGGCATCAAGGTCAACTCGTCCGGCGAGGCCTACGTCACCGGTTTTACGTCGTCGACAAATTTTCCGACGGTAACGCCCCTGCAGATTTCTAATGGAGGAGGGTTTGATGCCTTTGTAGCGAAGTTGAATTCCGCTGGCAGCGCGTTTCTCTACTCGACCTACCTCGGCGGCAGTGCGAACGAGAGTAATACCACGACGGTTACCGCAACGAATCCCCTGGTGCTCGACGCATCCAGCAACGCGTATATCACCGGCTACACGGCTTCAACGAATTTCCCCACGGCGACGCCATTGCAACCTGCCAGCGCCGGAGGCCAGGATGCTTTTGTCGTCAAGATTACCGACGCCGCGCCCGCGGCGGACTACTCGATCTCGATTTCGCCGGGCTCGCGTACCGTGGTGCCCGGAGGCGCGACTACTTACACAGTCAACGCTACTCCAGTGGGAGGTTTCACCGGCACGATTTCCTTGGGCGCATCCGGCTTCTCCAACGATTCGACCGCGAGTTTCAATCCGACGACCATCGCGATCACCGACGCATCTGCGAAGTCGTCGACACTAACCGTGACCACGATCGCGGCGACACCGCCGGGAACCTATTCACTGAACATCAATACTACGAGCGGGAATTTGCAGCACGCCGGCTCGGCTCAACTCTTTGTTTCGGGAACGGCGAGCGCCAATCTGGCGATCACCAAAACGGCATCGCCTAACCCGGCGACCGCTCTGGCTAATCTCACCTATCGCATCACCCTGACGAACAATGGTCCCTCACCTGCGACCAATGTAGCTGTGACTGATCAGTTGGCGGCAGGCCCCGCCTTTGTTTCAGCCATACCGACTCAGGGTACATGCAGCGGCGCCCCGACGGTCACATGCAACCTGGGTTCAATCGCGAACGGCGCGGTCGCAATTGTAAACATCACGATCACACCACAGACGCCGGGCACGTTAACGAACACCGCGAGCGTCGTGGCCACCGAAAATGATCCCGACGCGAACGATAACGCGACCACGATTCAGACCACCGTTAATGCACCAGCCAGCGGCCCCTCGATGCTTGATCCAAATCTTTCCGTGAAGACGGTGGTGAGCGGTTTGTCGCAACCGACCAGTATGGCTTTCATCGGCAACAATGATTTCCTCGTGCTGGAAAAAAATACCGGAAAAGTTCAGCGCATCGTCAACGGTGTACTGCAAAGCACGGTTCTCGATCTCGCAGTCAACAGCGCATCGGAACGAGGGTTACTTGGCATCGCCCTGCATCCTAATTTCCTGCTCACTGATTATGTCTATCTTTACTGGACAGAGAGCAGCACTGGCGCTGATTCGACGAATCTCGCCGATGTATTCATCCCACTTTCGAATCGGGTCGATCGATATATTTGGAATGGCGCCACCCTGACGTTCGATCGGAATCTGATCAAGTTGCGCGCCTACCAGGCTGACGCCAACCAGCCGTTGCGCGGAAACCACGACGGCGGCGTTCTGCGTTTTGGTCCGGACGGCAAGCTTTACATACTGATGGGCGATAACGGACGGCGCGGTTTGTTGCAGAATAATCAGCTTGGGCCCGTTCCTGATGATCAGTTTGGAGGGCCAGAGCCGGACAACAATCACCTGACGGGTTTCATCCTGCGGCTCAACGATGACGGCTCGACGCCGTTGGACAATCCTTTCTTCAATGCGTCAACAACTCTGACCGGCGAGGCCGCGGCAAATATCAAGAAGCTCTACGCGTACGGCGTGCGCAATGGATTCGGTCTGGCTTTCGATCCGCTCTCCGGCAATCTCTGGGACCAGGAAAACGGCGACGACGCATTTGACGAGATGAATCGCGTAACCGCCGGATCGAATAATGGCTGGGTCGAGATCATGGGGCCGGTTAGTCGCGTTGCTCAGTATAAGCAGATCGAAACAACGTACGGCTCGCGCGACTTGCAGCAGCTGCGATGGTCGCCTTCTTTGATCGCTGATACTCCGGCCGCGGCGCTCGCGAGTCTCTACATGTTGCCCGGTGCGCATTACAACGATCCGGAATTCAGTTGGAAGTATGCAATCCCCGCGGCCCCCCTGGGCTTTGTTCAGGGCAGGGGACTGGGCCCTCAATTTGAAGGAGACATGTTTGTGGGCGCGGCACGTACATTTTTGGTGGGCGGGTTTCTCTTTCGATTCAAGCTGACACCCGATCGCCTGCACTTTGCGTTTACCGATTCGCGCCTCAACGATCTGGTGGCCGACAATCTGGATAAGTTCGATATTACTGAAAGCGAAAGTCTGCTGATTGGCCGCGACTTTGGAATTACAACCGACATTGAGACCGGACCGAACGGCGATCTGTTTGTGGTCTCTAATACCAACGGCTCGGTTTACCAAATTTCCGGCAAGCAGCCCCTCCTGTTCACTGCCAACCTGAATGGCGCGCAGGAAACGCCGCCTAACAATTCAACTGCAACCGGCACAGCGACGTTGCTTCTTAGTCCTGATGAAACAACGGCGCGCGTCTCCCTAAACTTTAGCGGCCTGACGAGCGCTCAAACCAACGCGCACATTCATGGTCCGGCTGCACCGGGAAGTCCAGGTTCCATTCTGTTTCCGCTGCCGAACAGCAATTTCTCTGATTTTCTGATCTCGCCTTCAGCTAACGATGTGCAAAACCTGAAAAACGGACAGTTGTACATCAACGTCCACAGCAGTAATTTTCTGAATGGTGAGATTCGCGGCCAGTTCGGCACCTCTGCATCCGCGAGCAGCGTGCAGTTCAGTTCGGCAAATTATTTCGTTAGCGAAGCTGCGGGCCGCGCGAATATCACCCTGACCCGGATCGGTGACACGTCGACCGCGGCCAGCGTTACTTATTCGACGATTGACGGCGCGGGCTTGCAGAATTGCAACGTCACGAACGGCATCGCTTCGCCCCGCTGCGACTACATCAACACGCTCGGCACGATGACGTTCGCCGCCGGTGAAACCTTCAAGACTATTTCAGTGCCGCTAGTGGACGATGCCTATGCTGAAGGCAACGAAAGTTTCACGATCGCTCTCAGCAATCCGAGCAGCGCTGCGCTCGGTTCACCGAACACGGCAACGGTAACCATTACCGACAACGAGACTGTGAACGGCGTGAATCCGATCGACAGCACAAACTTCTTCGTGCGCCAGCAGTACATAGACTTCCTGAACCGCGAACCTGACCCGCCCGGCTTTACGGGTTGGGTGAACACCATCAACAACTGCAGCGGCGACACGACCCAGTGCGATCGCATACACGTCTCGCAACTGTTCTTTCAATCGGAAGAGTTCCAAAGTCGCGCTTACTTCGTCTACAGATTTTATCCAGTGGCTTTTGGCAGAAAGCCTGACTATGCGGAGTTCGTGCCTGACCTCGCCAGAGTGAGCGGCTTTCTGGACGCGAACCAGTTGGAAGCTGCGAAGGTTGCGTTCATCGCGGACTTCATGGCACGGCCGGCGTTTGCTAACACGTACAATGGCCTGAATACCCAGCAGTATGTGGACATGCTTTTGAACACGGCGGGGGTGATGCTGAGTAGCGGAGCGGGAGTGGTACCGAGCCGGCAATCGATGATTGACGGATTGAACAACTCGACGCTGACGCGCGCCGTAGTGCTGAGACAGATCGTGGAGAGCGCGGAAGTATCGACGAAGTACAACCACCAGGCGTACGCGGTGATGGAGTACTTTGGATATCTGCGGCGACAGCCGGACGCTTTCTATCTCGACTGGATTGCAGTGCTGGATCAATCAAACGACCCACGCGGGATGGTCACAGGCTTTGTCAATTCAATTGAGTACCGACAAAGATTTGGGCCGTGACAAACTTAAATTCTCGCGCAAATCCCTTCACGATCCGCTTCTTTCAGACTCTCTACAACATGACCATCACGGGACGGTTTTGTTGGTGCCGCGCGATCTCCCAGGCATTGCTAGCATGCTGTTTGTGTGGTAATTACTGGCAGGTTGACCGGGGGTAATCGTGAAATTTAGCAGTAGATTACTGGGTTGGCTCTTTGCCGGTTTGCTCCTCTCTGTCCTCGTATCTCGTTCGGCAACGGCACAGACCCAATGGATTCCGTCAGCCGGTGGCACGGACCGGTATAAAACCTTCGTGGTTTTCCAGAATGAACGGGGCGAGGTTACCTGCCGCGAAGCGACGTCGGAAGAGCACCAGCGAATCATTGAGCGCAGCGGCGGAGGCCCGGCGCGATTAATCTACTCGGGCGCGCCGCGCCGGGCAGATCTCCCTTACGGCGTGGAGGCTAGCAGTATACTCTTTGCGCGAACCGCATCGCGTGTCGTGTTCTTCGAAAGAACATCCATACTGGATAGCAGGACGTTATCGAAAACTCGTCTCCTAAGGTAATTTAAAGATGTCTTCTCGTACTTACCCTGCCTTCAGTGCGACCCCACTCCTGAGAACCGGTGTAATTATCGCTGCTCTTGTCTTTTTAGGGTCGCGTTCTGTTCTTGGCCAATCGATGCCGGGCTTTCGGGCGCCCGAGAAGCCGATTGTCAAAGAGAACATTCTCTTCAAAGCTGCGCGCGGGCAGGCGCCCTTAATCAAACTGTACGGCAATCTCAATGCTGAGTCATCGAAGGTCAAGCGCCTACCTTCGTTGGATTTGCGTGAAAACAGCAAGCAGACACCGGAAAAGCTATTGCGGATCGGAGTTGTCAGGCAGCTCGCTGTGCCGCTGGATCCAATATCAGACAGCGCTCTCTACCGTATTGCCGAAGGTGATGTGCGCGTCGCCGCAATTGTTTCGCAAGGATCGCTTCGTACGCGCCTTCATTTTCAAAGCATGTCATTGCCAACGGGGGCCAGAGTATTCGTCTACTCAATGAGCGATCCGGATGAATTCTATGGTCCGTACGAAGGACACGGGGCGTCTGACGATGGAACGTTCTGGACGCCACCGTTGACTGGCGAAGGAGTGGTCATCGAATACTTCACGCCTGCGGGATTAACGTTTGGGGGTGTGCCTTTCAGGATTTCAGAAGTCAGCCATAACTACAAAGACGTACTTCGATCAACCGACTCGGCCGGCTTATGTAATCTGGAGGTGCCTGCCGAATGGAGCAATGTGGCGAAGTCAGTCGGCCTGCTCGACTTCGTCACCGGTGGCTTCGAGGCGCTCTGCACTGGAACGTTGTTAAGTGACAGTGATCCAAATTCTGATAATCAGGTACTCACGGCGAATCATTGCATCAGTACGCAAAGCGAAGCGCAATCAGTAACCGTCTATTGGAATTACAACACCGGCGAAAGCCCCTCGCCGAATGCGGGGTTCACGGTCGGCTCCAGTCTGCTGGTTACCGGAACCGCGAGCGATTTTACGCTCTTGCGCTTAACGGGCTCTTTACCGCCAGGTCTCTTCTTCTCGGGTTGGGACGCGAGTCAGGTTAGTGCTTCAACTCCAGTTACGGGCATACACCATCCGCAGGGTTCGCACAAACGAATCTCTTTTGGGGCTACGAATTCGGATTGCGCTGCGGGACTTCCCGGACCCTGTTCGAATTTCACCGGCGTTACCTGGAACCAGGGAACAACCGAGCCAGGTTCCTCTGGCTCGGGCCTGTGGACTGGCACGTCTGCGAATGCAATGCTCGTGGGGACACTGACCGGCGGTTTCGCGTCTTGCTCCTCGCCGACAGGCAGCGACTTCTACGGACGCTTCAGTGTTACCTATCCGAACATTGCCGGCTTTCTAACCACTAGCTGCGTCTCCGGCATCAATCCCACCAGTCAGAGCTTTTCTGCGAGCGGCGGCACGGCCAGCATAACGGTAACCGCTCCGGCGGGATGTAGTTGGACCGCGAGCAGTGCGGATGCATTCCTCACGATCACTTCGGGCTCAAGCGGGACCGGCCCCGGCACCATAAATTTTTCCGTCGCGGGTAATAATGGATTGCAGCGATCGGGTTCTATTGTCGTCGGAAGACAGGTGTTCAATGTAAACCAGGCCGCAGGGGGAGCATGCGCGCCAACGCCAATTAGCGTGGGACAGACAATAAACGGAACCCTTTCAACTTCCGATTGTCCGCTTGGCGATGGATCGTATGTCGATGCGTACAGTTTCAACGGAACAACCGGCCAGAAGATCTCGATTCTGATGACTTCGTCGTCGTTTGATACGGTCCTATATTTGCTCAATCCCGATGGTTCGGTGTTGAAGATAGACGATGATGGTGGTGGTGGAACGAACTCACGCATTCCCGCGGGTAGCGGCTTCTTTACGCTGCCAGCGACAGGCAGTTACACAATTCTCGCGAACTCCTTCGACCCGGGCGTAACAGGACCATACTCGTTAACGTTAAGCGAACAAGTAACCCAGACCCTTACAGTCTCATCGCTAAATCCGAACGGTGGCGTGATTGTCGGCGTTAACCCCATCGATAAAGGTGGCCTTGGCAACGGCACCACACAGTTCGCCCGCACCTTCTACCAATACACGACTGTTACCTTGAACGCGCCTGGAACCGCCGGTGCGAATGTTTTTCTCAAATGGCAGAAAGATGGCGTTGATTGGTCGTCAACCACCCTCACTGGTGTAACCATGGATGTCGATCACACGATGACTGCCGTGTACGGCCCAATACCTACATACGTGTTAACGGTCGCGTCCTCGAATCCGAACAGCGGAGTGCCTGTCACGGTCAGTCCAAATGACAATGGCGGCTTAGGCACTGGGTCCAGTCAATTTACTCGAACGTACAACCAGTTCACGTCCGTTAGCCTGACTGCGCCCATCAGTGTCGCCGGCAACTACTTTCAAAAGTGGCAGCGGGATGGAAGTGACTTGACGACGGACAGAGCGACGAGTGTCAACATGGGCATCAACCACACGATGACAGCCGTCTACATCACACTGCCTCCGACACCGACGCCGACTCCAACACCAACTCCGAGTGGTCCCGGTCAGGCCGTCGCTTATCAAATCGATCCGGCTCACACTGGATCGCAGTTCGACAGTATGAGTCCACCTTTAGTGCAGCGCTGGTCGCGCGACCTGGGGAACCAAGTGTCCTATCCTTTGATTGCCGGCGGCAAGGTCTTTGTGACGACCGGAGCGGCCGGCCTGTTCGCGCTTGATGCGACTAACGGCACGACCTTGTGGGCAACAGGCGATATTGGCGTCAGTCCTGTGGCCGCATACGATGCGGGCCGCGTGTTCGTCATCACCTACAATGGCCTGCTGCGAGCATTCGATGCGTCAACCGGAACGCAGGTGTGGACGCGGCAGCTTGGAGGGCAAGCGTTCAGCTCACCGCCGACCGCCACTGGAGGCACGGTTTATGTCAGTGGGTATCCTACGGTATACGCTGTGTCCGAACAGGACGGTAGCGTCAAATGGAGTGCGGCGAATGCCGGCGGCGATCACAGTTCACCGGCAGTATCGGCAACGGGAGTGTATGTTTCCTACGCATGCAATCAGGCCTATGCGTTGTCGCCTTCGACGGGCGCTTTACTTTGGCATCACTCGACATCGTGCTTCGGCGGTGGTGGCAGAACGGCGGTTCTTTTTGGAGGCCGCCTCTACATCCGTGATGAAGGTAGTTTGGGTAATGCGACCCTTGACACCGGCTCCGGCATCCAAGTGGCGGACTTCTCGGCTGGTCCGGCGCCGGCCTTCAACGGTTCTACCGGCTACTTTCTCAACGGGACAACGTTGGAGGCGCGCGACGTTCCTTCGGGAACATTGAAGTGGTCGTTCACGGGCGACGGAACTCTTAGCTCCGCGCCAATCGTCGTCAGCGGCAACGTGTACGTTGGTTCGACAAGCGGAAAACTGTACGCCGTCACTGAAAGCACGGGGGCAAACGTCTGGACAGGCACAGTTGGAGCAGCAGTGAATGGTCCCGATGAGCACAACTTGTCGGCGCCGGTGGGGCTCGGCGCTGGCGAAGGTTTAATTGTCGTGCCGGCTTCCAACTTTCTTGTGGCGTATCAGCCGTCACAGACTCCGCCGTCGCAGACCATCCAGTTCAACTCAGCTTCATATAACGTCGGCGAGGGCGACCAACGAGTCAACATCACTCTGACGCGCAGTGGCGATACGACCAGCAGCGCATCGGTCAGCTTTGCCACCATCGACAGCGCCGGCCTGACGAATTGCAACGTCTTTAACGGCATTGCCTCGCCCCGCTGCGACTACGAAAACACCATCGGCACTGCCACCTGGGCGGCCGGCGATGCGTCGCCGAAGACTTTCTCGATCGCCATCGTCGATGACTCTTACGCCGAAGGCAACGAGACGTTCACCATCGGTCTCAACAGTCCGAGCGGCGCGACCCTCGGAACTCAATCAACCGCCACCGTGACCATCACCGACAACGACAGCAGCAACGGCCCAAATCCAATCGACAGCACAAACTTCTTCGTGCGTCAGCAGTACATAGATTTCCTGGGCCGCGAACCTGATCCGCCGGGCTTTGCCGGCTGGACCAGCACCATCAACAACTGCACCGGCGACACCACGCAATGCGATCGGATACACGTCTCGCAACTCTTCTTCCAATCGGAAGAGTTCCAAAGCCGCGGTTACTTCGTCTATAGATTCTATCCGGTGGCTTTTGGGAGGAAGCCTGACTACGGTGAGTTTGTGCCCGACCTGGCGCGAGTGAGCGGCTTTCTGGATGCTACTCAGTTGGAAGCTGCAAAGGTCGCGTTCATCGCCGATTTCATGGCGCGGCCGGCGTTCGCGAACGCTTACAATTTCCCGAACACGCCGACGGGCAATCAGCAGTACGTGGATATGCTTTTGAACACGGCGGGCGTGACGTTATCGAGTCGACAGTCGATGATCAATGGCTTGAACAACTCTTCGATGACGCGGGCGCAGGTGCTGCGACAGATCGTGGAGAGCGCGGAAGTGTCGACGAAGTACAACCATCAGGCATATGCGGTGATGGAATACTTTGGATATCTACGGCGGCAACCGGACGCCTTTTATCTTGACTGGATTCAGGTACTGGACCAATCAAACGACCCGCGCGGCATGGTTACGGGCTTTGTGACCTCAGCGGAG
>DASZZL010000226.1:0-1670 GCA_035545035.1 Pyrinomonadaceae bacterium
CGCGAACATGATCGCAGACCCAGAGAACGAATACTTCTGCGACGGACTGGCGGAAGAACTCTTGAACGCGCTGGCGAAGATCGAAGACTTGAAGGTGGCGGCGCGGACTTCGGCGTTCTCGTTCAAAGGCAAAAACGCGAACGTCAGTGACATCGGTCGAGTTCTAAATGTGAACACGGTTTTGGAAGGCAGCGTCAGAAAGTCGGGCAATCGGTTACGAATCACAGTCCAACTTGTGAATGCTTCGGACGGCTATCATTTGTGGTCGGACAGATATGATCGCGAGATGCAAGACATCTTCGACGTGCAGGACGAAATCACTCTGGCCGTCGTTGACGCGCTGAAAGTGAAATTATTTGGCGCTGAGAAAGCGGCGGTGTTGAAGCGCTACACGAATAATGCTGAAGCCTATCAGCTTTACCTGCGCGGCCGCTTCTTTTTTTCCGAGCGCACTCCCGAAGGGTTCAGGAAAGCAATTGAATACTTTGAGCAGGCGATTCAGCTAGACTCAGAATACGCCCTGGCTTTTTCCGGTTTAGCTGACTGTCACACCTTTCTCGGATTCTATGAACTCATGGCGCCGTCCGAGGCGGTTAAAAATGTACGAGCGGCGGCATTCAAAGCGCTGGAGCTCGATGACACGCTCGCAGAAACACGCACCTCCTTTGCCATTTACAAGGGTATGTATGAATGGAATTTCCCTGGAAGCCGAGAGGAATATAAAGAAGATATTAAGCTCAACCCGAAGTATGCTTTTGCTTATCACTTGCATTCTGCCACCTTGATCGTTTTGGGATTGAATGACGCGGCAATCGAAGCGGAGCGATGCGCCACAGAACTAGAGCCATTTACAGCGATCTTTAATGCAAGTCTTGGCTGGTGGTATTACCTTTCACACAGGTACGATGAAGCAGTCGAACAATCATTAAGGACGATAGAGATCGCTCCCAATCACTTCTTCGCGCATTGGGTCCTGGGCATCACCTACGGACAGAAAGCACAGTACGAAGAAGCCATCACCGAGTTGCAAAAAGCGGCAACGCTGACCGGCGGTAGCCAGCATATCAGAGGAGACCTCGGACGTATTTACGCCGAAATGGGGCGGCGTGACGAAGCGCGGAAATTGCTCGATGAACTAATGGAGCAAGCAAAAGAACATTACGTCTCCGCCGCCAACATCGCAAAGATTTACGTTGGACTAGGAGAGAGCGAACGAGTATTTGAGTATCTTGAAAAAGCCTGCGAGGAACGCTCCGTCAAATTGCCGTGGTTCATCATAGATCCCGCGCTCGATAATCTTCGGGCCGACCCGCGCTTTCAAGATATTCTGCGCCGCGTCGGATTGCCGCAGTGAAGTTGAGAGTTCAAGCTTTAGCTTGTTTTCTTCCGGGAGCAGCAACCTAACGGTTGAACTCTAAACAGCTATCATGAAACGCTGCCCCCAATGCAATCGCGTTGAGAACGACGACACGCTCGCGTTCTGTCGCGCCGACGGCACGCCTCTGGTCAGCGATTCCGGTCCGGTAGGCGCTGAGGCGGGTACGGTGAAGTTCGGCTCTGCACCGGTGGCGAGCGAGATTGAGACAAGCATCCTGCCGCAGACGGTTACTGATGCAGGTATGAGCCGCCCCACTGGGCCGACGACTGTGCTTGATCGGCAGCAGACGATT
>DASZZL010000227.1:0-7600 GCA_035545035.1 Pyrinomonadaceae bacterium
AGCGCCGCGGCGCGCACCTTCAACGCATTATTCAGTTCATCGATCGCGTTAGATCCGTTGTCCCAAAGATGCGCCACCGAACTTGACGCGCTCGCCGGGCGCGCATCCTGATCGGTGAGATAGATCAGGCCGCGTTTGAAAGCATCGCTCAGAATCTTATCGAGCGCGGAATGTTCATCTGTACCGGCGGGAAAATCCTGGTAGCCGTAAGCAATCGTTACCTTGTCCCATTCGCCTATGACGCGCGCATACGCGTCGGAAATATCGGGGATGCCGTCGGCGCCGAGCTTCACTAGCGGCGCGGGATAGTCCATCACCGAAGCGCGATTGGTAATACTCGCGGCGAAGTTATGTTGCAGTCCGAGCGTGTGACCGACTTCATGCGCCGCGAGTTGCCGCAAGCGCGCGAGCACTATCTGCTCCATGATCTTCGCTGTTTCTGACTTGCCTTTTTCGTAAGGCGCCAGCAGTCCTTCGGCGATCAAAAAATCCTGGCGGTCACGCAGCGAGCCAAGCGAAACGCGCCCCTGGATAATCTCTCCCGTGCGCGGATCGGCCAGCGAGCTGCCATACGACCAGCCGCGTGTCGAGCGGTGCACCCACTGGATCACGTTGTAGCGCACGTCCATGGCGTCAGCATCCGCAGGCATCACTTCGACGCGAAACGCGTTTTTATATCCGGCAGCTTCAAACGCCTGGTTCCACCAGCTTGCGCCTTCGATGAGCGCCGAACGTACCGGCTCGGGCGCGCCGCGATCGACATAATAAACAATCGGTTCGACCGGCTCGCTCACGGCCGCCGAAGGATCTTTTTTCTGCAAACGATGATGGCTAATGTAGCGCTTGGTGATCGGCTCGCTGATCGGCGTCGCAAAATCCATGTAAGAGATGCCGAAATAGCCGGCGCGAGGATCGTTGGCGCGCGGCTTGAATCCCGGCGGCGGCAACTCGACAAACGAAATGTGCTCGCGGACAGTAATGGCTTGCGGCATCGGCGTGACTTGCCGCACCAATGGGCCTGGTTCGGCTTCACTGGCGAAAGTGAGCGTCGCTTCGACTTCAGTGTTTTTCGGAAAATTCTTTGTGTTCGCGAGATAGAAAGCGCAGCGTGACGGTTCCAGACGGAAGTTCCCTTGCTGCGCGCGTTGCAGCGTGCCGGGAACCTGATGAGCATCACGCAAATAAAACGCCGTCGCATCAACGAGCGCACGCCCACTTTCTTCGGCCGCGACTGCAAATCCCCAAAGCGTCGATTCGGCGAAAGCGTCTCTGACCGCGCGCCGCTCATCTGCGTCGTTACTACTGGCGCGGAACGCGTAGTTCGATGCTATCAACAGTATGCGGGGTCCGGTGCGCTCAAAGCGCACGATGTGGCTTTGACCAAGCTGACCCCGATCCAAACCGATATCATTCGATCCAATGCCGGCGGGCAGAGATTCAACGTAAAGAAATTCGGAATTCCACTTGTCGATCTCCAGCCAGACTTTCCCCGCCTTCGCGTCCCAATAGAAGGGAAAGTAACCGGAAAACTTCTGCATGCCGGCGACTTTTTCGGCGATCGTGGGTGTTTTCGCGTCAGAACCGGATCGCGGCTGCGCGAAAACGTTTGTGCCAAGCAGCAACAAAACTGTAAGCATGGGGATGAGACGCTTCATTCTTTATTTCCTCCGATTCGTAACTGCCATGCGGCAGTATCTCGTGCTGTGTGAAGAACTGCGACTACAATTATGATATCGTCTTCAACAGAGAAATAGATGGCGTAGGGAAATCGCCGGGTGAGGGCGCGCCGAATGCTGAACCGTAGTTCTTGATATCCGAGCGGGCTGTCGAGGATCCTATGATACGCGGCGCGAAGTTCTTCCAGAAATTCCAGCCCCAACCCAGGCTCCTCAATCTCATACCAATCGAACGCAGCTTCAACGTCGGCCTCTACGGCTGGTTCGGCTTCGATTCGATATCGCTTCACTTCGATTTCTGAGCTAAACGATCGAGAGCGTCAAAGGCAGAGCGGGCTGACGCAGGATTCTCGCGGTAACGTCGCAATCGCTCCTCGGCCAGTTGCAGATGACTCTCGGGCACAGGAATGTCATCGGGATGTTCTGAGATCTGGTCCCACAGCGCCTGAAGATAGCGGACTTGTTCGGCCTTTGATAGATCGCCAAAACCAGGCGGTGTTTGAATGGAAGTCTCGGGCATGACCTCTCCTCGGCTGTGCCTAATGATACCTCAGTGATGCGATGTTCGCCATCGAATGATTCTCCAGGTTAACCCTGACCTTAGGTTTACTTCGCGTCGAGTTTTCTCCCCGCGTTCAGGTTATCGAAATTCAGAATCGCGTTGAAGACCAGGAAGTAGCTGCCCGATGTCTGTCCGCGCCAGAACGGATTGTTTGAAAAGAGCACGACGTGGCCTCGCTCAAGCGGCGAGTCGATCACCGCGGCGTGTTGCGCGATTTCGTCGCCGCCGTCCAGCAATCCCGAAACCAGCAGGTCGCGCGCGTCGCCCCAACGCAGCACCACTCGCGGTCGTTGTACGGCTGGAATCAAGCCAACCAAATTGCGGCGCTGCTCTTCATTGATCGGCGCTGCTTCCCAAACTTCAGAGTTCGGCTGCTCAGGAACCTCTGCCGGCGGACGTCCCTGCACGACGTCAGGATCGTCGAGCGTGCCGCGGCCGGTCGGTCGATCAGTTCCACGAGGTCCGCGGCGACCGCCGCCGCCGCCACCGGCAACGTTACTGATGTTGAAGATTGGGCCGTTGAAGCAATAGACCGAGAGCGAATCCGCGTAGCCGTAAGCAATCGGACTGGTTGAATCAACAAACTTCGTGCGCAACGCGTCGCCAATTGCGCGCAGATGCTGCGCGCGTTGAATTGAAACGCCGGGCGTGAACCCGTAAGAGACCGCCACGTCGGCAGTATCCATGGTACCGATGAACACACCGCCATGCTTCACAAAGTTCTGCAGGTTCGTGAGTCCCGTCCAGCCGAGTCCCGGTCGCATGTCGTCAGTCGAAGCAAAGCCGCCCAGGTTCGGTGTCAGCTCTGTCTTCTTCCACGGCAAAGGATTGCCATACAGCGGCCGCCCCTGGATGATGGCGTTAGCGTTGCCGGCGCCGGGAGCGAAGATGATCACGTCATACTTCCGATTCAGATCAGAATCCTTCGCCACATCCTGCGTGCTGATGTAGTCGTAAGGAATCTGCATCTGATCGAACGCCAGGCGCCACCAGCCTTCGTCCTGCGTGCTGAGCCAGGTGTGCAACAAAGCAACGCGCGGCACTTTGATCGCGTGCGTCTTCACCGTCGGCGCTTGCGCGACCGCGTAAGCCTGCAGGCCAAGTTCGGCCGCGGCCTTGTTAACGTCATCCGCGGATGCATTGCGGATGATGAACGAGCCGCGATTGAATTTCTTTCCCGCGGCTTCGAAAGGTTCTTCGGCAGCTTCAAACGACGCTTTCTTCAAGCTGTAGCGCAAAGTGATCAGGCTGTTGTCCGCGTTGTGATTCACGATGAAAATCGAGCCGGCGCCGTTTACGCCGCCCGGTGAACGCACGTCGCCGCTGACGCGCTGCATCGCCGCGTCGAGAACTTTCACGTCGGTGACGCGCACGACCTGGACGTTGCCGAGTTCGCCAAACGTCCAACCCGTGTCGTCGTAAACATTCTGCTGCGGATCGCGCGGGCTCCAGTATTGATAGTCGAGCATGGCATCGGCGATGCGGCTGTAGGGCTGATCCATGCGCACGATGTAACTGCCGGCCGGGAAGGTGCGGGGCTCGGTGTCGTCCTTCTTCTTTTCCGGAGATGCGGTGGCCGCCGGCGTCGGCGATGCGTTCGCGGACCCTCGACTAGCTGGATCCGGTCGCGCGGGCGCTTTCTTTTTCATCGTCACGGTGAACGGCGCGGTCGCGCGCTGAATTTCGCAACCCTGACCCTGCAAAATGCGCAAGAGTTCAGCCTGCCCACCCGGGCGCGAATCGTCGCCGGGAAAAACGTACGAAGCCGGGCCCTCGTTCTTCGGCTTCTCGACTGAGCGCTTGGCTTTCAAATAAAAGTTCTTCAGAAAAAGTTTGCTGTTGTGATTGAAAAAGTCGAGCGAGATCAGCAGCGCTGTTTCTTCATAATTATTGTTGTTTCGCTGTGACCATTTCGTGCGCGGCAGCGGCGGATTCTGTTTGTACCAGGTGCGCGAGTATTCATCGGGCGAAAGCGTGCGCACCAGCGTGTCCGCGCCACCGTTGCCGAATGTTTCGTAGAGGCGGCTGATGCCGTTGTGCGTCGCCGCGATGAACATCAGATAGCCGGGCGACCACGTGTCAAACGTGCCGTGCGTGAACACACCGGGCATGCCGAACTTTGTCATCTCAGAAACATTCTTCCATCCGATCATCTGCCACTCGTCAGTCAGGATCGGATCGAGCCAGGCGTTGTACGGCCCGTCGCCGACTGTGTTGTCGTAAAGATACGGCACCGACTCGTGCAGGTCGTGCAGCACCTGCGCTTTCCATCCGACGAACGTATTCAAAACGTTGCGCGTGAGTTTCAGCGACAGACCCATCGCGTCGCGATTGTTGTCGTGCGCAACGTAGTGGCCCCAATAGACAAGCCCCGGCCAGTTCTGACCCGGATGCGCCAGGTGCCAGTTGTAAACGTCAACCATGCGATCGCGCCCGTCAACTTCGACCACCGGCGTGATCAAAGTGACCATGCCGTCGCGAATCGATTTGATGTAAGGACTGTCATCAACGGCGAGCCGATAAGCGAGTTCCATCAATGCCGTCGGCGCGCCGGTCTCAGGCGAGTGAATCGTGCCCGTGATGTAGTAGATCGGGAACGACTGATCGACTAAGCGATCGGCTTCCGCGTCGTCGAGATTGATCGTGCGCGGGTCGGCCAGCTTCGTCAGACGCGCGCGATTCTCGTCCAGCTTTGCCAGCAGAGATTCGGAGGCGATGGCCACCGCGATCATCTCGCGGCCTTCTTCGGTCGTGCCGATGGAAAAGACTTTCACGCGCGGGCTCGCCTTTTCCAGCATGCGCATGTAGCGATAGACGTCTTCGGCGTACGGCAATTTGCCGGGCGCACCGGAGACGTCACCCAACACCGCTTTCGGCGTCGGCACGTTTGGCGACGCGGGCAAATAATCAGTCAGCGGCGAATTGAAGAAAGACTCGGTCGTGTATTCGCGAATCTTCTTCGTGTATTCGTCGTCGATTGGCTGGGCGGCATCGCGGCCGTATCCGTTCTGCGCGCGAATTGAAAACGCGCAGGCGCTGATGAAGAGCCCGCTTGCGACCAGCAAGCGGCTAAACCGTTGGAGATTCATCTTTGAGTCCTCACAAAACTGGCGGTTTGAAGTCTTACTAACGATCCGGGCAAACTGATTCGTCGAGAAGGAAACCTTTTATGCTAATCACCGTGTCAAGTCAAATATTTCCTTGGCCGTCTTTGAAAAATCCTTTCGCGGTCTTAGAATCAGAGCATCGACTTCAACCAAAAAGAAAGTTTACTGGTGGCCCAAACCTCGGATCATCTTAAGTCGGGTTCATCTGCCGACGAGCGCTCTTCGTCGCTTCCAGACGCGCAGCCGCCGAAAGAATCTGCGCCGCCGGAAATTAAGCCGATTAGCAAAGTTGCTGGTGGTGTCACTGCGGCGCTCACCGCGGCGAAGTATGCCTTCGGCGAGATGGGGGTTTTACGCGGGACGCGCACTCTTTTGCAGTTGAATCAAAAAGACGGGACGGACTGTCCCGGTTGCGCCTGGCCTGAGCCTGACGGCGAGCGTTCGCATTTCGAGTTTTGCGAAGAAGGCGCCAAGCACGTCGCTGATGAAGCCACGACAAAACGCGTCCCGCCGGAATTTTTTAAACAATGGAGCGTCACTGCGCTTTCACATCGGTCGGATCAGTGGCTCAACGCACAAGGCCGCCTCACGCATCCGATGGTTCTGCGCGAAGGCAGTGAATACTACGAACCAGTCGCGTGGGACGAAGCATTTGAATTAATCGCGCGTGAGTTGAATTCGCTCGCATCGCCTGACGAAGCGATCTTTTACACTTCGGGTCGCACCAGCAACGAAGCCGCGTTTCTTTATCAACTCTTCGTGCGGCAGTTCGGCACAAACAATCTCCCTGACTGCTCGAACATGTGCCACGAATCCAGCGGCACCGGAATGAAAGAAGCGATCGGCTTTGGCAAGGGTACCGTCACGCTCGAAGATTTCGATCTTGCCGATGCGATCTTTGTCATCGGACAGAATCCGGGAACAAATCATCCGCGGATGTTGACCTCGCTGCTGCACGCGAAGCGGCGCGGCTGCAAAATCGTGCACATCAATCCGCTGCCGGAAACCGGCCTCACGCGCTTCAAACATCCGCAGGAAGTTTGGACGTGGCTGGGTGAAGGTACAAAGCTCGCCGATCTTTTCCTGCAAGTACGCGTCAACGGCGATGTGGCTTTGCTTAAGGGAATCATGAAGGAAGTCCTCGACGCGGAAGAGCGGCGTCCGGGTCAGGTCCTCGATAGTGAATTCATCGCAAAGTACACGACCGGCTTTGAAGAGTTCAAGGAAGCGCTCGGCAAGGCTCATCTCGGCGACATACTCGAACAAAGCGGAGTAAGGAAATCACAACTCGAAGACGCAGCCAAACTATTCATTCAGTCTGAGCGCGTCATCTTCTGCTGGGCGATGGGGCTCACCCAGCACAAGAATGCCGTCGCGAACATTCAGGAGATCGTCAACCTGATGCTTTTGCGCGGGCAAATTGGCAAGCCCGGCAGTGGGTTGTGTCCGGTGCGCGGCCACAGCAACGTGCAGGGCGATCGCACGATGGGAATTTGGGAACAACCCAGCGAAGAATTCCTCGATAGGCTTGGCAAGGAATTCGATTTCGCACCGCCGCGCGAACACGGTTACGACACAGTGCACGCGATTCAGGCGATGCACGAAGGCAACGCGAAGGTTTTCTTCGCGATGGGCGGCAACTTTCTTTCGGCCACGCCCGATACGGAATACACGGCCGCAGCTCTGCGTCGTTGTCGTTTGACAGCGCATGTTTCGACAAAGCTCAACCGCGCGCACTTAATCACCGGCAAGCAGGCGCTGATTTTGCCGTGTCTCGGTCGGACCGAAATTGATGCACAAGCTGACGGTCTTCAATTCGTCACGACGGAAAACTCAATGGCAGTGGTCGAGACTTCGCAGGGACGTTTGAAACCCGCGTCGGAACATTTGCTGAGCGAGCCGTCGATCGTTGTCGGACTCGCGAAGGCTGTACTATCAGATCGATCCAACGTTGATTGGGATCACCTGACTGCGAACTACGACCGCATTCGTGAACACATCGAGCGCGTCGTGCCCGGGTTTGAAGACTACAACCAGCGCGTGCGCCAACCGGGCGGATTTTATTTGCCGAATCCGATTCGCAATCGTGAATTCAAAACCAAAGACGGGCGCGCGCATTTCACCGTCAATGAACTGGCGCGGGTTGATCTGAAGCCGGGCCAGTTTCTGATGATGACAATGCGCAGCCACGACCAGTTCAATACGACGATCTACGGCCTCGACGATCGCTATCGCGGCATTCGCAACGGCCGCCG
>DASZZL010000228.1:0-2986 GCA_035545035.1 Pyrinomonadaceae bacterium
GTCGGATGTGTTGGCTATCGGGAAATTTTGGAGTGCGGTGACTTGTCCCCGCTTTTCCGATCGGACGCTAAGCCACGATTTGAAAAGCTGCGACAAGTCGCAGCACTCCATAATCAAGCGCTCGACGCGACCGCTTTCCGAATTTCTTGTTCATTCGCGCGCCGCCAACGAATGATGAGCAGAATCAATGCTCCCACACCAACCACGATGCCGATCATTTGCGAAGTCGAAAGCCCGGTCAGCGTCGTCAGGCCGAGAACGTCGCCGCGCGGATCGTCGCGCACAAACTCGATCAGAAATCGCACCGTCGCATAGATGATCGCGTAAGCGAGAATCACCTGACCGCTGAATTTCTTTCGCTTGTGCAGCCACAGCAGAAAAAAGAAGACGATCAGCATCGCCCCGGATTCGTAGAGCTGCGTCGGATGCAGCTTTACGCCCGTCGGAACTCCAGTAACTTCGTGACCCAATTCAGTGAAGCGCACGCCCCACGGCAAGTTCGTTGGTTTGCCCCAGCAACACCCGGCAGAGAAACATCCTTGGCGGCCCAAAACATTACCCAGCGCGATTCCCGGCGCGCAGGCATCGGCAGTCTTCCACCACGGCAGCTTCCAGTGCCGCATCAGGAAGTAGCCGGTGATCATCGCGCCCAGCAGTCCTCCGTAGAAGACTCCGCCCGAGCGCAGAAAATCCAAAGAGAACAGTTGCAGCGGATGCTCACGATATTCCGGCTCAGTGAAAAACATCAGAAGCTTCGAACCCACGAGCGAAGACAGAAGCAACCATAGACACAGGTCGTAGATCCGTTCGCGCGGCAATCCATCGCGTCCGGCAAGTCTCACGGTGACGAAGATCGCCCCGAGAAACGCGAGCGCGAGAAACACTCCGTACGTGTTGATGGGAAAACCGTAGATACGAAAGAGAATCGGATACATGAATGCCGTGGTCAGTGATCAGCGGTCAGTGGTCGGTCGTTAGTAGTTTCCTTCGACTTTCGATGCGCAAAGATCAAATCATAAGCAAGTAACAAAGCGCCAACGCAAATGCTCGCGTCGGCGACATTGAAAGCCGGCCAGTGATAAGAACCCGCGTGCAGCAGGATGAAGTCGATCACGAAGCCGAGTCGCACGCGATCGGTTAAATTGCCAAGTATTCCCGCGAGCAAAAGCGCGCACGCGCCCAAAACCCGGTCGTCGTTGCGCGGCGTGCGAAAGAAATAAAAGAGCACCGCGACCGCAGCGGCCGATGCCAGCACGACAAAAAACCAGCGGCCGAATGCGCCACCCTCCTGCAACTGTCCGAAGGCGATGCCGGGATTCTCGGCGTAAACCAAATCCAGCGCGCCGCGAATGATTGTGAGATCTTGAAAGCGCACACGGCGCACGACCCAGGCTTTGCTCGCCTGGTCCATCAGATAAATGCCGAGCGACGCGACGAGGTAACCGACGCGCCAGGCCGTTCGGGTCTTCGAAAAGGATTTCGATTGGTCGTCTGTCATTTGAGATTTAGAGAAACCCTCTGGTGACCGCATCTCAGCCGCGTAGCGGCGGAATATTTATAGACCTCGACGGATAATAAGGATCCAGCTCCGGAGGAGCGAAATGTTTCTGTCGCCCATAAATGGGCTCAAGAAATCTATCAGCCGCTCGAAGCTATAAACATCTCGTGCCTACGGCACTGCAAGCGGAAACCTCAGCCCGCCTCAATCTCCACAAGCGCTTCGACACAACGTTCGCACACGGTCGGATAGCGCGACGATTCGCCGACGCGCGTCGAATAGTTCCAGCAACGCTCGCACTTCTGGCCTTGAGCTAAATCAATGCCGAACTGATTGAGAACCAGCGAGCCTCCCCTAAGTTCCTTGTCCTTCGCGAGCCGAACTTGGGAAACTATGAATATGTAGCGAAGTTCGTCCCAGAAATAGCGGATTAACTCTTCATCATCGTGCCTTGGCCTAATCACTACGCAAGCCTGAAGTGAACTTCCGATTCGCTTAGCCACGCGAGCTTCCTCAAGCTTGAGCAAAACCTGATCCCGTATGCTGAATAACTTATTCCAGCGCGCTAGTAGTTCGCGATCTCTTGCCCGATCATGAGCAGACGAAAGTTCCGTCAGATGTACAGATCGGGCCCGCTTGTCGCTGCTCGGTAAGTATTCCCAAATCTCTTCAGCTGTGAACGACAAAATCGGAGCGAGCATGCGCGAGAGCTCGTTGGCAATACGGTAAAGAACGGTCTGCGCCGACCTGCGCTGATTGCTCTTCGGCGCAGCAGTGTAGAGTCGGTCCTTAATTATGTCGAAATATCTTGCGGACAAAGTGACGGTGCAGAAGTCATAAAGCGTGTGAAAGACATCGTGAAAACCGTATCTTTCATACCAGTCGCGCACATACCAAACGGTCTCGTTCAACTCCGCCAAGGCCCAGCGATCGATTTCAAGCATCTCACTTTCGACGACGCTGTCGCGCTCTGGCTCAAAATCATAAAGATTCCCGAGCGCAAAGCGCGCCGTGTTGCGCAGCTTGCGATAACCATCAGTGACGCGCTGAAGAATCTCGTCCGAACAACGCAGATCTTCCATGTAGTCCGCCGATGCGCACCAAAGCCGGAGCACCTCGGCTCCTAACTTCGGAATAATTTCATCCGGCGAGACTGCGTTGCCCAGAGACTTGTGCATTGCCTTGCCTTGCGCGTCGAGCGTCCAACCGTGCGTCAACACGGCGTCGTAAGGAGCGCGATCGTGCACCGCGAGTCCTACCATCAGAGACGAATTGAACCAGCCGCGAAATTGATCGCCGCCTTCGATATAAACATCCGCCGGCCAACGCAAGCCTTCGCGATTCTCCAGCACAGCGATCGAAGACGAGCCGCTGTCAAACCACACGTCGAGAATGTCAGTCTCTTTCGTGAATTCATTCGAACCGCAACTCCTGCACTTAAACCCGTCCGGCAAAAGCTCGCGCGCTTCGCGTTTGTACCAGGCGTCG
>DASZZL010000229.1:0-4318 GCA_035545035.1 Pyrinomonadaceae bacterium
GTGGATTTTCCTAGCCCATCACTATCCTGGGTTCGAGGAGTGGTCTCTTTTTCTCCCGCACTTGATGTTCGCACTCTTTAATGCGACTCTGCTTTGGCTCTTTTACATCGCTCTGGAGCCTTACGTTCGTCGCTGGTGGCCGCACCGGATCGTGTCGTGGAGCCGGCTGCTGGCTGGGGACTTCAGGGATCCATTGGTTGGCAGAGATATTCTGATCGGCTCGGTGTTTGGTGTCGCGATCGAAGTCGTAATCTACCTTGCCGACCTCGCGCCCGGAGGGCCGGGCATTGCCCTCACGGTTCCGCCGACTCTTAGAATGCTTCTCGGATTGCGTGAATCAGTCAGCATTTTTTTCGATGGTCCAGCAGCCTTCGCGATCTTCATCGGGGTGTCCTACCTGTTCCTGCTCCTGTTGCTTTACGTCCTCTTCCGCCGCAAGGAATGGCTTTCATCGCTTGCGGCCTGGCTCTTACCCACAATCGTCCTGGCGGTGAGTACTCGTACTCATCTGATTGGAGCGTTGCTCGCCGGATTAACCTTTGGACTGGTTCTCGTGGTCACTACGCGGTTCGGGCTGCTGGCCATGATTGCCTCTATGTTTTTCGTGCTGCTCTTTACGTTCTACCCAATGACCTCGGACTTTTCCGTGTGGTATGCCGGCTCAACAATATTCGGCTTGTGCGCTGGCCTGGCTCTGGTCCTCTACAGTTTCTACATCTCTCTCGGAGGCCAGCCGATTTTCAAAGGCGGACTGTTGCGCGAATAAGCGCGCTATCGCTTCGTGCGCACTGAGCCGCTGATCTTTTTGCGTGTGGTTTCGCCGGTGAGGGAACCGAGACGAACATTACAGCCGGAAAAAGTCTTTGATGCGTCGGAGCAAATCGCTCTGATGGTGACGCGCGCGCAGTTGCCTGGTTTCTTCGTCCAAATCTTCGCGGGCGGCCTCGAGTCCTACACTACGACGTGCCAGAATCTCGGAAATGTTTTCGGCGATCTCCGGCCGCTGTTTGAGAACTTCGTGGAACGCCTCCTTATCGAGCCGGTAGCACTCGACATCTGAAAGCGCGGTTACGGTTGCCGCGCGTGGCTCGCCGGTCATCATTCCCATCTCGCCGAAGAAATCTCCCGGTCCGAGATTCGCCAGATGCTCGCTGAGATTGCCGTCAGCCGAGACGCGGACTTCAGCTTCTCCCTGAGTAATAACATAGAGCCAGTGCGCTTCGGCGCCCTGACGAGTCATCGCCTCGCCGCGCACAAATGGTGCGACACGCAGTCGTGTAGCCAGTGAATGCCGTTCTTCGTCGGTCAAACTATCGAAAAGTTCGACGCGGCTGAGAGACTTGACGCGCTTTTCAATCTCTTCGGCCGACTTTCGTTGACGCCTTGAGGTGTCGTCTTCCGTGACAAACAGCGAATGCGCCGGGATGGAAAGCGGAATGCCGGCGCGCCGAAGCGCATAGTAGATGCGCGTCCGCACGATCGAGTTGGTGGGGTCGTCCACGGCCAGATCCGTCAGCCAGTAACGCACGGCGTAGCTGCCATAGCTTTCTTTGAAATCCATTAATACGCAATTTGGTGGTGGCTCTGCGGCAACGTTAGGAATCGGTTCGCCTCGGAGAGTTGACTCAACTGTATCGATTACCCTGGCCGGTGAATAACGGAAATCGACATTGAAGTAAACCCACTGACGGTGCTGGCGCGGCTGTCCGGAACGCCGGCCCATGACGGTGACCTGCGACTTCATCAGGACGCTGTTGGGAATCACGATCGTGTCCCAGTTGCGCGTCTCGATTGATGTATGTCGCCAGCGTATGTCTGTCACCACACCTTCCTGTCCATCGATTTTTATCCAATCACCAACCCCGATCGCGCCCTCGGTCTGCAGCGTCATCCCACCCATCATGTTTACGAGGGTGTCCTGAAACGAAAGGCCAATGACCGCAGTAAGCACCGCCGAAGTCGCAACAATACCGGTAACATCAACTTTAATAATGGTAAGAACAAAGACACCGACGACTACATAGCTGAGCGCGCGCAGCAGCTCGCGCATAATGCGCGCCGGCTTGAGCCGCAACGCCTCAAGGAATACGTCGAAGATGAAGACGCTGGCAACGCTGACGAAGGCGACGCCCGCGCAAAAAAGCGATGCCCACCTGGTCCAGCGATACAAAGACTCATCCGTGCTCAGGCCGTAAGAACTGAACGACGCCAATGCCAGCAGGCCGATAATAGAGAGCGCAAATAGCAGTAGAGCCGCGCGAATGCGCGAGCGTTCCGCCGGCTTAGTAGCGAACAGAACCAGCGCAACCAATACGAAAACAATTACTGCCAGAGCAAAGCCCCGGCCCAAGCCTGCTGCAGTCTGTACATGTTGCCAAAAGGTCATTTTCAGATCAGAACTGCGCGGATTTGATCGACGCGGATTGTTGCCGGAACCGTTTGTGGTCTCGGCGGCTTGCTCGTGCGGCTAGTTCCGGCTACCGCCTCGCGCGGACTGAACCGCTGATTTTTTTGCGCGTGGTTTCGCCGGTGTGCAGGACGGGAATCGCGGTATCGACCTCTGAGTGAAGACGCGGGATCACGTGCGTGGCAACTACTTCGCCGACGCGCCGGCCGGCGGCAGCACCGGATTCGACTGCGCTCTTAACAGCGCCGACTTCGCCGCGCACGATCGCAGTCACCAAACCAGCATCGACCTTTTCCCAGCCGACCAGTACGACGTTCGCAGATTTCACCGCGGCGTCGGCGGCTTCGATCATCGCCACCAGACCGCGGCATTCGATCATTCCTAAGGCTTCTCGTTCCATCTCGTCACCTTCTCAACGGGGCGGTAAGATTAGTTTGTTTTCGGATGATTTACCAGCGCGAACATGCTCGCCTCGTAACTTGCCCTTGCTTACGCGCGGGCTACTGACACTGTCGCGCCAACTCCGCGTGTCAGTAGCCCGACCGTTAGGGAGGGCTCCCACTAAGAAAAATCAATTCCGCAACGAGTGAACCGGCGCGGGAATCCGTCCACCGCGGCGAATAAATTGATCAGAAGAAAAACGATTCACCGCCATGATTGGCGCGCTGCCGAGCAAGCCGCCGAACTCAACCATCTCGCCGACCTCACGACCGGGCACCGGAATGATGCGCACTGCTGTCGTCTTGTTGTTCATCACGCCGATCGCCATCTCATCAGCGATGATCGCGGCGATCGTTTCGGCGGAAGTCGAGCCGGGCACGGCGACCATGTCGATCCCGACCGAACAGACACTGGTCCACGCTTCCAACTTGTCGAGTGAGAGAGCGCCGACGCGCGCGGCTTCGATCATTCCCGCATCCTCCGACACCGGTATGAACGCGCCGCTCATCCCGCCGACCGAATTGCTGGCCATCGCGCCGCCTTTTTTAACTGCGTCGGTGAGCAATGCCAGCGCCGCCGTCGTCCCGTGCGTGCCGGCGCGCTCAAAGCCCATCGCTTCGAGGATGTTGGCGACTGAATCGCCGGGAACCGGAGTCGGCGCGAGCGACAAATCGATGATGCCGAAAGGAATTCCCAGACGGCGCGCGGCCTCGCGTCCAACCAACTCGCCCGCGCGCGCCAGCTTGAATGAAAGTTTCTTGATGACTTCCGCGAGTTCGTGCAGCGGAAGATCCTCAGGCGCTTGCTGTACTGCGTGATTGACGACACCGGGGCCGGAGACGCCTACGTTCAGTACCGCTTCAGGTTCGCCGATGCCATGAAACGCGCCGGCCATGAAGGGATTGTCTTCGACGGCGTTCGCAAAGCAGACAAACTTTGCGCACGCGAGCCCCCCACGATCGCGTGTGCGTTCCGCAGCATCTTTGATTAATCGCCCGACGCGCGCGACTGCGTCCATGTTGATTCCGGCGCGTGTGGATGCCGCGTTGACCGACCCGCAGAGACGGGTCGTCGAGGCGAGTGCTTCGGGTATCGAGTCGAGAAACTCGCTCTCCTTGCGCGTAAAGCCTTTGTGAACCAGCGCCGAATATCCGCCGATGAAATCTACGCCGACCGTGCCAGCTGCTTCGTCAATCGCGCGACCGAGGTCGACGGGATTGCCGCGGGCACCTTCGGTCAAAATTGAAACGGGAGTTACCGCGATACGTTTGTTGGCAATGCGAATTCCGATCTCGTCGCTGATTTGATCGACGGCACTGACCAGATTCGCCGCCACGCGCTCGATCTTTTCGCGCACGCGCGCGGCCGTGCTTTCGATCGAGTCAGAGGCGCAATCAAGCAGGCTCAAGCCGAGCGTGACGGTGCGAATGTCAAGATGCTCCATCTCGGTCATGCGCACGGTTTGCAGAA